>CAZUAB010000049.1:0-15552 GCA_964617795.1 uncultured bacterium
TTTACGCACTGTGGGCGAAGCTTCGATAATGGCAACGTGCAGCAGCTTACGGTGAACAACAATAATCACAACCACGACGACAACCCGCCGGATGGTTCCAACTGGGAACTCCTTTGCATCTACTGCCACGAAAACGCCCACGACCGCGACTTGGCGGCGGCAGCGCTCAAGGGCAGCGCCCCGGCCGAACCCGATCGCCCGGCGACGTGGCACCCGTTCAAGGGGCTGCTCGACAAGTAGGTGCCGGGTTTTCCAATAGCGAATGTTTACAATAGGCGGGGAACAACCTCCGGCACTATCTGCCCCCCCCATCGTGTACCATGACCTGTGCCTTCCACCGCCCCCGCCAACCTCTTCGACTCCCCCCGCCGCGCCCGCGCGCTGGCGGCGCTGGGCGTGCTGCTGCTCAGTTTTGACGCGTTGCATGTGCGGTTGGCTGGCGTGCCGGCACCCGATATCCTTGTTTGGCGTGGTGCGCTGACATTTGCCGGACTCGGCATGTGGACCCTCCTACGCCACCGGGCGGTCCTGCACAGTTGGCCGTTTTGGGTGTCGGCGATCATCCTCGGGGTCGACAGCGGGCTGTTCGTCTGGGCCATCGACGCGGCCGGCAGCGTTGCCAATGCGCTGATTTTGCTGACCACAGCACCCCTGCAGGCGGCGCTGCTCGGCGGCATCATCGGCCGTGATCGTGTCCCGCTGCGCACGTGGTTGGCCGTTGCGATGGCGGCCGCGAGTGTGGCGTTCGCGTTCGGCGATCGGGTCGGCGGCGGCTTCGGGATCGGCGAAGTCGTGGCACTGGCGGGGGCCTTTTTGATGGCACTCAACCTCAACTGGCTACGCCGTTATCCCAGCATTCCTCGCGTGCCTGCGGTCGGGATTGCTGGGGGCGTTACCTTGCTGGTTGCTTTGCCCTTTGCGTCATTCACCCCACCGCCGCCGCTGGGCCTAGCGGCCATGCTCGTGATGGGCGCCGTGTTGCTGCCGGTGTCGCTGAGCCTGTTGACCTCGGCCACGCGGGCGTTGCCGGCAGCCGAAACGGGGCTCTTCATGCTAATCGAAACCGTGGCCGGGCCGCTCTGGGTCTGGCTTGTACTAGCCGAGCCGGTTGCGCCGCGCGTTCTCGTCGGCGGCGCGGGCGTGCTGGCGGCCGTGGCGGGCCACGCTTGGCTGGCGCGCCGCGAGGAGCTATCGGCGGGGGGAGGTGCGGCTTGAGCTGTGTCCGTGTTCCTGGCCAGCCGGCCACCCTCGACTTGGGCAGCCTGCACGCCGAATTGCAGTTGCGCGTACCCGGCCTGCACGAGCCTGATTGGCCGCGTGGAGTGGCGGCATCGACACCTGTTTGGGTGGAGCCGCGCGACGTGGCGGCCATGGCGGCCGTCGCGGCGGCCGTCGAGCGTGTTACAGGCCTGCCGGGTTGGCAACGGCGGGTGGCGGCACGTCATCCCGAGGTATTTGACGGCGCCGGCGGTGCCCCCTGCGGCGTCTTTACAGGGTTTGATTTTCATCTGACACCCGAGGGGCCGCGGCTGATTGAGATCAATACCAACGCCGGGGGCATCCTGTTGGCTCTGGCCATCGTGCGCGCCCATCGGGCCTGCTGCCAGGCTGGGGCTGCCTGGATGCGGGCGCCTTACGATACCGAGGGGCTGGAGGCGGCGATCATCGCGATGTTTGCAGCCGAGCATCGGCGGCGAGTCGGCGATGATCCGCTCAAGCGCATCGCCATCGTTGACGACGACCCCGCGGCGCAGTTTTTGTTTCCCGAATTCGCCCTGTTTCGTGCGCTATTCGAATCGGCCGGACTGGCTGCAAGCGTCTGCGCCCCGGATGATTTGACGATCAAGGGTGACCGCCTTGTCGGGCCGGACGGCCCGGTCGACCTTGTGTACAATCGGCTGGTCGATTTTCGGCTTGCCGAGCCGAATCACCAGACGTTGGCTCGAGCCTGGCGGGAGGGAATGGCCACCGTGACGCCGCATCCCGGTGCGTGGGCACGTTACGCCGACAAGCGGCATCTGGTTGCGCTGTCCGACGCGCCGACCCTCGCGGCCCTAGGGGCTTCGGCGGGCGACATCGATCTACTGGCCGCACATGTACCCAAGACGGTCGCCGTGAGCCCGGACACGGCTGAAGAGTTATGGCACGGCCGGCGCCAATGGTTCTTCAAACCCGCATCCGGCTACGGCAGCCGTGCCGTGTACCGTGGCGACAAGGTGACGCGCGGCCGATTTGCCGAGGTGATCGCCGGCGACTACGTGGCACAGCGGCTCACACCGGCCCAGGAAATCGAAGCCGAAGGTCCCGAGGGCGCCTGTCGTCTGCGCGCCGACCTGCGGAACTGGACCTGGCAGGGGCAGGTGCAATGGCTTGCCGCAAGGCTCTGGCATGGGCAAGCAGCCAACATGCGCACGCCGGGCGGCGGCTTCGCACCGGTCTTTTTGCCCGGCCCGGCCTGAGGTCCGCCGCCATCGGGCGGTGTGCACGCACAGTGGACGAACCGAGCAGAATCCGCTAGGATGTTGAACGGTGATTCAGAATTTCTTGGTTCCCGATGCCGGGGCCATTTTTCGTTCCATACCGACTGTCCGGAAAGGGTTTCGACATGGCGAAGCGCAGAATCGAAACGGCTGCGGTACTCGGGTCTGGCGTGATGGGCAGCGGCATTGCTGCGGTTCTCGCCGGCGCGGGTATCAAAACATATCTGCTCGATATTCCGCCCAAAGAGGGCAAGGATCGCAGCAAGATCGCCAAAGACAACCTTAAGGCCGCACTCAAGTCCAAGCCCGCCGCCTTCTATAGCCCCAACGACGCCGAGCTGGTGATTCCGGGCAACTTCGATGACCACCTCGACAAGTTGGCCGAATGCGACTGGGTGGTCGAGGTCGTCATTGAGAACCTCGATATCAAGAAAAGCCTGATGGCCAAGGTCGCGGCCAAGGTCGGACCCAACACGATCGTCAGCAGCAATACCTCGGGTATTGACATCGACGCGATCGCCGAGGGCTTGCCCGAGGCATTCCGCAAGCGCTGGCTGGGGACGCATTTCTTCAACCCGGCCCGCTACATGAAGTTGCTCGAGCTGATTCCGGGCAAGGACACCGATCAGGACGTCCTCGATTTCATTGCCCAATTCGGCACCGATGTTCTCGGCAAAGGCATCATCTGGGCCAAAAATACGCCCAACTTCATCGCCAACCGCATCGGCGCCTACGGCATGATGTACACGGTCAATCTGATGCTCGAGCAAGGGCTGACGATCCCCGAGGTCGACGCAATCCTCGGCAAGCCGATGGGGCGTCCCAAATCGGCCGTATTCAAGACTGGCGACCTGGTCGGACTCGACACGCTGGCCCACGTGGCCAACAATATCCACCCGGCGATTCCCGATGACCCCTACCGCGATGCATTCAAGGTGCCGGCGTTCATTGCCGCCATGATTGAACGCAAGCAGCTTGGCAACAAGACCAAGGGCGGTTTCTACAAGAAGATCGACGGCGCCCGCCACGTGCTCGACCATGCAACCGGCGAGTATGTGCCGCTCGAAAAGGTCAAGTTTGATTCCGTCGAGGGCGCCAAGGGGATCGAGTCGACCGCCGACCGCGTCAAGGCGATCGTGATGAAGGGCGACGATAAGGCCGCCAAGTTTGCCTGGAAGGCCACTGCCCAGAGCCTCGTGTACAGTGCCGGCCTCGTACCCGAGATTGCCGACCGGATTGTTGAGATCGACCGCGGCATGAAGTGGGGCTACAACTGGGAAATGGGCCCGTTCGAGACGTGGGACGCCTTGGGCGTCCGCGAGTCGGTCGAGCGCATGGAGGCCGATGGATTCAAGGTGCCTGCAAACGTCAAGCAGATGCTGGCGACCGGTGCCGAACGTTTCTATGACGAGCGGGCCGACGGCGTCTATTACTACGACCTCGTAGCTGGCGGCTACAAGAAGGTCGACGAAGATCCCAAGCGGATCTTCATTCCCGATCTCAAGAAGGCCGACAAGATCGTCAAGTCCAGCCCGGGTGCGACCATCCTGGACGCGGGTGACGGGGTTCTGCTGGTCGAGTTCCACACCAAGATGAACGCCGTTGACGACGATATCGTGCGCGCCCTGCAAACGGCAGTGCAGATGGCCGAAGACGAGGACTGGAAGGGCGTTGTGATCGGCAACCATGCCGATGCCTTCAGTGCTGGCGCCAACCTGCTGCTTGTGTTCATGCAGGCCCAGCAGAAGGAGTGGGATGCGCTTGACCTGATGGTCCGCGAGTTCCAGAACGCCAACATGCGGCTGCGTTACAGCCATAAGCCGGTTGTTGCTGCGGTCGGTGGCCTAGCCCTCGGCGGCGGCTGCGAAATTGCTATGCATGCGGATCATGCCGTTCTGGCGGGTGAATCCTACATGGGCTTGGTCGAGGTCGGGGTCGGCTTGATCCCGGCCGGTGGCGGCACCAAGGAGATGCTGGTCAAGCTGGGGCAGGGTACCCCGGCTGGCATGAATGTGCTCCACCTACCGTATATCCAACGCGCCTTCGAGAACATTGCGACCGCCAAAATTGCGACCTCGGGCAAGGAGGCCATCGATTTGGGCCACTTCCGTCCGTGGAACACGACCGTCGTCCTCAACCGTGACCATGCGATCCACGCCGCCAAGCAGCGGGTGCTGGCCATGGACTTGGCCGGGTATCAAAAGCCGCAGCAGGCCAAGATTTCGCTGGCCGGAGCCGGTAGCTATGGGGCGCTGCTCATCGGCGCCGACGACATGAAGCTCGCCGGCTGGGCCAGCGAATATGACATTCACATCGCCGGCAAATTGGCCAAAGTGTTGACCGGCGGCCCGGACGTGCCCGAAGGAACCATCGTCGACGAACAGTATGTGCTCGACCTCGAGCGGGAAGCCTTCCTCAGCCTCTGCGGCGAAGAAAAGACCCAGGCTCGTATCCAACACATGCTCATGAGCGGCAAGCCGCTCCGCAACTGAGGGGGAAACCAATGAAAGATGCAGTCATTGTTGCAGCGAACCGGACCGCGGTCGGTAAGGCCAAGCGCGGTAGCCTCGTCAATGTCCGCCCGGATGATTTGGGCGGCGCCGTGCTGGCCGATGTGGTCAAGCGCGCTGGCATCGACCCGCTGCTCGTCGAAGACGTGCAGATGGGCTGCGCCATGCCGGAGGCCGAGCAGGGCATGAACATCGCCCGCAACGCCGTGTTCCTCGCTGGTCTGCCGCACGAGGTGCCAGCCTGCACGGTAAACCGCTATTGCTCGTCGGGTCTGCAGGCGATCGCAATCATTGCCAACCGGATTCAGGTCGGTGAAATCGAGTGCGGCATCGGCTCGGGGGCCGAGTCGATGTCGATGGTGCCTATGGGCGGGAACAAGATTGTCCCCAATCCCAAGCTGGCCGCCGAGTTCCCTGCTGCCTACATCTCAATGGGCCAGACGGCAGAAAACGTGGCCTCGCGTTACGGTATCAGCCGCGAAGAGCAGGACCGTTGGGCGGCGATCTCCAATGAGCGTGCCGCCGCCGCCGTAGCCTCAGGCGCGTTCAAGGATCAGATTGTGCCGATCGAGGCGTGGTCATTCGACGGCAAAGGCCGCCAGACGTTTGTCTTCGATACCGACGAAGGGCCGCGCGCCGGCACCACCGTCGAAGTCCTCGGCGGTCTTCGTGCGGCCTTCAAGCAGGACGGATCGGTAACCGCAGGCAACTCCAGCCAAATGTCGGACGGCGCCGCGGCGGCACTCTTGATGAGTGCCGACCGGGCCAAGGCTGAAGGGCTGAAGCCGCTGGCCCGTTTTGTCAATTTCGCGGTTGCCGGCTGCCATCCCGATGAGATGGGTATCGGTCCGGCGCTGGCGATTCCCAAGGCGCTCAAGCTGGCCGGGCTCAAGGTTGAGGATATCGACCTCTTTGAAATCAACGAGGCCTTCGCCAGCCAGTTCCTGTACTCGTTGCAGTCCGTCGGTATCCCAGAGGACAAAGTCAACGTCCATGGTGGTGCGATTGCACTTGGCCACCCGCTCGGCTGCACTGGCGCCAAGCTGACGACCCAGTTGATCGACGAACTTGGTCGTCGTGGCGGTCGTTACGGCATCGTCAGCATGTGTATCGGCGGCGGAATGGGCGCGGCCGGGATTTTTGAACGGCTCGGCTGATTCCATCGGCGAACCTGACGAACTTTGCGGGGGCGTCGTAATATTGCGGCGCCCCCGTTTTATCGGCTACAATGATCCGTTCAACCCTTCTTGCTCCGCGCCGAAGTGTCGTGGGGCTTGAACCCGTGAGGAGGGCAATATGAAGGCGTATGAGACAATCGTGGTGTACGGCGATACTGTGCCGGAAGCCGACATCGAGGCCTCAACGGCCAAGATGGTGGAGGCGCTTGGCAAAGCCGGGGCCGTCGAAGTAACCCACGAGGTGTGGGGCAAGCGCAAACTCGCGTACGAGATCGCCAAGAGCCGCTTTGGTATCTACGTCGTGCTGCGTTACCAGTCGGCCGGTCAGGCGCCTGCTGCCGTCGAGAAGCTGCTGCGTATTGAATCCGGCGTACTGCGGTTTCAGTCCTACGTTTCTACCGGTGCACCCTCCAGCGATGCGCGTCACTACCGCAACGCCGAGCATCTCGTGCAGTTCATCACGGACCGCGGCAAGATTCGTCCGGCCCGCAGCACGCGGCTCAATGCTGGCGAGCAGCGCGATTTGGCTCGCCAGATCAAGCGCGCTCGGCATCTGGCGTTGCTGCCGATCACAACGACGGGCCAATAAGGCAACATGGCGGCGCTACCTGCCATCGGCTTCCTGCCGCTCCTGATCGGGGTGCTGGGATATCTGGGCGTTGATCTCGCCTGGGTCCTTTGGCTTGTCGCGCTGCCGGCTGTCGTCGGCTTGGCTCAGCGTCGCGGTCCGGTTGCTGCGCTCGTAGCGGGCATGCTCGGTGCGGTGCCGCTGGCTTTTGTCGAGCCCATTGATGCTGCCCGCTTTCTCGGACAGATCGTCCTGCCGGGGACGATTGCCGGCCTCATTGCTCGCCGTGGTCCGTTGCGTGTACGCGACGGCTGGTGGCTGGCCGGTGTGGCAGCGGGTTCTTCGGCGCTCGTCGGCGTTGCCGTAGGCCGCGCTGGCGCGCTACGCGAAGTTTTGTTGCCGGCCGGTATGCCGACCGGCTGGGTCGATGTGGTGACCGACCGTTGGTCAGCCTTCGTTGCCACGTGGTCGCTCGAAGCCTACAGCTTTGACCGTGTGGCGGCCTTTGCGGACGGCGTCGAACCACTCCTGTGGTTCGGTTTGCTTGTCCCGCTTATGGGGGCTGCCGTGGCGCTGACTCGGCCAACCGGCGGGTCGGGGCGTGAAGTCGCCGGGGCGTGGCGTGATCGCGAGGCCGATATTGCGTTGGCCTTGTTGGCCGTGGGGCTGACACTGGCATTGGCGGCTTCCGGGCCGCTCAAGGCGGTCGGTGGCTGGGTTGCGGTGATGGCAGCGATCTTCTTCGTCCTCGAAGGGATTGACGTGGTTTCGACGTGGTTCCGCCGCCGGCGCGTGCCGGGCGTACTCCAGCTTGTTGGCTGGGCGCTGCTACTTGGACAGCCGGCGACCATTCTCGTCCTGCATGCGGTCGGCATCGGCGACATGTGGGTCGGTTTTCGTGAACGTATCCAAATGATGGAACGAAAGGGTTCTCAGGCATGAGCACGCGCGTGATTTTGATTGATTCCGTCCCCAATTTGGGTCTGCCCGGTGACGTTGTGAACGTCAAGCCTGGCTATGCCCGCAACTATCTACTGCCCCAAGGCAAGGCGCTCGTCGCCACCGAAGGCAATGTGGCCGAGGCCGCGCACCAAAAGCGCATCGCTGAGAGCCGCCGCAAGAAGATCATTCAGTCGCTGTCCGAGCTGCGCGATCGCCTTACCGGCACGCGCCTCAGCTTCAGTGAAAAAGTGTCCGAAACCGGGCGCCTCTACGGCTCGGTGACGGGTCGCCGTATCGCCGAGATGCTGCAGGCCGACTTTGCCGAACTGCAGGCCAGTTGGGTTCGCCTCGGCGAGCCGATCAAGGCCCCCGGCGAGTTCAAGGTCGTACTTGAGCTGGCGCCTGACGTGACTACGAGCGTTGTTGTCGAGGTCATCGGTGAACGTGATGCGGTAGTCGTCGAAGCGCCTGCCACCGATGAGGCCGACGAGGGCGACGAGTCATCAGATGAAGACGGCGAGGACTACGACGACGGTGATGCCGAGGATGTAACAGAGGACGAGGCGACCGCGTAAGCGGCGCCGGAGCTACCTCATGTGCGGTATCGTCGGTTACATCGGGTCCCGTTCAGCCACCGAGGTTTTGCTTGATGGCCTGCGGCGTCTGGAGTATCGAGGGTATGACTCGGCAGGCATTGCCCTGCATCACGGCGACCATCTCGAGATCTTTCGCGTCAAGGGCAAGATCGCCGACCTGGAGCGCTCTCTGCCCACGCCGCAGCCGACGGCGGACTGCGGTATTGGGCATACCCGCTGGGCAACCCATGGCCGTCCCAGCGAAGCGAACGCGCATCCGCACCGTGCCGGCGACGTCATCGTGGTCCACAACGGGATCATCGAGAACCACACCGAGTTGCGACAGGGACTAAAGGCCGAAGGGCGCGAGTTCAGTTCCGAAACCGATACCGAGATTTTCGCCCATCTGATTCACCGCGAGTTTGACCGCGGTGCTGAGGATTTGGCCGGCGCCGTGCGGCGTGCACTTGCCCATGTCACGGGTAGCTACGCGTTGGGGGTCGTGCATACGGACTATCCCGATTCCATCGTCTGCGCACGGCGGGGCAGCCCGCTGATCGTCGGCTACGGCGACCAGGAAGTCTTTCTGGCCTCGGATATTCCGGCCATCTTGTCGTACACCCGCGACATGGCCTTTCTCGAAGACGGCGATCTGGCGATCCTGACGCGCGATGGTATTCAGCTGTTCGATGCGACAGCCGCGCCTGTGGTGCGTGAAATGCACCATATTTCTTGGGATCCAATCACCGCCGAGCGTGGCGGCTACCCTCACTTCATGCTCAAAGAAATCCACGAGCAGCCACGTGTCATCGCCGACACGCTTGCCGGACGCATCAACCTCGACCACGGCACGGTGTTGCTCGAAAACGGCTTGGATGTCGAGCGCCTGAAAGCAATCAATCGGATCCTTGTGGTGGCTTGCGGTACCAGTCACCATGCGGGGATGCTCGCCTGTTATCAGTTCGAGCGATATTTGGGGATTCCTGCACGCAGCGAGTACGCCAGCGAGTTTCGTTATCGTACACCGGTCGTGGGGCCCGACGTACTCGTGATTGCGGTGTCTCAAAGCGGTGAAACCGCCGACACCTTGGCGGCTGTCGAATTGGCCAAAGAACATGGCGCACCTGTATTGGCCGTCTGCAATGTGATATCGTCGTCGCTGGCGCGCGCCGCAGACTACGTGGTGTACACGCATGCTGGCCCCGAAATCAGTGTCGCCAGTACCAAGGCGTTCTCGACGCAGCTCGTCGGCTTGCAGCTTCTGTTGCTTCACTTGGCGCAGCTTCGCGGCGCCATGACGCAGGGCGAGATGAAGGATTGGCTCAAGGCACTCAGCCACGTGCCGGTTGTTGCACGCAAGGTCCTCAAACTCGAAAAAGAGATCATTCGCTTGGCGCGCCGCCTTTCGCGGACCGAGCATATGCTTTACCTAGGCCGCGGCCTGCATTATCCGTTGGCGCTGGAGGGAGCACTCAAGCTCAAGGAAATCAGCTACATCCATGCCGAGGCGTACCCGTCCGGCGAGATGAAGCACGGTCCGATTGCCCTGATCGACCATCAGATGCCGGTCTTGGTCATCGTCCACAACTCGCCGATTCGCGAGAAAGTGATCGCCAACATCGAAGAGGTCAAGGCGCGCGATGGACAGGTGATTGCCATCGCCATGCCGGGCGACGAAGAGGTGATCGCACTCGCCGACCATACCATCCAGGTACCGTCGATCGACTACAATGTCGATCCGATCCTGCTGAGCATACCGCTTCAGTTGCTGGCGTACCACGTGGCCGTTCATCGCGGAACGGATGTGGACCAGCCCAGGAACCTCGCCAAGAGCGTCACCGTCGAGTAGTGTCCGACGCGCGCGACCGGGTCGGCGCGGTACTGCGGGACGTCCTGCACGAATTCGACGTGCAAGTTGCCGGGCGCCGTGTGCTGCTGGGCATTGCCACAGGCCTCGTGGCCGGACTTGCGGCGGCAGCGTTGTTCGGCGCCACCGAATTTGTCGTCAGGCTCATTTCAACACGCTTCGGGCAGCCAGCCACCCATGATCCTGCCGTCACCGGGGCCGCGCTTACCGGGGTCGCCCGGTGGGGTTGGGCCTCGCTGGCACTGCTTGGGGGGATCGCCAGCGCGATTCTGCAGCGTTTTTTGCCCGAGGCGGGCGGCGGCGGTACCGAACCCTATCTGCACGCCTACCATCAAGGCGGCGGTGTACTTTCGCCGCGGGCGGGAGTTGCCAAAATCTTCGGTACAGCGGCGGTGGTCGGCACAGGTGGCAGCGCCGGTCTTGAATCACCGGCCGGCTACATCGGCGCCGCCATGTCGAATCTGCTGGCGCGGCCCCTCCAACTGACGACCTCGGAGCGCCGTATCCTCCTTGTGGCGGGTGCTGCCGCAGGCGTCGGCGCGGTGTTCCAAACCCCCCTGGGCGGGGCGCTTCTGGCGACCGAGATGCTCTACAGCGAGCCCGAGTACGAATCAGATGCGCTGGTGCCTTCCTTGGTTGCGTCCATCATTGGCTACAGCTTGTTCCGTTTCATGCTTGGCGGTCGATCGATCATGGACCTCCCGGCGGGTTTGACGTTCGGCCACCCGTTGGAGCTTCTACCCTACGCCGCGCTGGCTGTTGCCTCGGTGCTTTGTGCGTGGCTGTTCGTCTGGGTCCACCGTGATTTTGTACCGCATCGGGTACTGGCGCATCTGCCGGGCCCGTCCTGGCTGCATCCGCTGTGGGGATCCGTGGCCGTGGCGCTGCTGATCGGCGCCGCGCCGCTGCTTGCCGGTCCCGGTTATGCGGCTGTCCAGGCGACTCTCGACAGCACGTTGCCGCTCGGGCTGCTGGTCGCGCTCCTTGCCGGCAAGATGCTGGCGACCGCATTCACAGGGGGGGCCGGTGCCGCCGGCGGGTCCTTTGCGCCAACGATTATGATGGGAGCCCTACTCGGGTCAATCGTCGAGACGGGCGCCCAAAGCCTTGGTTGGCCTTGGCTGCCGGGACCGGGTGCAATGGCTGTGGTCGGTCTGGGCAGCTTTTTTGCGGCCATTTCCAAAGTGCCGCTGGCGATGATCGTGATGACGGCCGAACTTACGGGCGGGTATGCCCTGCTTGTGCCGGTGATGCTCGTCGTCGCCTTCAGTTACACATTTGCGCCGCGGCGTTCGATTCACGACGGGCAGGTGCGCAATCGCTTCGCCAGCCCGGCACACGTCGGCAGCTTTGTCGTTGATGTCCTAGAGCGGATTCGCGTGGCCGAGGTTCTGGTCGAGCGTCCGCTACGGCGCGTGCCGCCGCAGATGAGCCTGGCCGCGATCATGCCGCTCGTCACCGGGACGTCGCAGAACTATTTTCCGGTGGTTGACGGCGATGGCGCGCTGACCGGCGTGTTCAGCCTTGATGACGTACGACGCATCCTCGGCGAGGAGGGGCTGGGCGAATTGCTGGTGGCCGAAGATCTGGCGACCAAGCGGCTTATTGTGACCACGCCAGACGAGGGCTTGGACGTCGTCATGCGCAAGTTCACCATGAAAAATCTGGACGAATTGCCAGTCGTCGAAGACACCGAAACATGGCAATTCCTGGGCATGCTACGACGCCGTGACGTCATTGAAGCCTACAATCGCGTGATGTATTTGGAAGGGTTCCATCGTGACACCTGAGAAGCTCCTTGCTGGCCTCAACGACGAACAAGCCGAAGCCGTAAAACAGGTGGAGGGTCCGTTGCTCATTTTGGCCGGCGCCGGTAGCGGTAAAACGCGCGTGCTCACGCGGCGAGCCGCGTACCTGCTGGCGGTTGGCGCCGCATCATCGACCGAGATCCTCTGCGTGACCTTTACGAACAAGGCCGCTCGTGAGATGGGCGAGCGAGTTGAGGCTCTGCTCGGGCCAGCCGGCCACGGTGTTGTCGTGCGGACCTTCCATAGCTTTGGCTTGCAGCTTCTGCGAGCGGGCGTGCTCGATCTGCCGGTTGATCGCAATGCTGTTGTGCTTGATACGACGGATCAGGCGGTGATTGCGCGCGAGGTGATCAAGGCGGCCGGGATCGACCCCGACCGATATGCGCCGCGCGAACTGCTAAACGCCATCGAGAAATTCAAGCAGCAAGCGCTGCTGCCCGAGGATGTGGAGCCGGAGCGGGGGGCTTGGCTCGGCGGTCCGGCCTTGGTGGAGCTATATTCAGCCTATCAAGCGGCGCTGGCCCGTCAGCACGCACTCGATTTCGGCGACCTTTTGCTGTGGCCCGTGGTCGCCATGCGGCGTGATGCCGGAATCGCCGAACAGATTCGGCGCCGCTTTCGTTATCTGATGGTTGATGAGTATCAGGATACCAACCGGATCCAATTTGATATGATGGCACAACTGGCGGCAGAGCACCGCAACCTGGCTGTAGTCGGCGACGATGACCAGTCGATTTATGCGTGGCGCGGCGCCGATATCGCCAATATCCTTGGCTTTGAATCCACCTACCCCGAGGCCCGTGTCGTACGTTTGCAGCAAAACTACCGATCCAGCCCGGTCATCCTGGAGGCCGCGTGGAGCGTTGTTCGCAACAACACGGCCCGGCGTGACAAAAAACTGTGGACCGCGCGCAAAGACGGTGATTTGATTTCCTACGCGGCGCTCGCCGATGAGCGCAGTGAAGCCCAATGGGCCGTCGACAAGGTACGCCGCGAGCGCGACCGCGGGACCCCATTGGGTGAGATCGCGATCTTCTACCGTACAAACGCCCAGAGCCGCTTGCTCGAAGAAGTGCTGCGTCTGCGCGGGATTCCCTACAAGGTCGTCGGCAACACCGGATTCTACGATCGTCGTGAGGTCAAGGATGTGCTGGCTTGGCTGCGTCTCTTGCACAACCCCTACGACTGGACGGCCTTCCGCCGTATCGCCAATGCGCCACGTCGCGGCGTCGGTGATACGAGCATTGACCGGGTCGTCGAAGTCGGAGCCGACGGTGATCGGACGGTAATCGATGCGGTGCGCTTGGCCGTGTCCGAGGGTGTTGTCGGCGGTCGACCGGCCCGCGCCCTTGGTGAATTTGCCGACATCGTCGGTGAGTTTCGCGATCGGGCCGCATCCGAGAGTGTGGCCGATCTCGCAGCGGGATTGCTGACGGCCATTGATTACGCCGGCCACCTGGCCACCGAAGGGCCGGACGCGGCGCGCGAGCGTCAAGAGAACGTCGACGAACTGCTGTCGGCCATGCAGCAGTATGTCGATCGCGCCGACCATCCAACGCTGGGGGGCTATCTGGACGAGGTGATGCTCGTGCAGGAAGGCCAGGACGAAGATCCGGGCGGCGCCGTCCAGATGATGACGCTGCACAGCGCCAAGGGCCTTGAGTTTGATGCTGTGGTCATCGCTGGCCTTGAGGACGGGGTGCTGCCGCACAGCCGTACACTGGATGATTCCCCGGAAGGTCTCGAAGAAGAGCGCCGCCTGTTTTACGTCGGCATGACGCGTGCCCGGGACCGCCTATATATGTGCCGCGCCCGCAGTCGTCGTGTATTCGGCTCTCAGCGCAGCAATCCGCCGAGCCGATTTGTTCGAGAACTGCCGCTGTCGCTGCTCAAGGACGACTCACCCGACGCAGGCTCGCCGACGCGCTTTCCCTTCCCGGCCCCGGCCGGTACGCGGGCCGGGGCGCCGGCGGGTGAACATGTGCACCCCTTGGGCCGTGCGGCGCCGGCATCACCTGGCGGCGGATCCTCCGGTACCTCCCCCCCAGATCTTCCGTCCGCATGGCGAATCGGTGCCCGTCTTCGGCACCCCAGCTTCGGGGTCGGCATCGTACGGGCGGCAGAAAAAGGCTCGCACGGGATCAAGTTACGCATTGAATTTGTCGACGGAACAAAGACGATTCTACCGGCCTATGTGGAACTGACCCCTGCCTGACGCACTGCATCTCCGTTTGGTATTGTGTGGGACCACGGCCGGGTTGGGATCGCGAAGGAGTGCGCGTATGCACAATCTGCGATGGATCATCTTGTTGGCTGCGGCAATATTTGCGGGTTGTGAGGCGACCGAGTCGCGGTCGCCGGCGTCTGATGAACCGATCTGGCAGGTGCCGGCCGATTTACGCGAGACGGCCTTTTTTGTGCCCGGAGTGGCCGCCGGAGCCAACCCCCGTCGCGGAGGGCCGCCGCCGATCGAGTTCGAAGGCACGCCGGTCATCGAAGTGGCCGCAAAGGATGCGCCCGAGCCCGAGGTCATTGTGCTGACGGTGTCGGGCGTGTATGCAGGCGCCAATAACTTCCGGGTACCCGCTTGGCACGTGATTCGCAATACGAACGGGCGCGTTCGTTTCTGGCTGACCGAACGTCGCGCCAATGGACTCGAAGACCTAACCGGGGTCGAATGGGCCGAGCGGACAGGCGATCTCGATGCGGCCATGGACTATTACTTCGCAGGGCGCCCACTGGCCGGCCGCCGTTTTGCCGGCTTTGAGGACGGCATCTCGGCACCGTGGCTCAGCGAATGGGGCATCGGCACGCATTTCGGCGATCTGACTGCCGTCCTTCGTGAGGCGCGTAGCCGCCATCCGGCCGCTCGCATCGTCTGGGCCGGGCATTCGATGGGCAGTATGTGGGGCGAGGCCTACAGTGCTTGGGACCTCGACTGCGATCCGTCGACGCCCGAGCGGGGTCGCGATCTTGTCGATGGCTGGGTATTGCTTGACGGAACCGCCGCCCCGGTACTCGGCTTCGGTGAGTATGCGGTGACCGAGACCGACTATCTGCAGGGTATTCCATTGTCGGCCGATGGATCCAGTGTGCGCGTTCTGGGCCTCGACGCCCTTCGCAAAGGCCAAGAGATCGTCACCGATATCGGCGCACCGGCGCTCTTTTTGGCACTGGAATTGGGCGCACTTGCGCACCGCATCGACCCCGAACGGGAGATCGTGACTGCATTGACCGATCGCGTTTTCTCGCTGGACCTGATGCAGACGCTACTGTTTGGGCAGCGCTCACGGGCAACCGGCGGCGCCTTGCTGGGTCTAGCGCTCGACGACGACTACGAGCCAATCGCATTTGCCCGGTTCCGCATGGGTCGCCTCGTGGGACCAGAAGAGGGCCGCAAGTTGCCACTTGGTGATGACGAGCGGCCGCTGTACGCACCGAGTGATGCGAACACCCTCTATCGCTGGACCGATCGCAGTGAGCATGCAGGTCGTGGCCCCGCGATTACCATGCTCGACGAGGTTGCCGAATCGTTCTTCGCTGGCCCGGCGAATTTTCTCGAATGGTATTTCCCGATCCGGCTACCTATGGATCTCTCGGTCGCACTGGGCGCGATGCTGAATG
>CAZUAB010000050.1:0-8803 GCA_964617795.1 uncultured bacterium
TCACCGCCGACGAGGGCGCGCCGGTCAGGCTGACGTCGAGACTGTCTTCGCTGTAGCGACCGCCGGGCGGCGAGGCGATGACGACCGGCACGTTGTCGATGATGAAAGCCGCGTCGTTGAAGGGCTTCTCGATGTCGGCGTGCACCTCGGCATTGCCGGCCTTGTCGACCGACGTGAAGCGCACGATCGTGCTCTCGGCAATCGTCAGGCGGGCCTCCAGCGGGGCCAGCGAGGTGTGGCCCTGCGGGTCGTTGGGCTGCGGGACGCCACCGTTGATCGTCCAGTAGACGAGGCCGGTGTCGTTGTTCGTGATGCTGATCTTGGCGTCGACCGGCACATCGCCGGCCGAGGTCAAAAACTCACCACCGGGCGGCGAGATGCCGCTTGTCGGCGGCTCGGTGTCGATCTGGTACTGGCCGCTGCGCACGGCCTCGGTGTTGCCGGCTTCGTCGACGCAGCGCCAGCGCAGTTGCGTCGAGGCTGCCAGCGGAATCGGGCCGAGCGGGGCGGGGCCGCGCTGGGCGTTGGGGTTGGCCTCCTCGGGCTCCGAGCCATCGGTGGTGTAGAGCACCATGGCCGTCTCGCCTCCATCGGCCGCGATGATCACATCGAGCGAGCGGTTGTACAGGCCCGGCTCGGGGGTGGCGCGGCAAATCGGTGGGCCGTCGATGCGGTATTGCTCGAGCTTGACCGACTCCTGGTTCCCCGCGGTGTCGATCGCAAAGAACTGCAGCGGCATGCCGTCAAAGGCGATCGGAATGTTGCAGACCGGGCTCGGCGCGACGAAGGTCGGCCCAAAGCGCGGATTGGCCGTCTGCGGATCGGGCACCGTGCCGGTCAGCGTAAAGTAGATCATTGCCGGGCGATCGCTACGTAAACAAATGCGTTGATCAAGGCTGATCGGGAACGTGCCGCCGGCGGGAATTGCCCGTGTGACGGGTACGGGGCCCAAGGCGGCGTCGTCGGCGGTGTCGCAGCCCGCGGCAAGGACCGCCGCGGCCAGCAGAGTCGGGAAGCGGAAACGACGCATGCGGGATCCTCCGAGCATTCTACGGCGCGATCAGTTGCCCTTGAGCAGATCGACGGCCGCTCGGCAGGCGGCCTCGTCGGCACAGGGATGCCCGAAGCCTTCGCGCGGTGCGGCCGGCCGGCCGTCGCCGGGCCGTACGCCGATGCGCACAATTGCGGCAAGTTCGAGTGCTTTGTTGATGAAACGCTGGAATTTGGCGTTGTCCGTCAGCGTACCGCCGTCGATGCCGACGACGTCGTCGGGGAACACCAGCACGCCCGAGAACGTCGCATCGGGGTAGAAGAAGTAGAACGGGTCGTAGAGACCGGCATAGCCGAGCGTGGCGAGTTGCGCCGGCGTCAAGCTCGATGTCCCCGCAAGGTCACTGATCAGGGCGCGGACCTGCGCATCCCGCGAGGTGCCGTTGGTCGGGTCTGTGCGGTCGAGGTCGCCAAACGGCCCGATATCACCGCCGGTCGGCCAATCGAAGGCGCGGTCCGCGAAGTCCCAGCGGCCGTTGCCAGCGCCCACCGTCTGCCCGCGGTAGTCGAGCACGCCGGTGTCGCGGAAGACCTCGCTAGGCTCGCCTGCGTCGTGCCGGAAATTGTCGTTGATATCGACGAAGTCGAAGACGAGGTTGCCTTCGACGCCGAGGTCGAGCGTCACATCAAAGTTGCCTTCGTTGAGCACGAAGCGATCGTCGTTATCCGCCAGCCCGTCCGCATCGTTGTCGATGCCGTCGTTGGCGTTGCAGACCGGGTTGCAGATTGGATCGAGGTCGTCAAAATGGGGATCGGGGTTTGTGATCGAGTCCCACGGCGTACCCAGCGCAAGGCCGAGCGGGTTCGGGTCGTGGACGATTTTTTCGTCTTTGTTGGCGAGGCCGTCGTAGCCCAAGTCGTCGTAGGGCTCGCCCTCGGTCGCAAAGATCACGTCCTTGGCCGAAATCGAGTACAGCGGCACGACGTGGCGCGGGTGCGCCGGATCGAGGAACCACTGCGAGGAGCGGATTTCGGGGTAGGGCATGTCGATCGTCTGCAGGGCCGTGCGTACGGGTAAGCCACCGGCCAGCTTGTCGAGGTCAAGGGCGTCTGGGCCGCGCAGGTTGTCGCGCAGCATCGTCGTTTGCCGCAGAAATTCGTCGAGGTCGCTGGGCAGGTCGATCGTGCCGAATTCCGGGAAGCCAAAACGATTGGTGCCGACCGGCTCGCCCTTGTCGTAGCGGCCGTTACCTTCGGTACCATCCTCGTCGGGGCCCTGCCATGCACCGGCACTGTTGGGGCATATACCGAGGTAGATTTCACTCGTGTCGTTGCAGTTGCAGATACCGTCGCTGCCGCAGTCCCAATAGCGCAGCAGATGGTCCTTCTGTGCGTTGGTTTCCTGCCGTACGTGGCGCACGGCTTGCTGCAGATAGCCGATGGCGTCCATGAAGGCGCCGCGTGCGTACAGCAGCCGCTCATAGCCGTTCGGCACGCTATCTTCGTCGATCATCAAAAAGGTCGGGTCTTCGATCATCCGTTCAATGCCCTTGAGGCGGAACCAGCGGAAGTCCACCTGGTCGAGGCGCGGGATATCGAGGCCGAACTGCGCAATGCCGTGGTAGGCGAGCGCCATTTCAACGCCGCCGCGAATGCCGGCCGCCGCGGCGGCGATGCCGTAGACCTCGCCCATGTCATGCGTGCCGCCCAACAAGATATTCGTTTCTTCGCTGCCGGGCAGATAGGGCAGGTCTTCGAAGGCGCGCAAATTGAACGTACCGTCGACCGTGAACACGAAGTCGCGCGGGGCCTTTTGGGCCACAACGAGGAAGCGCGAGATGATCGGCAGCACCTCGTTTTGGTACAGGTCTTCGACATCGACGACGGTCATGTTGTTGCGGTCTTCAAAGCGGCCCGGGAGGCGCGCCATGAACTCCGAAAACCGCGCGAGTCCGACCGCATAGCTGGCCTGGAAGTCGCAAAGATTGGTTTCGAGATAGGCGTCGAGGCAGTCTGCGGCCTCCTGGATCGGAGCAATCGTCGAGGCATTCACCGCCCCTGCCGTGCGGATGGCGTCCAAGGACGGCTGGTAGCATGTCGGCCGCTCGACCGTGCCCGACGCTTCCGCTACGCGCACGGTTACGTTGCGTTCAATGGGTGCGCGCGGTTCGCTGCCGTCGGCCTTGGGCGTTGGGGCGGCGATGATGCGCAGCGGGTGGTCACCGACATCGGTGTAGCAGGCAATCAGTGTATACTCGGGCGTCTGGGCGACCGGCGTCGCCAACTCGGCATCCGACAGCTCGCCGTCGCCGTCGGTGTCGTAGTGCCACTGCATGGTCCAGCCGTCGGCCGGATCGACCTTGCCCTTGCAGAGCCGGATGGTCGCGGCCACGGGAGTGGCTTCGTTGGCCCTGATCGTCAGTACGTCCTGGTCGTTGGCGGCTGGTTCGAGGAGGATTGTATCGCGGCAAGGCTTGGCTTCATCCGGGTCGAAAAGGCCGCAGGACGCCAGCGTGCCGGCAAAGACGGCAAGACCGACGGTATGACCAATGGTACGCAACAGACTGGTGTGCACGGCCGAGTCCTCCCCGATCAGGCTATCACGCACAGGTCCCTGCAATCAAACCCGGATGAAACGCCGTTCGATTTTTTACTCACCGTTCCGGGCTTGTTTCGACAGCGGGCGGCGGGGCGTGGTAGAACGGACCGCACAGGAGACGTGACGACGATGCAAAGCTGGTGCAAATTCGAGCGGCGCTGGTTGGCCGCGCTTGTCGAGGCGATGATACCCGCCGACCGGGAAAACGATCGACCTGGCGTGGCGGCGGCTCGCGTGGCTGCGTTTGATGCGACATTGGCGGCTGCGGCACCGCCGATCCTGCGTTTCGGGCTGCGGGCCAGCGTTTGGCTTCTGACCTGGATGACGCTGTGGCCTGCGTTTGGCGCGCGCCCGTTTCATCGCTTGGATGCCGATCACCGCGACCGCTTTTTGGTCTGGGCCGGCACGACGGACGCCTACCTTGTGCGCCAACTGGCGACGACGATCAAGTTGATCGCGTGCTTTCGCTATTTTGACGACCCCGAGCTGCGCCGCCGGGCGGGGGCGGCTGTATGAACGCGCTTGCCGTTACCGAGGGCCGCGAGGCGACGACCGGCAAGCTGATGCGCGAATGCGATGTGATCGTCGTCGGCAGCGGGCCAGCCGGGGCGACGGTGGCGCGCGATTTGGCCCGGCGCGGCCTTGCCGTCGTCGTCATCGAAGAGGGCGCGCTTGTGCGGCCCGGCGACTATCCGGCCAGTGGCTTTGCCGCGATGGCCCGCCTCTACCGGGCGATGGGCGGGTCGGTCACGATGGGCAACGCGCCGATGCCTTACTTGCAGGGGCGCGTCGTTGGGGGCACCTCGGTTATCAACGGCGCCATTTCGTGGCGGCTACCCGAGGATGTGCGGGCCAGCTGGGTTGCCGCCGACCCGGCGCTAGAAGAGCTTCTGGACCGTGAAACGATTGAGCGCCTGACTGACGAGGTCGAGATTGAGCTGGGCATCGCCCCGACCGCGCCGGACATTGCAGGCCCCAACAACCTGCTGCTCGGCACAGGCGCCGAGGCGCTAGGCCTGGAGCACCGGCCGATCTCGCGCAATGTGCGCGGCTGCCGCGGCCTGGGCCGCTGCCTGCAGGGCTGCCCCGGCGGTCACAAGCAGGCCATGGACCGAACATTCTTGCCTGAGGCCGTCGCCGCCGGCGCCGAGATCATCGCCGAGGCGCGGGTGGATCTGATTCGTCTGGAGCGCGGGCGCGCCGTTGGCGTGGCCGGTGAGACGCGCGGCGGTGCGGCGCTTGATGTGCGGGCGCGTATTGGCGTGGTGCTGGCTGCCAGCGCCGTGCAGACACCGGTGCTTTTGTGGCGCTCCGGATTGCGGCAGGGGCCGGTTGGACGGGGCTTCGCCTGCCACCCTGGCGCCTCGATGGCCGGCCGCTTCCGCGAGCCGGTGCGCATGTGGGACGGCGCCACACAGGGGCACGAGGTGATTGGGCTACGTCGTGAGGGGATCAAGTTCGAAGCACTCGGATACGACATTGCGCTCGTTGCCACCCGACTCAAGGGCTTTGGGCGTGCGCTGGCCGCCGAGATCGACGACATTGCGCATTGGGCAAACTGGGGCGCGGCCATCAAGGCAGAGGCGCGCGGTGTCGTGCGACCGGCTGGTCGCGGGGGGGCGCGCGTGCGCTACTCTCTGATCCCCGCAGATATGCGCAAAATCCGACGCGGCGTGGCCGTTATGGGGCAAATGATGTTGGCCGCCGGCGCCGAATACGTAACGCCTGGCGTGCAAGGCTTCGATACCAAGGTGACCGACCCGCGACGCCTTGACGCATTTGAGCGCGAGGGCACAGTCAATCCCAAGGCCTACGCGATGGCGCTCACGCACATGTTCGGCACGGCGCGGGCAGGAGGCGATCCGGCGCAGAGCGTCGTTCGGCCCGATCTTCGGCACCACCACGTCGAAGGCCTGTGGCTGGCGGACTCCAGCGTATTTCCGTCAAACACGGGCGTCAATCCGCAGACTTCAATCATTGTGTTGGCACGGCGCTGTGCCGAGGCGGTGGCGGGCGCAGTCTGAGTGGGCGCGTACGGCCCGCGGCGGCTCAATTACACGTATCGGGCATCTCAATCGTAAACGTCGACCCGGCGCCGGGCGTCGAAAGCAGCCGTATCGATCCGCCGTGGGCGTGGACGACGTCACGGACCAGACTGAGGCCGATGCCCAGTCCACCGTCGGCGCCCGGGTCCCGGCCCGCCGTGCCTTGTACGAAACGTTCGAAGATTACCACGCGCTCGGCTGCGGCGATGCCGGGGCCCTCGTCGCGCACCATGATGAACGCGCCTGCGGAGCGCCGATCGGCTGTAATCTCGACCGTGCGGCCGTTCGGGCTGAACTTGATGGCATTGTGCAGCAGGTTTTTGACCGCGATGGCAAACCACCGGGCATCGACGCGGAGGCGCAGGTTTTCGGGCACGTTCACCTCGACGCGTAGCGCCTTTCGGTCGATCAGCAGTTGCAGGCGGTCGACGGTTGTACCTACGAGTTCGGCGAGATCGACCTCCACGCGCTGGGGGGACTGGGTTTCCGTCGCAAAGCGCGACAGCTCGACGAGCTCCTCGATCAGGTCCGACTCGTCGGCCAGCGCCCGACGTGCCCGCCGCACATATTCAAGCGTATCGGGGCTCAGGGCTTCGCCGCGGCGCTCGATCAACTCCAGGTAGCCCATGCCCACGCCAAGGGGAGTGCGCAATTCGTGGCTGATACCGGCCAGCAAGCGGGTACGGGCGGCCTCGACATGCTCGCGGGTGCCCAGCAGTTCGAAATGCTCGACCAGCAGCACGCGGGTGACGCCGTAGGTGACCGCCAAATAGGCGAATTCAAAGAAATACGGCAGGTTGAACAGGCCAAACGTGGTGCCGACATCGAGCACGGCCGCAAGGCCCAAGGCGACCAAGGGCCCGTGCAGCCACGGCTGCAGCCCGCGACTGCCGCGGAGCATCCGCCCGGTACCCACCGCAACACCGGCCAATGCCAGCGTGTAGGTGGCGAGCGCCAACGGTCCGGGTGCCCATTCGATGAAGGTCTGCTGCAAGAACGCGAGCTCACGAATTCGGTATTGCTCAAAAAATATCCAGTCCGGACGTACGGCGGCCAGCGCCGCCAGAACGACGCCAATGATGCGAAAAACCCGCTCCGACCGGCCGGGCCGTAAACCCGTGAGTGCACCGGCGAGCGCCACGTAGGTGGCGGGGATCTGCGTCGACACGAAGAAGCGGACAATCTCCCAGCGCGGCCCGCGCACGGGAAATGCCTGGGCATACTCCAACGCGGCCGCCGTCGCATAAAATCCGGCCAACAGGGATAAGATGCCTGCCCAGCGCAGTCGGGGGTCGTGGCTGCGGCGGCGGGCGATGCCCAAAAAACGTAAACCCTCGTACAGCCCAATGGCTCCCGACGCCAGTATGAGCGCCGACCATAGCGGAAAGGAGGTAGGCAGCACGGCGCCGGCGCTCAGATCTCGGCGACTTTGCCGAACTGCTCGCGCAGCGCCCGCTTGAGGACCTTGCCGGTCATGTTGCGCGGCAGTTCATCGACGAGCTGCCAGAGGCGTGGGATCTTGTAGCCGGTGAGTCGTTCGCGTGCCCAAGTTTCGATGTCGGCGGCGGGAAACGGTGCAGCACTGTCGGCAGGAACGACCACGCCGCAGAGGCGCTCGCCCCACTCGGGGTCCGGCAGCCCGATGATCGCGATTTCGCGGATAGCTGGGTGCTCCAGAAGCGCCTCTTCGATTTCGACCGGATAGATATTGACGCCGCCCGAGATGATCATGTCGCGACTGCGCCCGGCCAAATAGAGGTAGCCGTCTTTGTCGAGATGGCCGAGGTCGTCGCAGGTCAGCCAGCCCGCATGTGACGATTCTGCCGTTGCCGCAGCGTCATTCAAATAGCCCAGCATCGTTTGCTCGTTGCGGATCCAGATGGTACCGATTTCGCCAACCGGCAGCGGGCTGCGCGCCTCATCGGTGATGCGGATTTCTTGCCCCGGCAAGGCCCGGCCTACACTGCCCGGTCGGGTTTGCATCTCGTGGCCGTTGAGCAAGGTGACCCAGCCGAGTTCGGTGGCGCCATAGAAATCGTGGATTGCCTCGGCTCCGAATGCGGCGATGGCCCGCGTCCGCAGTGCGTGTGGAAATTCTGCGGCACCCGAAATCACGGCGCGCAACTCGCTGAGTGGCCAGCGCCGCCTTACCTTGTCGGGCAGGTCGAGAACACGGCGCATCATCGTCGGCACCATGAAAACACTGTGAATACCCCAGCGCGAGAGGTGCTCCAGCGTATCTGCCGGTTCGAAGCTGGGGCGCAGGTAAAGGGTCGAAC
Source organism: uncultured bacterium (assembly GCA_964617795.1). GTDB lineage: Bacteria > J088 > J088 > J088 > J088 > CAZUAB01. The sequence goes on from CAZUAB010000050.1 coordinate 7,914, forward strand.
CCATGGCCGTGCCAAGCAACGTGAAGGCCTGGCCCGCGCTGTGGTAAAGCGGCGAGACGATCATGTGCCGTTCGCCCGCATGCAGCGGCATTCGTTCGAGCAGGCGGAACAAATCGGTTGGACCGACCGCCGTAAAGTCGCGCACCGCTCCTTTGGGTTTGCCGGTCGTGCCTGAAGTGTAGACGATGTTTTCGCTGACGGCTTCACGCGCTGTGTTGGGCGGCCAATGGGCTGCACCGTCATTGACCAGGCCGTCCCACAAAATCTCGTCGCCCTCGGGTGTGACGTCACCGGTGACGAGAATTCGCAGCGGTTTGCCCTCGGCAGCCAATGCGGCGCGTACCCGCCGCATTACACCAATCGTCGTGGTGGAAGCCAACGCAATTTGGGCGCCGCTGTGCTCGATTTGATAGCGCAATTCGTCGGCGGTCAGACGGTAGCCTGCATGCACTGTGGCCGCCCCGAGCCGGAAGAGGGCGAACCACGTGACGATGTATTCGCCACGGTTTTCGAGCATCACGCAGACGGGGGTACGGCGGCGGACGCCCAACTGATCGTGCAGCGCATTGGCCAGGCGGTTGATGTCGTTGTTGAGGCGCCGATAGGTCCAAGTATGGTGGACATCGATGATGGCCGGCCGCTCGGGATGATTGGCTGCATGGACGGCGTGAATCGTGCGGGCCCCAACGCCTTCGCGGCCGAGGATCACAGCCACGCCGGGTAGCGCCGCAGGCTTCAGGCCCGAGGCGAAACCGCGTTGCAAAAACAGGCGGGCGATGCGCCCGTACCGACGCGGCCACGGATCGAGAGCCTCCCGGCGCAGAGCGTCGCGTAGCGACACGCGCGGCGCCCTCAGCGGGTCCGCGGACAGTTGGGATTTTCGCGTCGGT
>CAZUAB010000050.1:8813-15521 GCA_964617795.1 uncultured bacterium
GCCGTCGCGGACCCAACAACCGTCGGTATCCCGCGCCCACATCTCGTCGACGAGCCAGCCGTCGAGGCAAGTCCAGCGATAGGTGACGCTGCTGTATGGCGGCGATGCGGGTTCTTTGGTCGTAATGTAGTCGTCCTGATCGTAGCCGGGTGGCGGTAGATCGACACCGCAGGCGCGAGGCAATGGCGACCCCTGCTCGTCTTCACCGCAGGCGGGCAGGGCGGCTAGCGCCAAGGCGAGGCCGAGCAGGGCAATACGCGTCGAGCCAGTACGGCGAAGCGGCATGATTCAGACTCTACCACAACAATGGCGGCGCGGCAGCCCCACCGGATTAGTGCTCGAACAGACGCATCTGGCGCGGGTCGATTTCATCGAGTACGGGAACCGGATACTGGCCCGAAAAACAGGCGTGGCAGAAGCTCCGTTTTTCGCCCTTGCCGGCCGTTTCAAGCAGGCCCTCAAGGCTGAGGTAGGCCAGCGAATCGGTGCCGAGGTAGGCCGAAATCTCGTCCACCGACAGGCTGGAGGCAATCAGTTGGCTCTTGTCTGGCGTATCGATTCCGTAGTAGCAAGGGTTGGTGGTGGGTGGGCTGGAAATGCGCAAGTGCACTTCGCGGGCGCCGGCTTCTCGCAGCATACGGATGATTTTGCGCGAGGTCGTGCCGCGTACGATTGAATCGTCGATGACGATAACCCGCTTGCCGGCGATCACTTCGGGGACCGGGTTGAGCTTCAGCCGAACGCCGAATGAGCGGATATTTTGTGCCGGCTCGATGAATGTCCGGCCTACGTAGTGGCTGCGGATCAGGCCCATCTGAAACGGGATGCCGGACGCCTCGGCAAAGCCGATCGCCGCCGGAACGCCGCTGTCCGGCACGGGAACCACGACATCGGCGTCGGCGGGGGATTCGGCCGCCAGCTTCCGGCCGAACGCACGGCGGATCGGATAGACGTTCTCGCCGAAGATGATCGAATCCGGTCGGGCGAAGTAGATGTGTTCAAACACACAAGGGCGTGCGACGTCTTCGCTGGCGATCACCTCGCTGCGCATCCCGGCTTCGTCGATGATCAGCATTTCACCAGGGCGTATATCGCGGATATACTTGGCCTCAATCAGGTCGAGCGCGGTTGTTTCGCTGGCGACGATCAGGGCCTCTCCGAGTTTGCCGAGCACGAGCGGGCGAAAGCCCAGCGGGTCGCGGGCGGCAATCAGCACACCCTCAGACTGAATAACCAAGGAATAGGCGCCGCGCACAGTGCGCAGCGCATCCAGTACGTTATCCTCGAGGCGCTCGTGGCGTCCGCGGGCGATCAGGTGGACAAGCACCTCACTGTCCATGGTGGACTGGAAGATGCTACCTTCGGATTCCAACGAATGTCGCAGCGAATGCGCATTGACGAGGTTGCCGTTGTGGGCCAAGGCGATTGGGCCGCGCAGGTACTCGACGACAATCGGCTGAGCATTTTTGAGAATGGACTGACCCGTGGTCGAGTAGCGTACGTGGCCGATGCCGGTCCGCCCTTCAAGATTGGCCAGCACACTACGGTTGAAGATGTCCCGTACCTGCCCCATTTGGCGGTGGCTGTGCAGCGCTTCGCCGTCCCAGGTGGCGATGCCGGCACTCTCTTGGCCGCGATGCTGCAAGGCGTGCAGGCCCAGATAGATCAGCGTTGCTGCTTCTTCGTGCCCATAGACACCAACCACTCCGCACATGCTCAGGCCTCCCTCATCAGCTTCGGCAGCGCATCACGCCAGCCCCGGTGGAGATCGGACAGGGCAAGATCGCACCAACCCGGCAAAACAAAGCGGTCGCCGCCCGTATGGCCAAGTTCGAGGACTGGCAGGCCACGCGCGGCGGCATCGGCCACCAAGCGGTCCAGAACATCATCGGGCGCCGCCGCTACGATCACCGAGGTCGATTCACCAAAGAGGCCTTCGAAAGTCCATTCCAGGTCGTGGCCGACGAACCCGATGCCGCGCCAGAAACAGGCCTCGGCAAGTGCCGTGGCCAGACCACCCTCGGCGGTGTCGTGCAGGGTCTCGACAGGCTCGCGCACCAAGGCGCCCACCAGCACATCAGCCAAGGCGGTGACGGCGGCAAAATCCGGTGCCGGCAGATCGCCTTGCAGGATGCCGTGTAGACATTCGAGCCAGGCGGAGCCGGCCAAGGTGGCCGGCAGGGCGCCGATCGCGATGACGCGGCGTCCAGCCGACCGGAAGCCGCCAAGCGGCAGATGCTCGAGTGGGGCTTCGACGCGCCCGACAAAACCGGTCGTCGGCGTGGGCCAAATCCCCTTGTCGAGCGTCTCGTTGTAGAGGCTTACATTGCCGCCAACGATGGGCGTTTCAACGGCACGCAGGCCCTCGGCGAGACCCTCGATACATTCGACGAGTTCCCACATGTTCTCGGGCCGCTGAGGGTTGCCGAAATTGAGGCAGTCCGTCGCGCCAAGTGGTCGTGCACCGACACAGGCGAGATTGCGCACACCCTCGGCAACGATGTGCATCGCGCCGTGCCGTGGATGGAGACGGCAGAGCCGCGAGTTGCCTTCGACCGTTAGCGCCACGGCCCGCTGCGCCTCGGGCACCCAGATGACCGCCGCCTCACCGCCCGAACCGAGCACCGTGGCGCCCTGCACCGTCGAGTCGTACTGCTCGGCGATCCACCGTTTCGAGGCGAGTGTGGGGTGGGCGACAAGGCGCAGCAGCTCGGCGGCGAACGCGCCGCGATCGACCGGCGCCTGCGCGGGCAGATTGCGCTCGGCAAGTCGTGCGGGGCCAGGGGCGTGCGGCCGATCGTAGCGCGGCGCATCGTCAACCATCAAATCGACCGGAAGTTTGGCTGCGACTTCGCCATGCCACAGGCAACGCACATGGCCACTGTCGGTGACGATCCCGACCTCGGCGATATCGAGGTCCCATTTGTCGAAGATCGCCTCGGCGACCGCCTCTTTGCCGCGCTCAAGGACGACAAGCATGCGTTCCTGCGATTCACTGAGCATCAGTTCGTAGGGTCCTAGGCCCGCTTGGCGCATCGGTACGCGATCGAGGTGCAGATCCATGCCTGAGCCGGCGCGTGAGGCCATCTCGAAACTGGAGCTGGTCAAGCCGGCCGCACCCATGTCCTGAATGCCGACCACGGCGCCGCTGTCCATCAGCTCAATACAGGCTTCGATGAGCAATTTTTCGGTGAAAGGGTCGCCGACCTGCACCGCCGGGCGCTGGTCAGCGGCGTTTTCATCGAACGAAGCGCTTGACATCGTCGCACCGTGAATGCCGTCGGCGCCCGTTTTGGAGCCCACGTAAAATACCGGATTGCCGATACCCGCGGCTGTACCAAGGAAGATGCGGTCTTCGCGCACCAACCCGACCGTCATGGCATTGACGAGGATATTGCCGTCGTAGCAAGGGGCGAAGCTGCATTCGCCAGCCACCGTCGGTACGCCGACGCAGTTGCCGTAATCGGCGATCCCACGAACCACGCCGTCGACCAAAAGCGGCGTGCGCGGATGCTCGGGGCGCCCGAAGCGCAGCGAGTTGAGGTTGGCGATCGGCCGCGCACCCATGGTGAAGACGTCGCGTAGAATCCCCCCGACCCCCGTTGCTGCGCCGTGGTACGGCTCGATGTAGCTCGGGTGATTGTGGCTCTCCATTTTAAAGGCTAGACACCAGTCACCTTCAAGTCTGACGACGCCCGCGTTTTCGCCGGGCCCCAGGACGACGGTCGGCCCCTCGGTCGGCAGCTTGCGCAGGTGCAGGCGGCTCGATTTGTACGAGCAATGCTCACTCCACATGGCGCCCGCAATGCCCAGTTCGACCCGATTGGGCTCGCGCCCAAGCCGCGCACGGATCCGCTCGTACTCGTCCTGGGTCAGGCGATGCTCGGTCCAGACGTCCGCTGTGGTCATGCGTCGCCTCCGTGCATGCGAATCCAGTCGACGATACTCTCGATCAATACGCGTCCATCGCGGCCGGGCGCCCATTCGTCGGCGACGCGCTCGGGGTGGGGCATCAGACCAAAGACGTTGCCCTGGACGCTCATGACCCCGGCTGCTGCGCCCAGGGATCCGTTGATGTTGGCATCATCGTCGATGCGTCCGTCGATATTGGAATAACGCAGCAGTACCTGCCCCGCTTCTTCGAGCCGGGCGAATTCTTCGGGATGATGGGTGAAACGGCCGTCCGCATGGGCGATCGGAATCTGCAGTACCTGTCCCTTTTGCGCCCGGCAAGTCCACGGCGTATCCGTGCGTTCGACCCGCAGTGGCACGGTGCGGCTGACAAAACGCAGATTGCGGTTGCGGACCAGCGCCCCCGGCAGCAGTCCGGCCTCGGTCAAAATCTGAAAGCCGTTGCAGATGCCCAGTACGTAGCCGCCCGCGTGGGCGAATTCGATGATCGCTGGCATCAGTGCGGCAAAGCGGGCAATCGCACCGGCACGCAGGTAGTCGCCGTATGAAAAGCCGCCTGGCAGCACGACAAGATCAAGGCCTTCGTCGGGCAGCGTCGTGTCTTTGTGCCAAAGCGGCATCGTCGAGACGCCCGGTACCGACGCGAAGGCGCGCAGCGTCTCGCGTTCACAGTTTGACCCCGGAAAGCTGACGACGCCTACGCGGGCCATTCGAACCGGACATTTTCGGTCACGGGGTTGGCCAGCAGCGCCTTGGCCATCGCCTGCACGCGCGGCTCAAGCGTCGCACGGTCACCGCGGAGTTCCAAGGTGATGCTGCGGCCGACGCGGGCATCTTGTACCTCGTCGTAGCCGAGCAAGTGTAGGGCACGCAAAATCGCTTTGCCTTGCGGGTCCAGGATGTCCGGGCGCAGGTCGACGTGAACGCGACAAATGACGCTCACTTGCCGACCTCGACACCGAGAGCGGCGGCCACTTTGCGGTAGCCTTCGAGCAGATCGCCGAGGTCGAAACGAAAGCGGTCTTTGTCGAGCTTTTCACCGGTCTTCGACCAGACTCGCATGGTGTCGGGGCTGATCTCGTCGGCCAGTAGCAGCTTGCCGGTTTCGCTGTCGACCCCAAACTCGAATTTGATGTCGACCAGCGCAAGTCCGTGTTCTGAAAAATGCCTGCGGATGATCTCACCGGTCCGCAAGGCCATTTCCCGCAATTCGACCTGTGTCGCCTCGTCGGCCAAGCCCAACATGCGAATATGGTCGGCTGTGATCATGGGGTCGCCAAGATCGTCGTCCTTGTAATAAAACTCGCAGATCGGCGGATCGATCGGCGTGCCTTCGGGCAGGCCCGTGCGTTTTTGTAGTGACCCGGCGACGATCCAGCGGGCGACCACCTCGATCGGCACGATCTTGACGCGCCGTACGAGCATTTCGGTGGGGCCGGTTTGCTCAATCAGGTGCGTGGCGACGCCTTGTGCGGCGGCGACCCGAAAGAGCGCGGTCGACAAGGCACAGTTGAGAGCGCCCTTACCGGCAAATTGGCTCTTTTTCTCGGCATTGAAGGCTGTCGCGTCGTCCTTGAACACCTGCCGCAGAATATGCGGGTTGTCGGTGGTGAACAGCCGCTTGGCCTTGCCTTCGTAAATGGGGGCCTCGCTCATGGGGATCCCTTTCGATTCAGGCCGCGCCGAAGACGCGGGTAAAAATGCGGTCGACGCTGCCGAGGAGCGGCGCCAGATCAAAGCAAGCGGCGATCCCCTCGGCGCCGAGTCGAGCCATGACCTCGGGGTCGGCCGCCAAGTGATCGCGAAACTCGCCGCCTTCGTCCCAGACCTTCATGGCGTTGCGTTGCACCAGCAGATAGGCATCATCACGCGACACGCCGGCCTCGACGAGGCGCAGCAGCACGGTTTGGCTAAACACGAGCCCGCGCATCATCGCGAGGTTCTGCTGCATGCGCTCGGGGAAGACGACCAAGCCGCGAATGACCCGCATCAGACGATGCAGGGCGAAGTCGAGGGTGATCGTGGCATCGGGGGCGATGACGCGCTCGACGCTGGAGTGGCTGATGTCACGTTCGTGCCACAAGGCCACGTCTTCCAGTGCCGGTATGGCGTACGCGCGGATGACGCGCGCCAAGCCGGTGATGTTTTCGCTAAGGATCGGGTTGCGCTTGTGCGGCATCGCCGACGAGCCCTTTTGCCCGCTGCCGAATGGCTCGCGCGCCTCAAGGACCTCGGTGCGTTGTAAGTGACGGATCTCGACGGCGACCAATTCCATGACTGAGGCGACTTCCGCCAAGGCTGTGAAGAACTCGGCGTGCCTGTCACGGGGGATGACCTGGGTGGTCACTTCGTCGGTCCGCAGGCCGAGCCGCTCCATCACGAAAGCCTCGTCCTCCATCGGCAGGTGCGCGTAGGTACCGACGGCGCCGCTGATCTGACCCACCCGTACGGTCTCGCGTGCGGCGGCCAAACGGGTACGGCGTCGCTTGAATGCGGCGTACCAGCCGGCCACCTTGAGCCCAAACGTGGTCGGCTCGGCATGGATGCCGTGGCTGCGCCCGACGCAGACGAGGCTGCGCCACTCACGGGCCTTCTCTTCGAGCAGCTTGAGTAGCTCATCGAGGTCGGCCAACAGGAGGTCCGCCGCCCGCACAAGCTGTACGGCAAAGGCCGTATCGACGATGTCGCTGGAGGTCATCCCGAAGTGGATGTGCCGTCCGGGTTCTCCGACGTATTCGACGACGTTGCTGACGAAGGCGATCACATCATGCTGGGTCGTCTTCTCGATTTCGAGTA
>CAZUAB010000051.1:0-15071 GCA_964617795.1 uncultured bacterium
AGCAGGGTGGCCTGCTCAGCGACCTGCCGCTCCAATCCCTTGGGTCCGTTGTAGAACTCTCGCAGGTAAGGCACGGATGGCCGCGTACCCGCGGCAATTTCATCAAGTGCTGCCTCCATCGCAGCCGTAAAATCGTAATCGACGAGATCGGCGAAATGCCGCTCGAGGATCTGCGTCACGGCAAACGCCTTGAACGTCGGCACAAGCGCCTTGCCCTTCTCGACCGCGTACTCTTTTTGGGAGATCGTTTCAATGATCGAGGCATAGGTGCTCGGGCGGCCGATGCCCTTCTCTTCCAACGCCTTGACCAGCGAGGCCAGCGTGTAGCGCTGCGGCGGCTGGGTAGCGTGCCCTTCAGGTTCGAGCACTGCAAGCTCGGGACGGTTGCCGGTCGCCAGCGGCGGCAGCGGCCGATCACGGTCGGCGAGGGCCTCATCGGGATCGTCGGAGCCTTCAACGTAGGCCCGCAGGAAGCCGGGAAAGTCGATCGTCGTGCCCGTAGCCCGGAACTCGGCTTTGCCGGCCGCGTCGATCGTCACAGCCAAGTGGGTCTTGACCGCCTCGGCCATCTGGGTGGCGACAGTGCGCTTCCAAATCAGGTCGTAGAGCTTGAGGTCGCGACCGTCGAGGCCGGTATCGGACGGGCGGACAAAAACGCTGCCGGCGGGCCGAATCGCCTCGTGGGCCTCCTGGGCGCCCTTGCTCTTGGTCGCATATTGGCGGGGGCGCTCAGAGAGGAAGTCCGCCCCGTATTCCTGCTCAACCCAGCGCCGGGCGGCGCCGATCGCCTCGCCCGAGAGCGCCGTCGAGTCGGTGCGGTGATAGGTAATCTTGCCCTGCTGGAACAGACGCTGGGCGGCCGCCATCGTGTCCTTGGGCGTCATGCCCAGCTTGCGGTTGGCCTCCTGGGTTAGGGTGCTCGTCGTAAACGGCGCCGCCGGATGCTGCTTTTTCTGTTCGCGCTTGACGTCGGTGACGACAAAGGCCCCGTCGGGGGCCGCCATCAATTCGGCCGCGAGCGTCCGGGCGCCGGCTTCGTCGAGGAGTAGCGCGTCACGGGTCTTGAGGGCACCGGTCGTCTCATCAAAGTCCTTGCCTGTCGCCAGTCGCCGTCCGCCAACGACTGCCAACGTCGCCTCGAACTCACGGCCCGCCTGGCGCAGCGTCGCCTTGACATCCCACCAGGCACCGGAACGGAAGGCCCGTCGGGCCCGCTCCCGCTGCACCAGCATGCGCACGGCGGCAGACTGCACACGACCGGCAGAAAGCTTGCCGCCAATCTTCTTCCAGAGCAGCGGCGACACCGTGTAGCCGACCAGCCGGTCGAGAATCCGCCGCGCCTCCTGGGCCCGGACCAGGTTCTCGTCAAGTGGCCGCGGATGCTCGATCGCCTTGGCAATGGCGTCTTTGGTGATCTCGTGGAAGACCATCCGCCGGGCCGGCACCTTCGGCTTGAGCACCTCGAGCAGGTGCCACGAAATGGCCTCGCCCTCGCGGTCCTCATCGGTGGCGAGCAGCAATTCATCGGCATCGGCCAACGCGGCCTTCAACTCGCGAACAAGTTTCTGCTTGGCGGGATCAATGACGTAATACGGCTCAAAATCGTGTTCGACGTCAATGGCCATGTCGGCCCAGGACTTGCCTTTGATCGCGGCCGGTGTCTTGTCCTTGTTGTCCGGCAGGTCGCGGATGTGACCCACCGACGCCAGCACCACATAGCCCGGCGGCAGGAATTTCTTGATCGTATTCGCCTTCGTCGGAGACTCGACGATGACCAGCTTTTTCGACATCAGGCCCTCCCGGTCGGCAGCGACCGGCCGTAGTGTTTACCAGGCCAGGTTTGCACCCAGCCGAGCAGTTCAAGTTCCAGAAGCTCGGACATCAGGTCGGGGATCGCCCGTGCCGTCCGCTGTGCAAGCTCATCCACATGAATGGTACCCGCAATCGGAATCGTGTCCAACAGCCCCCTCAACGCGTCCGGCACATCGGGGTGCCGCGGCGCCTCGACGCGGGCTCGCTCGACCCAGCCGGTGGCCGCCAAAACCGTTGTCGTATCGAGTGCCGGAGCGGCGCCGCGCGCAATCAGGACGTTGGGTGCCTCGGCCATCGCATCGCCGATGCGTCCAGGCACGGCCAAAACCTCACGACCCAGCTCCAACGCCAAGTCCGCCGTGATCAGACTACCACTTTTGGCTTGGCCTTCCACAACCACGACCGCATCGGCCAGTCCGGCAAGGATTCGATTGCGGGCCGGAAAGTGCCAAGGTTGGGCCTCGACACCCGGCGGATATTCCGTCACCACAGCCCCGCGCTCCGCAATCTGCGACAACAGGTCGGCGTGCCGAACAGGCTGTGCCACATCGGGCCCGCTGCCGAGCACGGCAAATGTAAACCCCTCGGCCGCCAAGGCCGCACGGTGAACAGTGCCGTCGATACCGAGCGCCAGCCCCGAGCCGACGGCAACTCCCGCTGCCGCCAGATCGGCGGCCAGCCGTTCGCCAACCCGGGTGCCATAGAAACTCGGGCGCCGAGTGCCAACAAGCACAACGCGCGGTTCGGGCCAGGCATCCGGCAGGCGGCCGCGTATGAATAAGCGGATCGGTGGATCGCTGAGCTCGCGCAAACGCGGTGGATACGCCGGGTCGAAGATACCGAGGACGCAAGCCGTGCGCGACCAAGCCATCAGCTCTTCCTGTTCGCCGGAGCGCGGCGTCGTGGCGGCGGTGAGAAGCGAATCCCATTCGCCACCGGCCGGCGCATGGCGCAGAAAGGCATCGAGGCCACCGAACACATCGAAGATACGGCGTACACGACGGGGACCCAGGCCGGGTGCTGCGGCCAAACGGCCGGCAACGAGCAAGGGGTCCATGCTCAGCGCCGCTCGTCTCCTCGGGCGGCTTCGACGACCGAACGAATGCCGCCCCGCGCCTGCGTTTCGTAGCGCACGACCATGCTGCGCGGCGCCAAGGACGCCCACAGGTCGTCGAGAATCCTGTGCACGACATGCTCGTAGAAAATCCCGACTTGGCGGTATTGCACAAGGTAATACTTGAGGCTCTTGAGCTCGACGATATGGCCGTCCGGTACATAGCGAATACACAGCGTGCCAGAGTCGGGCAGCCCGGTCATGGGACAGATGTGACCAAACTCATCGGTATGGATTTCGATGTCCAGCGGACGGCCCTTGTAGGCATACCCAATCGGATCAAGCACACCGGCATCGATACTCTCGGGCGCCTTACGCTCGGCCGCCAAGCGTTGCCGCAATTCTTCTTCACGCGATCCGTTCACGAGGCTTCTCCTTTGGCTGCCGCAGTATTGTATCCTAAAAAAAGCCTTCCGACAAGCAAGGCTAGTAGCAGCACGGCCGTACCGAATGGAGAGCCGTCGGTGGTCGGCGCAACGTGGCAGCCGCAACCGCCGTCTTGGGCAGCAATCCAGCCCGACACCGCCGTGTTGCCGCGCGGGTCTGTCATCCGCAGGCGCACCCGCTCCGGCGTGCCTGTACCACCAAGGCGATGGCGCAGACCGTGGCTGGCCCGAGCGGCCAGTACGCGTCCACCTTCGCCCAGCACCTCCAACCGCGCCAATTCGCCAGTGTCGGCCTTCAGTTCCCAACTGTCGCCATAGAGCGCCAGTGTTGCACCGACCAAGGCCGGTGCCTGGTGATCGTCGGCGGTAGCAGCCCAAGTCGCACCTGCCACCAGTAGCCCCAGATCGAGCCGGCCAGCACCCCACGCGGTCTCCGGCAGTGTCGTACCGTCCGGCGCCGTCGGATGGGCCGCGGCGACCAACGCCGCGCGGGCCGTCTCCGGATCGAGATCGGGGCGACCCTCCAGCAGCAGCGCCAACACCCCGGCCACGTGCGGGGCGGCCATGGAGGTCCCCAGGGAGAGCACATGGTCTTCGTCCAGCCGGAGCGTCGGCCCCACGGACCATGCCGCGGGGCGCGTACTCGAAATCCAGCCACCCGGCGCGGCAATCTCCGGTTTCGCGCGACCATCACGTGTCGGCCCAAGACTGGCCATCGGCAGTAGCGTATCCTCGGTGAGTGCGCGCGTCGAGTCGGACGGTTGCGACTGCCCCGCGGCGTCCACCCAACTGCCGCGACTGACCCAACCGGTCACGGTAATAGCCCCACGGGCCGTGCCCGGCAGCGTCAGCGTGCGTTCCGCATCACCGGCCACAAATTCGACGATGCGGGTCACGCCGTCAGGCGCGCGGACCACCTGCGGCCCGGCCGCGGTTTCAAAACGGGCGTTTCGTTCGGGTAGCCAGGCATGGGCGGTACCGCCGGTACCTTGGACTTCGAGTTGCCAGCGGCCTTCACCGGGCATCCCTCCGGCCGCCCCGCGCAGGCGCAGCACGGCTCCCCGGCCGCCGGCGGCCGACCGCTGCGGGACCACCTCGAGTTCGGCCCACAGCAAGTTGCCCGATTGGACCGGCACCGTCACACCACCGGCCGCGACCGTCGCCAGATCGATCGTCGCACTCAGGGCCCGCTCACGCCATTCCCCGTCGACCGAAGCCGCTTCAAGGATGACCCGCACGGTGACCGTATCGGCCTCGTCGGCCCAGAGTTCGGCAGCCAGTGTCTCTCCGCCAAAGAGCGGCAGCATGCGATAGCGACTACGGCGGACCGCTCCGTCAAGCACAAAGGCAGCGTGCGTTCGGCTTGCGACGCTGCCGGCCCCCTCATTGCCAGCCGCCGCCACGACAAGGCGACCGGGGCCGACAAACGCATCGATCGCCTGCTCGCTGGGTGACGAACCATCATGCGGCCCCTCGCCCGATCCGAGCGAGAGATTGACGACCACCGGACGCCCCAGCCGCTCTGCGACTTGGCGCACAACATCGATGCCGTCAATGACGCCCGCCTCGTCGAAGTTGAGACGCACGCCCACCAGCAGCGCGCCGGGTGCCACGCCGCGATAGGTTGTGTCGCCGCCGCCGGCGATACCGGCCACATGGCTGCCATGACCGGCGGGCAGGAACCCCGCGTATGGCTCTTCGCTGCGATTGGGGCAGGCCTGCTCGTCGATATCGAGGGTATCACAGACGACGCCGTAAATCTGTGGGTCGCTTCCCTCGGCTGTCTGGTCCCAGTAGAACACGAACCGCGTCGAGCCGTCCGCATGCCGAAAATCCGGATGTTCAAAATCGATGCCGGTGTCGAGGATGGCGACCAACACATCACGGCCATCGCGCTCCGATGATACGGACGCACCAAGGCCCATGGCCGGCAGCGAGCGGTCGAGCGACGGCCGTAGCGGCCGTGGTAGGTCAATCAGCACATCCTCAGGGCCATGGAGCACCGCCAAGCCTCCCGGGGGTATGTCGACTCGGCCGACGCCAAGACGATTCGCGGCCGCCACGCCCGCACCGGCCAACCGGGTCAGCCAGCGATCAAGGTCAGGCCCCGATGCCACGAGGCGGAGGGGAGGCGCCGGGCTGGTCGCCGGTGCGGCGGCAAAACCCCGCGACGCCTCACGCAGGCGCGGACCCAGCTCGACGGCGGCGGCCGCGCTCGGGCGCAGCCATGCACCGGTCGCCCACAAGAGCGACAGCAACATGACCAGGGTGGCGCGACGACCAAGCATTCTCCCTGTATCATGGAGCCTGATGCCCCGCCGCCGCAAGCCGGTCTCCGCTGTTCAAGGGTGCGCGTGAGCGCGGCTGGCCTGCTGCGGCGCATCGGCACCGCGCTGGCGACCATCCTCGCAGTCTGGCTGCTCGTCGCCGGCCTCACCGCACTCGTCCCCGGCGACCCAATCGACCTGATGCTCGGTGAGCAGGCCCGTCCCGCCGCCCGTGAGGCGCTGCGGGCCCGCCTCAATCTTGATGCGCCTTGGCCGCTACGCACGGCGCGCAGCCTCGTGGAATTGACGCAGGGCGAGTTGGGACATTCAATTTGGCTAGACCGCCCGGTGGCCGAGTTGATCGGAGAGCGACTCGGTCCAACCGCAGCCCTGGCCGGCGCCGCCTTTTGGGTCGCATGGGCGATCGCCTTGCCGTTCGGCCTTTGGGGCGGTTGGTACCCAGGCGGCCGTGCAGACCGCATCGGGCGGGCACTGGCCGTCACGACCTGGGCAACCCCCGCATTCGCACTGGGCCCGCTGCTACTGACCCTCTTTGCCGTGCGCCTGCCGTGGTTTCCGCTCGGCGGCTACGCGACCCTGTCGGCGCTCTTGTTGCCCGCGCTGACCTTGGGCATCGGCATTTCCGGACCGGGCCTGCGCCTCTTGCGCGAAGGCATGGCCACGCAGCGCCGCAGCCTGCACGTGACGGCCGCCCGGGCCCGCGGGGTCCACGGACGGCGCCTGCTAACCAGACACGGGCTGCGGCCCGCGCTGTCACCGGTCCTGCAAGTCGCCGCGCTGCAGTTCGGCGCGCTGTTGGCTGGCTCGGTGATTGTCGAAACAATTTTCCGTTGGCCGGGAATCGGTCGGCTGCTCGTGCAGGCTATCACGGCGCGCGACCTGCCGCTTGTGCAGGGCTTGGTGCTCGCCATGTGCGCCGCGTGGATCGCGGTACAAGCGCTGGCCGATTTCGCTGGACGATGGCTTGATCCGCGGATCGATCAAGGTGGTGCGCCGTGAGGGTCGGCCTGATCATCACCGCCGGTTGGCTCGTGGCAGCCCTTGTCGCGGCTCTCGTCGCATCCCCGGCCGTCGATCTGTCTGCGGCGCTCCAACCGCCCGGGCTGGGCTCTCTGGCGGGAACTGACCCCTTGGGTCGCTCGCTGGCTCACCTGATCGCTGAGGGCGGCGGCACAGCGCTACTGATCGCACTGCCCGCCACGTTGCTGGCGGCAGTCATCGGCAGCGCGCTCGGCGTGCTGGCGGGGCTCCGAGGAGGCCTGGCCGACCGCCTGATCGTGGCCGCCACGAGCGTGGTCCTGGCCGTGCCGGGCCTGCTTCTGGCACTCACCCTGGCCGCACTCTTCGGTCCGCGAATCGAGAACATCGTCGCCGCGGTAACACTCGCCGGCTGGCCGGTCTTTGCCCGCCTGGCCCGCAGCCGCAGCCAAACGCTGGCCGGCGAGGCATTTGTCGTGGCAGCCCGGGCCATCGGACTGCCGGGGCTACGAGTGATGACGCGCCATGTGCTGCCAGCCCTAGCCGGCACGCTGTGGGTGCAGGCGGCATTCACCGCCGGCGGCGCCGTGCTCGCGGAAGGCGGCCTCTCCTTTCTCGGCCTTGGTGATCCGACGCGTGCCAGCCTTGGCGCCCTGACAGCCGAAGGCCTGCGTCACATTCGTACGGCGCCGCACCTGGCGCTCCTGCCCGCACTTGCGACGACATCGCTCGTCCTGGCATTCAATCTGATTGGCGAATCATTGGCCGGGCACGCGCGGGGCGAGTAGGCGGGGGGCCAGGGGCCGCAGTCGCCTGCACCGCATAACAGCCCCGTTGGCCCATAGCAACATATCGTATGTTTTTCGAGAACCCGATAGAGGCCCTGCGGCGCGTGCCTGCCACTGGCACCATGATCATCGACGCGCACACTCGACCGAAAGAGATCCTGTTTATCGTGCCGCCCGACCCGGAATTGCGCAGGGGCCGACTTGGCGGCTGCACTCTCCCGCCTGGGCTATCGTGTCGTTCGGCAGTGGTTCGCACCAACGGCTGGAATGCGACTACCCCATCCGCCACGTGATCACGGTCCCCGCGCTTGCCTCCTGAAGATCGGCTTGCTCGCCGCGATCCTGAACGAGGTGGCGGCCCACCGCAATTTGGGCCGCGAGGAATTACGGCGTCTGCTATTCGGCTGAAGTTCAGCCGCGCTCGCCGGGCTTCCAGAGGGTTTCGGGAATGCCCGCGGCGGCCGCAGCGGCCCGCGAGGCCACGAACAGCCAGTCGCTCAGCCGGTTGAGGTAGGGCACCTCGGGACCATCCAGCGGTTCCGCGGCTGCCAGCCGCAAGGCTTCACGTTCGGCCCGGCGGCAGATCGTGCGTGCCAGATGCAGCCGGGCCGAAACCTCGCCGCCGCCCGGCAGGATAAACGAAGTCAGATTGGGCAGATTGTCGTTCAGCGCGTCGATTTCGGCCTCCAGCCGATCAATGTCGGGCTGCCGGATGACAGGCGTGTTTTCGCGACGATCTTCGGCCAGGACGGCAAGCTGTGAGCCCAAGTCGAACAGCTCGTTTTGTATCCGCAGAATGCGTGATCGAAGCCCCGCGGCATCCTCTTGCCGCAGCGACTCGGCGGCTAGGCCGAGCGCGGCATTCAACTCGTCGATGGTGCCGTAAGCCTCGATGCGGGCCGCCGTCTTGGCGATCTGTCGCCCGCCGGCCAACCTCGTTTGTCCGGCATCGCCGGTGCGTGTGTACACCTTGGTGATCCGGACCATGTCAGACGCCCCCTTCCGGTTTCGTAAGCCCCAGATGCGTCGCCAGTGGATGTTTGGCCGGACGCAGCCGCAGGCGCCGGCGACGCTCGGCCACGACGATTGCCCGCAGCTCGTCGACAGCCTTGTCCAGGTCGTCGTTGACGATCCAATAATGATATCGCGGCGCCTCGGCCAGTTCCGACCGGGCGATCCCCAGCCGCCGAACGATCTCGGGCTCGGCATCGGTGCCGCGACCGCGCAGGCGCGCTTCCATGGCCTCAAGACTCGGCGGCAAAACGAACACACTGACGGCGTCCGGCACCCGGCCGAGAATCTGCCGTGCACCCTGAACGTCGATCTCGACGAGCAGGTCTACCTGCTCGTCGCGGGCCCGCTGCACCTCGTAGATGCTCGTGCCGTACCAATTGCCATAGACCTCGGCGTGCTCAAGGAAACGTTGACGCTCGACCATGTCGTGGAACTCCATCATGTCCACGAAGTAGTAGTGCTCGCCGTTTTCTTCACCGGCGCGAGGTTTGCGCGTGGTGTGGCTGATCGAGAAGCGCAGGTCGGGTAGCGACCCGACAACACGGCGGCAGACCGTCGTTTTGCCGGTACCGGAGGGCGCGCTGACGACAAGCAGGAAGGGCTGATGGGGAATCGGTTGCATATCGGCCTCCTCGCGCCTTACTCGATGTTCTGGACCTGCTCGCGCATCTGCTCGACCACAGCGCGCAGCTCGACGGCCGCCTGCCGCCCTTCGGGAAGCAGCGATTTGGCCGAGGCCGTATGGGCTTCGCGGCCAAACTCCTGCGCTAGGACGTCGAGCTTGCGACCGACAGGTCCATCGTCGGTAAGCAATGAGCGGGCGGCGGCCAGATGCATGTCGAGACGGTCCAGTTCTTCGGTTGCATCGCCGCGCATCAGCAGCAGCCCAACCTCTTCTTGAAGGCGTCGCTCATCAGCGGGGTCGAGTCCGAAGTCACGGAACTTCGCCAACCGCTCACGCACATCGACGACGCGCTGCTCGCGCTCGCGGGTGCGCAATTCACGCAGCGTCTCGGCGTAGCTAGCAATCGCGGCAACCTGCGCCGAGACCACGGCATGCAGGGCGCCGCCCTCGGCCCTGCGGCTAACATCCAGCGCACGGGCTGCCTGATCGACAACCGCCAGCAGATCGGCCTCGGCCAGCGTCGGGCGTTCGGCGTCGTCGCCGCCGGTGAGCCACGGCGGCGGCTGCTCTCCGGGCTTGAGCCGGAGCGCGATGCGTCGTTGGCGGCCACGCCAGCGATCGAGTGCCGCCCAGTCGATGCCGTCGGAACCGGCCGTGGGCCGCGTGACCTGAACCTGCACCTCAAGCTTGCCGCGACTGAACTTTGTCTGAAACCGCCGCGCCACGGCATGCTCCCAGGCCAAGTCGCGTGGCTGGGTGCGAACGCGAACATCGAGGCCCTTCAGATTCACCGAGCGGGCCTGTACCTCGATCCGCCAGCCCGACCGTTCTTCGACGGCCTCGCCATACCCGCTCATGCTGCACCAGTGGGTCATTCAACTCCGCCCTTCTGCGGCTGGCCCAAAGTGCAGGCCCGAGCCACTGCGCCACAGCGCCTGGCCGGCGAGCAGGAAGAACAAGACGCCCACCTCGCCGTCGTAGAGATTCAATTCCGTCATGCCGGCAACGACCATGGCCGCCACCAGTCCCATACCGACCGCCGCACGCTCACGACCCCGGCCAAACATCGAAATCGCCAAACCGCCAAACAGCCCAGCGTAACCTAGGAGCCCCATGACGCCCTGCTCGGCCCACAGATGCAGCGGCGTGTTGTGCGCATGCACCTTGGCGCCGGTACGTCCGGGCGGCAGCCACGCCTCGACGGTGCGGCTAAACCGTCCCGGACCGACGCCTGTGGGGTGTTCGAGGCCCATCCGCCAAGCCGCCTGCCAAAGGTCGACCCGTCGCCCCAGTGAACCGCTGCCGCTATTGTACCCGGTCTGCAATGCCGAGAGGCGGCCGCGCGTGGCCGGCAAGAGCGCCGCACCGAGCGCCAGTACCGCCGCGCCGACGAGCGCCGGTATGCGCGGCCGTCCAAGCAAGGCCCAAACGACCAAGCCGACGATTGAGCCTGCCCAGGCTCCGCGCGACCCGCTGGCCAAAAGCAGCAGCGCCGCCAGCATCCAAATTGCCGTACCGACGCGCCGGTTCATCCGTGCCAGGTCGGGCAAAAACACCAGCAAACTGGCGACCCCGCCGAGCGTCATGGGCTGGCCAAGCAGCGAACCGGTGCGAAACGGCCCGTAGTTGCCATCGTCAATCCAACCAAAGATCCCGGCCGTGCCCCACAATGCGTTGATGCACATCGCAACGAGCAGCAGCACAAATACCCGCGGCTCGCGCGACAACACACCTGTCGCGCCCCAAAAGAGCGCCACCAAGCGCCAATCCTTGGCCAGATGCCGCAACCCGACGGCAATCTCGGGGGACAGCAAGACGGCCAACGCATGTCCACCGACGAATACGGCAACACCAACCACCCACGCGCGCCCCTGCAGTGTCGGCCGTCCGTCGAGGACTAGGTGGGCCAGAAGAAAAGCCAGACCGAACCCGAGGCCGATATTGATGGGTGCTATTCCGAGCACACAGGCCGCCAGCAGCCCACCGGCGAACCACGGCTCTGCGGCCCGCCAAGCAACCGGCGTCGTCACGATACGGCCTGCGCGGCTGCGGCAATTTCATCGGGCGTCACGGCGGCTGTACCAAGCTTGCCGACCACCACACCCGCTGCCAGATTGGCAATCCGTACCGCCTCGGCGGTGGGCACGGCGGCGCCGCGCAGGAGCGCCAGCACGGCAATCACCGTATCGCCGGCCCCGGACACATCGAACACCTGCCGCGCCTCGGTCGGCACGTGCTCACGCTGACCGTCGCGCGTGCGCCACGCCAAACCGCGCGCACCAAGCGTCACAACCACCTCGTCAAACGGGAACTGCCCAATGATGGCCCGGGGTAGGGCATCTGTGTCTGCGGGATGGCCGGGGGGGCGCTCGCCTAGCGCACGGAGCGCCTCCTTTTCGTTCGGCGCCGCCGCGCGGAGAGCGCCATAGGCCGCCATGTGGGCAGGCACCGGGTCAACGATGCTCCAGATGTCCGCCGACTGCGCGGCGAGGTAGCGTGAGCACGCAGCCGCCGAAAACACACCCTTGCCATAGTCCGACCAGACAATCGCCGCGCCCGAGAATGCCTGCAGGGCTTGGCAAAGCCGCTCCGTCGATGGGTCCGCAACCGGTGCCACGGTCTCGCGGTCGATTCGCACGAGTTGTTGCCCGCGGCAAACCACGCGCGTCTTGAGACCGGTGCGCCTGCCCGGCTCGACGACGATGTCGTCTGCCGCGATACCCGCCTCGTCGAGTGCCGCGGCCAAACGCCGGCCGGCGGCATCCTCACCAACCACGCCGACAAGCACCGGACGGGCGCCAAGGGAAGCCAAATTGCGCGCTACGTTTGCGGCGCCACCCAAGCGGTCGAACTCCTGCTCGACAGTCACCACGGGCACGGGCGCCTCGGGGCTCAGCCTGTCCGCGTCACCGGTGACGTATTCGTCGAGAATGAGGTCGCCCAGTACCAATACCGGCGTTCCCTGGAGTCCGGCAAACAAACTGCGTACACGCTCCGCTGTTGGCACACTCATACAGCGGCCCCCAAAGGGCTGATCTCAAGTTCTTCCAGCGCGGCCAGGACGTCATCGGGCACAATGCCGAGCATGCAGGCGTGATGACCTTGGGGACAACGATCACTGCCGTGCAAACTGCAAGGCCGGCAGGCCAGTTCGCGGTTCTCGACCAGCCGGTGGACGCCCCAAGGCCAAAACCCGAATCCGGGCACGGTCGGCCCAAACAGCGCCACCACGGGCCGACCAACCGCGGCGGCGACGTGCAGCGGTGCGCTGTCGTTGCTGACCACGGCCGCGCATTCGGCCAGCGCCCGCGTCAGTTCGTCAAACGGCAGCCCAATCGCGGTTTCTCCGCCTGCGGCCACGGCGAGTGCCGCCAGCGTGTCGGCTTCGTCAGCACCCCCCACCCATACGACCTTGCCGCCGCGCGCCTGCCAAATCTCGGCCACCGTACGCCAACGTTCACCGGGCCAGCGCTTGGTCGCCCAGCGTGCGCCGGGTGCCAGTGCGATGCGACCCGGCTGGGCTTCGGCGGCGGCATCAAGCCAAGGCCCGGGCCGCACGGCAACACCGAGTGGACGCGCATAGCGTTCGATGACGTGTGGCGCCGTACGATCGGCAAGCCCAAAACGCACCCAGAGCTGCCGTCGCCATGCGCGCCGCGGCGCCCGCTGCCAGCGCAGTCCCGGCGTGGCAAGCCGAAGCAGCCGCGCCCGTAGTGTGCCGTGCAAATCGACGACCAAATCGGGGCGCCAGGCCACGAGCCGTGTGCGCAATGCCCGCAGGCCGACCGCATCGGCGGAAGGTAGCGGCCACACCTCTAGGCCAGGCAAGACCGCAGCGAAGGCCGGTTTGGTCAGTACGACGATCTGCAGGTCGGGCCGAGCCCGCCGCAACTCGGTAAGCGCCGCGCCAGCGAGCACGACATCGCCGAACGCCGAAAAGCGTACAACGGCGACCCGCGCGCCGGGTGGCAATTCGGCGGCCGTCGTCACGCCTTCGACGCCTCGGCCGACGCAGGGATCGCCGCTTCGACCAGCAGCACCGGAATCCCATCCTCAATCGGATAGGTACGGCCGCAACCGCTGCAGAGCAAACGGTCGTCCGTCGGCTGTGTCAGAGCTGCCTTACAGACCGGACACGCGAGTATGGACAGCAGGCTCGGATCGATCGTCATGGGTATCCTCCATCGGCGCCGCGGGGCGACGGAACCAGGGGCGCGCACCGGATCGATGCAAAACGCCCAATTCGAACAAAGCGGCCAGCGGCCCAACGAGCCAAGCCGCAGGCACATCGGCGACGCCCAGCACGAACAAGACAGGAATCGGCAAAAGCACCCACAGGCCAACCACGAGGGCCGTATCGGCGCCCGTCGGGCCGGTTGGTGCGGTGGTCGGTCGAATCGGCACGACACGCAGCGCCGGGCGCCCGGCCGCTTCGTCAAACAGCCGCCGCGCCTCGGACGTGCGCCGCTCGTCAACGATGTCGGGGTTGCGCGACAGTACCGGACAGCCGCAGTAGGGGCAGCCCGTATCGTCGGCAGCGGCCTGCCGGCCACAATTTACGCAGCGCATTTCGAACTCTCCTTGATCTGCAAGACCCCAAGGGCCACGGCGACCGCGACCGGCGCCCGCAACACCACGGGCCCCAATGCCGCCACCGGGCAGCCGTGAATCTCGGCCGCGGTCCACCCCCCCTCGGGGCCTACGGCCACGCGGCTGGGCGTCGGCACGATGTCCAGCAGGGTACGGTCGGCGGACGCATCCAGCGCGACCGAAGCGCCGTCGTCAAAGCGGGTTCGAAGATCGGACCACGTACAAATCGGCGCCAGCTCGGGAAGCCACGGATTGCCGGACTGGCTGCAACCGGCACGCATAATGGCCGACAGCCGCGGTGTGGAGTCTCGCCAGCGTTCAAGCCGCGCCCCGGCATCACGGGAACGATCGGACAAGACCAGTTGCAAATGCGAAACGCCGATCTCGGCGGCACGGCGCACACCCTCTTCGACCGATTCGCGAGCCCCGAGGGCCAACACAAGGCTGCGAGCCGGACGGGGCCATGCCTCGACCGACTCGACGGCTACGCGATCATCGCCCTGCCAAATACCGACAGCACGGCCGCCGCGACCGTCGACTAGCCGCAACCGTTCACCGCCGCGGCGGCGCAGTACGCGGCTTAGATGACGCACCTCGTCGGCAGCCAGCCTGGCCTCGTCCCTGCCGATCTCCAGCGCGAACAGCCAAGCCATGTGCCGGTCAGATCCGCTCGAAGACAAGTGCGCACCACTCGTCGTCGTGGTGCGCGGTCACGAAGCTGAGCTGCTGGCTGAGAAATTCGTGTTTGAGCCACGCGCCCTGATTGCGCAGGATACCGGACAAAATGAGCGTACCGCCAGGCGCCAGGCGCGCCACGAGGTCGTCTTTCATCCCGATCAACACATCGGCCACGATGTTGGCCACCACGACGTCGAACGATTCAATGATCTCGTCGATCTTCTCGTCACTGACCTCGACGCGGTGGTCGAGTTGGTTAGCGGCAATGTTGCCGCGCGTCGCGAGGATGGCCTCGGGATCAACATCAATCGCAAGGACACGCGGAATCCCCAAGCGGGCCGCCGACAGCGCCAAAATCCCCGAGCCGGTGCCGACATCGAGCAGGCTGAACACCTTCTTGGGCTTGCGTTCGTCAATCGGGTGCAGCACTTCTTCTTCGAGCGCCCGCACACATAGCCGTGTTGAGGGATGCTTGCCAGTGCCGAAAGCCATGCCGGGATCGAGTGTGACCGACAGCATACCGGGCGGCACGGGCTCTTCGTCCCAGCTTGGCCGCACGAGAATGCGCGAGGTGATGGCCTGCGGGCGGAAAAACCGGCGCCAGCACTGGCCCCAATCCTGCACCTCAGGGATGCGTTGATCGAGCACGGGCGGCTCGGACAGTGGGAACAGCCCGGACAGCTCTTCGAGATAGGCGTCGAGCCGCTCGTGCAGGCCCGCCATCGCTGGCGCCTGAAAATAGGCCCGGATCCACAGCCAGCCCATGAGCAGCCCGTAGGCCACGGCGGCGAGCCATTC
>CAZUAB010000052.1:0-6287 GCA_964617795.1 uncultured bacterium
ATGGCGGGGAAGAGTTTCTGGTGGTGATGCCTGACACCGGTGAGCAAGAGGCCCTGGTTGCGGCTGAACGGGCCCGGAAAGCGATTGCCTCAGCGCGTACGCCCCTAGAAACCGGCGGCGTACTCAAAGTGTCGGCCAGCTTTGGCGTCGCCACGTACACGCCGCAGTCCGGCGAACCGATCGACCGTTTGCTGCAACGCGCCGATGAAGCGCTTTACGCGGCCAAAGACGCCGGTCGCAACCGTGTCGCCGCTGCCGTGGCGTCGGGTGAATTCGTGTGATCGGCGCACGGCGCGCTTGGCTTGCCGTGTTCACAGCAGCGTTGGCTTGGCCGATGCCGCTGCGAGCCGAAACACTGACGGAGTGGTTTTCTGTCTCGGCCGTCGAAGCCAGGCTTGGCGAAGAGCCGGTGACCACTTGGGACGTGATGCAATTCGTCGCCTGGGAGCGTCTGGCCGAGAATCACCCGCTTGGGCCAGCCCCGGATGGTCGCGAACTGGAGGCCGCGCTGTCACGTCTGTTGTACCAGCGTATTCTGCTGGATGCAGCCGCACGACAGGGCGTCGCGATGGTCGATCAGGATCGGTTGGCAGCCCGTTTGGGCGACGTGCTTGCGCACTGGGGCGGAGAGGTCACCGCGTTCGAAGCAGGCACAGGTATGCGCTGGAGCCGAGCACGTGAAGAACAACGGCGGCGCTTGCTTGTGCGGCGTTATGTTCAAGAGGTGGTGATGCCGTCGCTGCAGGTTTCCAATCGCGATATCGAGGCCGAATACGCCCGTACGGCTACGGCATGGGGCGATCTGCCGATGGCGGCGGTACAGGTCGGCCTACACCGCAATCTGACCTTGCGGGCGCTGCGCGACGAGTTGCGACGGACGGCTGTCCGGTTTATCGAGCGCACGCCGATTACACTGCCCGGACGTTCGTTTGATGTCGAGGTGTTGCTGTCGATTGGCAGTGAGGATTCCGGGGCCGCGCTGCCTTGAGAAAATCCACTCATGCTGCGACCATAAGGACATGAGCCACTCCGAAGATCCGAACGGGCCGGCCGGCCTAGGCCAGCGCAAAGACCAGCATATCGATCTGGTGCTTGAGCGTCCTGTTGAGCATGTCGCAGCGACATTGCTCGACGATGTTGGGCTTCTGCACGACAGTTTGCCTGAACTCGATCTCGCGGAGATCCGCACCGAACGGCGCTGGTTTGGGCACAGGCTTGAGGCGCCGCTTCTGGTGTCTGGAATGACCGGAGGGTCGGATCGGGCGGGGGTCATCAATCGTGAATTGGCGCTAGCCGCCGAGGCTGCTGGTGTGGCTTTGGGGACAGGGTCTATGCGGCCGCTGCTGGCCGATCCCGCACGCTTGCCGGACTACGATCTACGGCCGCTGGCGCCGTCGATCCCGCTGCTCGGAAACCTTGGCGTGATGCAGGCAGCGGGACAAGATCCCCGCGCGGTCGGCAAGCAGTTGCAGTCGCTTGGCTATGACGCGTTATGCATTCACCTCAATCCGGCACAAGAATTGGCGCAGGCCGAGGGCGACCGTCATTTTCGTGGCGGCTTGGCGACGATCGAGCGCTGGCTGCAGGACTGCCCGTTGCCGATCGTCGTCAAGGAGACTGGCGCGGGTATGTCCCCACATACCCTGGATCGTCTGCGCGCCGCTGGCGCCGACTGGGTAGACGTCAGCGGTCGCGGCGGCACGAGTTGGACCAAGGTCGAAGCCGAGCGTCCCGGCGCCGATACCTTTGGACGTTGGTTCGGTGACTGGGGGCTACCGACCGCAGCGTCGGTGGTTTGGGCACGTCGGAGAGGTCTGCACGCGGTCGCTTCCGGCGGGATTCGTGATCCGCACGATGCGCTCAGGGCTTTGGCGCTGGGTGCCGACATGATCGGTGTTGCACGTCCTGTTTTGATGGCGGTCAGCGAGGGCGGCGCCGTCGGCGCCGAAACCTGGCTCAAGGATTTCGTCGAGGGCGTGCGGCGGGGCATGTTGCTTGTCGGTGCAGCCGATATCGCGGCGTTGCGCCGCCTGCCGCGCCGGATCGGACCCGACTTGGCATCTTGGTTGGCCATCGACGCCGATCGGCCGGTCTGACCGTGCGTGCTGTACGTGTCGCGGCGCGCGCCAACATTGCGCTGATCAAGTATTGGGGCAAGGCGGATGCCGCGCATAACGTGCCGGCGGTCGGCAGTCTCTCGCTGACGCTTCACGGGTTGGAAACGGAAACCACGGTCGAGCCGCTCGACGGCGGCCGACGCCTATTCGAACTTGACGGCAAGCCTATGGCGCAAGACGAGGCAGTGCGCATTCAGGCGCTGGCTGACCGGCTCGATGTTGATCGGCGGGTGGGGTTTGCATTTCGTAGTGCCAACCGCTTTCCCACCGCCGCCGGTTTGGCCAGCTCAGCATCTGGTGGGGCGGCCGCCGTTGTGGCGTTGGCCCTTGCCGCCGGGCGCGACCTCGACCGTGCTGGATACGTTGGGGAATCGCTGCGTGTATCGGGCAGCGCGCCGCGCAGCTTGGTCGGAGGATTTGCCCGCCTCGACCCCACCTCGGACGGCGCCGTGATGCGTGAGCTTGCGGCGCCGGGCCTTGGCGGCCTCCGTGTATTGGTGGCACAAGCACGGGCGGGCCGCAAAGATGTCGGCAGCCGCGACGCCATGGCGACCAGTCTGGACTCGCCGTATTTCCGGCCTTGGGTTGATAGCCACCGTGCCGACCTTGAGACCGCCGAGGCCGCGTTGAGGGCGGGCGACTGGCCGGCGCTCTGGTCAGTCATGGAGTACAGCACGCTCAAGATGCATGCTCTACCGCTCACCAGCCGGCCACCGGTCTGGTACTGGACGCCGACGACATTGGCCATTCTGGAGGCGGTACGTAGCGCCCGCGCCGAAGGCTTGACGGGTGGGTTTACGATGGACGCCGGGCCGCATGTCAAGCTGTTTTGTCTGGCCGACGAGACTGCCGCGTGGCGCACGCGGCTGGCGGCCGTGCCGGGTGTTTTGGGTGTGCTGGAGGCGGCGGCTGGCGCTGCACCGCAGGTCGAGATCGATGGAAGGTCCGTATCGTGGTCGCTACCGATCGCCTGAGCGCGCCAGGCAAGCTCTTTTTGGCCGGCGAATATGCCGTCTTGGCGGGGCGGCCGGCGGTCGTCGCCGCTGTATCACCATGGGGGCATGCCGATGCCAGAGCCGCCGATGCGCCGTGGATCGGCCGCTATCCGGGTTCGCCCTACGGTGGTGCGAACGCAATCGTCGATACGAGCGATTTTTTTCAAGATGGCCGTAAGCTGGGATTTGGGTCGAGTGCGGCGGCTGGTGTACTGGCCGTTGCCGCCGCCTGCTCCGAATGGCCGGACGCTGGCGGCCTGTGGCGGCGTACGCGCAAAGAAGCGGGCGATTTGGTCGGTCAAAGTGGCAGCGGCGGTGACCTGGCGGCCATTTTGGCTGGTGGTGTCGGTCTCGTGACGCCCCGCGAAGGCGAGCCGCCTGTTTGGCGCGCTTTACGTTTTCCGCCGGACGCGCTGCTCATTGTCATCGACGCAGGCGCACCGGCCGACACCCGCATCTGGAGCGCCCGCTTCCGGGAGCGGCTGCCGGACGCCGAACTCGCGGTGTGGCTTGCCGCCGCCGAAGCTGCCGCGCTGCGAATGGCCGAGGGTGACTGGCTGGGTGGCTTTGCGGCCGCTGCTGACGCCTACCTGCAACTGGGAGACATCCTCGGCAGCGACCTCTGGCCCGAGCCCCTGCGCCGCGCCGCCGATCTGCTGGCGCCGTTGGGCCTTCGCTGCAAGCCGTCGG
This sequence comes from uncultured bacterium, assembly GCA_964617795.1. Taxonomy (GTDB): domain Bacteria; phylum J088; class J088; order J088; family J088; genus CAZUAB01. The sequence continues at coordinate 3,803 of CAZUAB010000052.1, forward strand.
GGGCGGGGGGCGGTGACATCGGCGTTGCCTTGGCGTTGGGCCCTGCCGTTGCCGCCGCGGCCTGCGCCGCCTTGGCGGCTGCTGGGCTCACCTGCTCGTTGCGGCGCCCAAGCAGCGGCGGCCTGCGCCGCATGCGGACCGTGGCGGCGCAGGGGGCAACCTTGACCACATTGCATTCCTCTGGGAGCCGACACCAATGACCATCGATCCACGGGAGTTTCGCCGGCTCGACCGGGTTGAGCGGGTCCGCTTGCTGGTCGAGCAGGGACGCCTCAGTGAGGCCGAAGGCGCCGAGCTACTCGCCGATGTGCCCGTGTTGCCGTTGCCGCTCGCCGAACAGATGATCGAAAACGTGATCGGCGTGTTCTGTCTGCCGTTTGCCATCGTCCCTGGCGTCAAGGTCAACGGCCGCGAATACTTGCTACCGATGGTCGTCGAAGAGCCGAGTGTGGTGGCGGCACAGGCCAATGCGGCACGCATCGTGGGGCAGGGCGGAGGCTATCGGGCAGGGCACACGCCGCCTGTGATGATCGGGCAGATTCAGCTTGTTGATGTACCGGACACCGAGCGGGCCAGCTTGGCGATTGAGGCGGCCAAGGAATCTGTACTTGCAGAGGCCGACCGTGCGATTGCGGGCATCGTTCGCCGCGGTGGTGGCGCCAGGGGCTTGTCGGTTCGTACTCTACGCCACCCCGATGATGCAGCCGCGATGCTCGTGGTTCACCTGGAAATCGACACTTGCGATGCGATGGGCGCCAACGCGGTCAATACGGTGGCCGAGGCGGTGGCGCCGCTGCTCGTCGACCTCTCGGGCGGCCGGGTCGTACTGCGTATTTTGAGCAACCTGTCCGATCTGCGGCGCGCGTGGGCCGAGGCCGAGATCCCGGTCACGGCGCTGGCTGCCGGTCCTCATCCCGGTCACGAAGTCGCCGATGGTATCGTGGCGGCCTCCAAATTGGCCGAAATCGATCCGTGGCGCGCGGCGACCCACAACAAGGGGGCGATGAACGGGATCGATGCGGTCGTACTTGCCACCGGCAATGATTTTCGTGCCGTCGAGGCGGGTGCGCACGCCTTTGCCGCCCGTAACGGCGCCTACAGCGCGCTAAGCACTTGGCGGCGGCGCGGCGATACGCTGGTTGGGCGCATCGAACTGCCATTGGCACTGGGTATTGTCGGCGGGCAGACGCGCACCCATCCCTGGGTCGGGCGGGCGCTCCGGTTGCTCGATGTTCACTCAGCGGGTGAATTGGCCGAGGTCATCGCCAGCGCCGGGTTGGGCCAAAACCTGACAGCCCTACGGGCACTCGCGTCCACCGGGATTCAGGCGGGCCACATGGCCATGCATGCCCGCTCCGTGGCGCTGGATGCCGGCGCCCGCCCCGAAGAAGCGACTCTGATCGCAGAGCAGATGCGTGCTGCGGGACATATTGATCGCGCCACCGCCGCAACGCTCATCTCCGAGCTTCGGTCACGCACGTGACAGCACCCCTGGGACGGGCCCACGGCAAATCGATCCTGATCGGCGAACATGCCGTTGTCCACGGCAGCGCAGCGATTGCGATGCCGGTCGGGTTGCATGTGGAGGTTGAATTGGGGTTGGCAGGGCCCGCACCGTTGCACCCGGGGTTTCTGCAGTGGTTCGGTGAGCTCGCCATGGCGCGAACGGGGCAGGCGTGGTTGCCGGCGCAGATCCGCGGCAATCTGCCCATGGGGGTCGGCTTGGGTTCGAGTGCGGCCTTGTCGGTGGCGGCGCTACGGGCACTCGGAACGATTGTGCCGTGGGCGCCCAACGAGGTGCTGGCGGCCGCCGATCAAGCCGAACGGATTTTCCACGGCAACCCCAGTGGGTTGGACGTTCGCGCGGTGCTCGCCGATGGCCCGCTTGTTTGGCGGCGCTCCGAAGGCGGGAATCTGGATCTGGAGCCAGCGGCAGTCGGTGCTGGCTTCGCGTTTGAGCTTTGGGTTACCTTACCGGGACCGTCGACTGCGGACATGGTCGAACTCGTCACGCATGCGTTGGCCGAGGACGATCGGCTGGCCGCGGTATCGCGGGCGACGATTCATGTCGAGGCCGCCCGCGTCGCACTCGCCGCCGGCGACGCATTGCGCCTCGGTGCTGAAATGCAGGCATTTCAGCACTGGCTGCGCCGCTACGGCGCCTCCACACCAATCCTCGATGACTTGGTACTGCATGCGCTGCAATTCGGCGCAGCAGGCGCCAAAGTGACCGGTGCAGGTGGGGGCGGCGCCATGCTCGTACTATGGCCGGATGGCCCGCGCGCGGAGGTACCGTTACCGCCTGCGGTGCGGCGTTTTGCGTTTAATCTGCCGCCAACGCCGCGCGGCTCGGTTTGAACATTCGCCAAGCAGTGTAGCCGGCTCCGCTTACCCCGGCCGCGCCGGCTGCGGCCCAAGGGGCAGCTGATCCGGCCCTCACTTGCATCATCGCACCAGCCCAGCCGCCAAAGAAAAACGCCAGCCA
>CAZUAB010000052.1:6297-9772 GCA_964617795.1 uncultured bacterium
TGCGGACGGGCAGACCGCGCAAGCGGCGCCCGATCAGCGCGCCGAGATCGGTGACGATACCGGTGACGTGGGTTGTGCGGATTACGAGACCATACCAACTGGCCGCCATGCCATTCTGCAGCCCGCAGGCAAAGGCTGTAATGGGAATCTCGGCGACCACCCAAGCGTGCATGCCGCTGAGCCTAGCCGCAGTTGCCAACGCCACGGCCTCGACGAGCAGAACGACGCCATAGCGGCGGCCCGGCACCAGCCGCGCATCACCGATAATAGCGCCGGATACCACTGCGCCTGCAAGAAAGGCAACCAGGATCGATGCGGCCAAGTGCAGGTCTTTGCTGTTACCGGCGGCCAGATCAATACCGATCCGTGCCGTAGCGCCTGTCATGTGACTGACCGGGATGTGGTAGATGCCCAACATGACGGCGTTCAGCCATCCGGCGAGTGCAGCCAGGCCCGCGCCGCCCGCGGTGACGAACAGGAAATGCGGTGCTGCGGGTCGTGTGGGCATTCGCCTATGGTACCATCGGAACCGACAAGGCAGCTTGCGCGGCTCTCATTCCTCTGCTAGATTGGCAGCGATGGCTGGCGCGTCGCTGGCTTGAACAGATCACGAAGTGGGGGTGCATTCAATGAAGCAATGGCAACGATCACTGGCAGTGGGCGCAGTTGCGCTGGCTGTCGGATTGGGCACCAGCGGCTGCTACCGCAGTAGCTGGAAGTCCGAACTCAAGCCCCTGCGGGCCGAATCCGAAGAGCGGGCACATTTCTTCCTCTACGGACTGGTGCCGACGAGGGAATACAATGCCGATGAATTCTGCCCACAAGGTCAAGTGGCCGAGGTCGGCATCAAGATGACGGTCGGCAACTGGTTTGCCCAGGGCTTCACGTTCGGTCTTTGGACCCCGCGCTTCGTGACCTTCAAGTGTGGTGCACCGGTTAAGGCCGCTGTGGAATCGACCGATGGCACCGTCGTTGCCTCGACGCCGACCGTCGAAGGGGGTGTGCAATGAGCTCGCTTCGCAAGATCGCCATGCTGGCGACGCTCCCGCTGCTTCTAGCGACTTCCGGTTGTTTCCGGATGACCATCTACTCGCCGCTTGAGCAGCCCGATGTCACCCCCAACAAGATCTTTGTCGACTTCGACGATCATGCCAAGTGGCACCACGCCACGCTGTTGGGCATTGTCGACCTCGGTGCCACGGACGTCGCTGCGCTGTGCCCGAACGGCTACGCGTCGGTGCACATGCGGCAGACCTTCCTGAACGGTGTTGCGACCTATGTTGCCTTGGGCGGCCTCGCCTACGCGCCGCAGACGGTTCGTGCCATCTGTACGGATGACGGCGCTCCGCTCGACGAAGGCACTGCTGAAGGCGCTGCCGAGGACGCTGCGGCGGAATAAACCCGCATGGGTACGGTTCATTTTGAGGGCGGCCGACGTGAGTCGGTCGCCCTTTTTGTTCGCCTAGGACAGAAGTTCAGTCCACGCCGGGCTCGGCCGCGGCAAGCATATCTCCTACCGTGCGTAGTTCCACACCTGCCGCCCGCAGGGCGGGGATGAGAACGTCGAGTTCATCTTGAATCCGATCCCGCTGGCGCTGGACGCCCAGATGCATCAACACAATGCCGCCACGGAAACTCGGTTTGCGCGCCAACTCCACCAGGCGGGTCGCCATCTCTTTGCCGCCTATGTAGAGCGGATCTTGCGGGTCGGCCACCCAGTCCAACGTATCCAGCGAGCCTGCCCGACCACCGATCGTTGTCCAGCCGACATGGCGGTAGCCCAATGCCGTTGCCCAGGCCTCAATCTCGGCATTGACTTCGCCAAATGGCGCACGCCACAGCGGCGCCATCGGCTGTCCGACCGTCTGCATAAATAGCTGCTCGGTACGCAAAAGCTCCCATTCAAAGCGCTGGCGCGGCATGTCCGCCCGTGTCGTCCGACTGCGGGAGGATTCCCAGTCCGTCAAGTGTGGGTGGCTCCAGGAGTGATTCCCAATCTCGTGACCCTGCGCTGCCAGTCGCCGCGCCGCCATCGGCCAGCGTCGGATGAACTCCCCGGTCAAAAAGAACGTCGAACGCACGCCGTGGCGCCGTAGGGCGCCCGCGACCACTTCGAACATATTGGTATCGGAGCCGCCGTCAAACGTGAGAGCCCAGCCGTCGGCCGAGGCTACGCGATCGATGGCGGTGGCCGGTGTGGCCGCGTCCGACCAAGCAAGCGCGTCGTCGGCTGGCAGGGGACGAATTTCCCAAAGGCTCGCACCTCGCCCCGGCAAGTCTCGGACCACCGCATGCGCACCGGGCGGAACCACGGCGACAATCCGTCCGTCGCGAGTGACAACCGCCGTCGACGCGCCTGCCGCCGCGCTAGCTTCGATGCGTCCATTGCGGATGGTCGGGGGCTCAATCCATTGCGGCCCACGGCCCCGGACCGGGTCTTCAAATGCGGTTAGAAGCCGGTCGGCGCCACGGCGTTCAAGTGACGTACCCCAAAGTGCCAGTGCCATTAGGGCTTGGGCGAGCAGCAGCAGCCATAGCAACACGGTTGCCCGTTTGGCCCAATCCGTGCGTGCAAAGGGCGGGTAGCGCCACCATAGTAAAGGATTCCACCAACGCTGGCTTCGCGCCAGTCGTTTGCGGATACGCTCGCGGCGGTCTGTCCGACGCCACATCTTGCGGCAGTCGTCGCCACAAAAAATGTGCCGGTCGGCGTGTGTTTGGCACTCCGGGCAGATTTCACGTCTGCACTGAAAACAACGACGACGAGCAGGCCTGTCGGGATGGCGGAAACAGCTATTCACGCCGACATGCTAGCAGGTCCGCATTCTCGCCCCGGAGCGGTCGGTCAGGCCAGCAGTGCGCGGGCCTTGGGCACGGTGTCCTCAGGCTTTACCTTGTACCAAGCGCCAAGGATACGCCCGTCTTCACCGACCAGAAAAGCCGAGCGGATGATGCCTTCGTAGGTTTTGCCGTACATCGATTTCTTGCCCCACGCCCCCCAGGCCTCCGCAACGGCATGGTCGATATCGGCCAGCAGGGGAAACCCAAGGCTGTGCTTGCGGTCGAACTTGTCTTGCGCGGCCGTCGTGTCGGGGCTGATTCCGATCGCATCGACGCCGGCGGTGCGCAAGTCCGGCAGCGCGTCCCGCACGGCGCAGCTCTGCCGCGTGCAGCCGGGTGTATCAGCTTTCGGATAAAAATAGACGAGCAGTTTTCTACCCTTGAAATCAGCGAGATTCACAGTGGTCCCCGTTTGGTCGGCCAACTGGAACTGCGGGGCGAGGTCCCCGGAAGATAAGGTTGCCATGATGCGCATCCCTTTCGGTGGTTGCGGAGCGTTCAGATGATATAGCGTAGACCGAGCTTGCGCGCTTCGGCAATCGAGCGCGTCCGTTGATACGCCGCATGGCTTCTGATACGCTGAACGTGCGAACAGCTGTGCCCTGCGGCGCGCGTCGCAGGGAAAGGAAACATT
>CAZUAB010000052.1:9782-14988 GCA_964617795.1 uncultured bacterium
ACCGTAACCTGGGCCTCTGGTTCGTCCTGATTTTGTTCTTCGCCGTCCTCTACCAGATCTTCCATGTACCGGAGGCGAGCAGGACGGTCTGGACATACTCGGAGTTTGTGACCGCCGTCGACGAAGGCAAAGTCGCACGGGTACTGATTGCCGATTCCCGTATCGACGGCGTAGCTGCCGACGAGAGTGAGTTCCGAACCCATACACCCGAGGACCCGCAACTCATCCCGCTTTTGCGTGAGCGCGGCGTCGTGGTCGAGGTCGAACCGGAGGGCGAGGAGTCTTGGTGGAAGCCAATCTTACTCAGTTGGCTGCCGATGATCGTGATTATCGCCTTGTGGTTCGCCATGATTCGGCAGATGCAGGGCGGTGGCGGAAAGGCCATGCAGTTCGGGAAAGCCCGCGTCCGCATGATCAACGAGAGCGCGCAACCGGTGACTTTTTCGGATGTCGCTGGCGTCGACGAGGCCAAGCACGAGCTTGAGGAAATCGTCGAGTTCCTCAAAGATCCGGCACGTTTTTCGCGCTTTGGTGGCCGCATCCCCAAGGGTGTCTTGTTGATTGGCCCGCCTGGTACCGGCAAAACGATGCTGGCCCGTGCCGTCGCCGGTGAAGCTGGCGTGCCGTTTTACTCAATCTCCGGCTCGGATTTTGTCGAAATGTTCGTCGGGGTGGGCGCCAGCCGTGTGCGCGACCTCTTCGCGCAAGCCAAAAAAAGTGCGCCGTGTATCATTTTCATCGATGAAATCGATGCTGTCGGTCGGCATCGTGGCGCCGGCCTCGGTGGCGGCCACGACGAGCGAGAGCAGACCCTCAACCAGCTCCTCGTCGAGATGGACGGGATCGAGTCCAACGAGGGGATCATCATCGTTGCGGCCACCAATCGTCCGGACGTCCTCGACCCGGCTCTTTTGCGGCCGGGGCGATTCGATCGGCGCGTCGTCGTCCCTTTGCCCGACTGGAAGGGGCGCCACCGGATCTTGCAAGTTCACGTCGAAAAGCAGAACGTGCCAATCGCCGATGATGTCGATTTCGAGGCTTTGGCTCGGGCAACCCCTGGGCTGTCGGGCGCCGATCTAGCCAACCTCGTCAACGAAGCGGCGCTGCTTGCTGCGCGGTCCGCCGATGTCGAGCAAGTCGGCATGGCACTTTTCGAAGAGGCCAAGGACAAGGTTTTGATGGGTGCTGAGCGACGCTCAATGGTGCTTACCGACGATGAAAAGCGTGTCACGGCGTACCATGAAGCGGGCCATGCGCTGATTGCCCGACTGGTGCCTGGCGCCGACCCGGTGCACAAGGTGACGATCATCCCCCGTGGTATGGCGCTTGGCCTCACGCAGCAGCTACCAGAGCGGGAATTGCACACATACTCACGCGGCTACCTTGAGGGCGTTATCCGCGTCCTCATGGGTGGTCGGGCCGCCGAGGCGTTGGTGTTTGATTCCTTTACGACCGGCGCCGGCAACGATATTGAACGTGCGACCGATATTGCACGGCGCATGGTATGCGAATGGGGCATGAGCGAGGCGATTGGGCCTCTGCGCTTCGGCAAGGGCAACGGCGAAGTATTTCTTGGGCGTGATTTTGCCTCGACCAAAGACTACAGCGAGGCCACGGCGGTTGCGATCGACAGCGAGATTCGCCGTATCGTGCAGGAAGCATACGACGATGCTTTACGTATCTTAACGGATCATCGCGATACCTTGGACCGCATCAGCACGGCTCTGCTTGAGCGTGAAACGATCGATACGGCGGACCTGAACGTTCTCATGGCTCCAGTGGCCGAGGCCGGTGCTGAGGTGCCGCCTTCTTCCGATGATGCCGTTCACTGAGATCCGGAGGTGAGTCGCACGTGAGTTCGGCTCTGGCGACCGTCGGTCGTTTCGCCCGTGCGAGCCGCCGGCTCGGCACGTGGTCTCTGCCAGAACGGCCCGCTGTCATGGCAATCGTCAATTTGACCCCCGATTCTTTCTCGGATGGCGGCCGCACGGCGCCGGTAGATTTGCGTGAGCGGGTTGCCGAGTTGATCGCTGCGGGCGCGGATATCCTCGATGTCGGTGCCGAATCCACACGGCCCGGGGCGGCGCCTGTTTCGGCAGCCGAGCAATTGGCCCGCTTGGCTCCATTGTTCGACCTATTGCCCGAAATCTCGATTCCTGTAAGTATTGACACGCAGAGCGTTACCGTGGCTGCAGCCGCGTTGACCGCTGGTGCAGAGATCATCAATGATGTCAGTGGCGGCCGGCGCGAGTCCGCGATGGCGGCGACCGTTGCGGCGGCTGGCGGCGTATTGATTGCAATGCACATGCGCGGGGACCCGCGGACCATGGATTCGCTCGCCCAATACCGCGACATTGCGGCAGAGGTGGTCAGCGAATGGGGCGCAGCCCGTGACGCCGCGGTTGCGGCTGGGCTGCCGATGCCTGACGTCTGGTTTGATCCCGGCATTGGGTTCGCCAAGTCGTCACAGCAAAATTGGCAGGTTTTGCGGGCTTTTGTCGCTCGGCGACCCGTCGCGGTGCCGTGCGTCTACGGGATTTCCCGCAAACGCTTTGTGGCGTTTGGCGAGGCTGATGCGCAAAAGCGAGATGCCGCCTCTGTGGCGCTGGCGACCCTGTTGGCTGCAGCCGGTGTGGATGTGCTGCGAATGCACGATGTCGCCGGTGCACGGCGAGCCGTGGATGTTGCGACAGCCATGGCTTCGGAGGTCGCCGCATGAGCTTCTTCGAGGGTTTGATCGGCGGCAACCTGCTACGCGACGTGCTGGATATCGCCGTCGTCGCATTTGTGGTCTATCAAGTCCTGCTGATGATGCGGGGGACGCGCGCCGCACAGGCGTTGCTTGGCCTATTCATCATCATGATTGCCTATGTCGTCAGCCAGACGTTCGCGCTGACGACAATGAATTGGGTTATGACCCATGTGGTCAACCATATTTTTCTGATCCTGGTGGTGCTATTCCAGGCCGAGATCCGCCGGGCGTTGGCCCAGGTTGGGCGTGGCCCTTTTTTCGGTGGTGCCGATGGGAGCAGGATGGGGCGGGTGATCGAGGCCGTGGTACGCGCCTGCGATGACATGGCAGAACGAAAAATCGGTGCGCTCATTGTCATCGCACGGCGGACTGCGGTCGGAACGGTTGTCGACAGCGGCGTGCGTTTGGACGCGGCCGTTTCAGAAGAGCTACTGGAAACCGTGTTTCAGCCCGGCTCGCCGCTGCATGACGGCGCTGTTATCATCGATGGCGATCGGCTGATTGCTGCCGGCTGCGTCTTGCCGTTGGCAACCGAGGGCGAACTACCCAAAGAGTTCGGTACCCGGCATCGTGCCGCGCTTGGGATGTCGCAGGAATCGGATGCACTCGTCATTATCGTCAGTGAGGAACGGGGATCCATCAGCCTCGCACGCGGCGGTTCGATCCTGTTCCGGATGAAGCCCGAAGACTTGCGCAGCGAGTTGCAGGAATTGCTGCGCGTATCGCGACCGGCAGGAGACCGCTGATGCGCTGGACGCGACATTTTACGGAAAATGCGTGGCTCAAATCCCTTAGCATCGCCATTGCGCTGATGCTATGGCTGTTCGTGCGCGCCGAAGAGAAGGCCGAATTGGTGCTCCGAGTGCCCATTCGCTTCGTCAACGTGTCCGAACAGTTGGTGTTGATGGGAGAGGCGGTACCGCAGGTCCAGATCGTCGTCGATGGACCACGGACCTTGGTGGCCCAGGTCGACCGCGCGGCGGCACCCTATACGGTCGACCTTGCAGAGGCCGGCCCCGGAGCCTTCGAGGTACGCATTGCGCCCGACCGGCTGCCGCTGCCGCGCGGTGTCGAGGTTTCACGCATCATCCCTTCGGTGATTGAGGCCGAACTGCGGCGGACAAAGCGCTACCGCTTGCCGGTCCAGGCGCGTCTCAACGGTGTATTGGCCAATGGACACGAGGTTGGCGGTGTGGAGATCGAGCCTTCGACGGTGGAGATTGTGACCGCCGAAGGCGAATTGGACACGGCCGAAACAATTCGCACCGAGCCAATTAGCGTACAGGATCGGCGGAGCGATTGGAACGGTAGTGTACCGCTGGATTTGGCCGGGCTTAACGTCAAGAGCGTCACTTCGCGCGAAGTGGATGTGTTCTTGCGGGTGGTCCCACGGATGACCGAGCGGACGCTTCAAGGGGTGGCCGTTGAAGTGCGGGGCCCCGGGGGGCCCTATTCGGCACGTCCGCAGGTCGTCAACCTCAAAATCATGGGGCCCGAGGCTCTGCTGCGCAATATTAGCGCCTCATCACTGAGCGCAACAATTGATCTTTCCGGTTCCCTGCAGAAAGCCACGCCACTGCCTGTGCGTGTGCGGCTGCCCGATCAGGTTGTGTTGCTCGAGGTGACCCCGCCGCGGGTTCAGGTCGTGCCCGCACGATGAAGTCCTGGATTGCCCCGCTGCTTTTTTGTGGGGGGCTGGCGGCCGGCGTATTCGTCCACTACGGTGACGCACACCTTGAGCCACAATGGGTCGTGTTTTTGCTGCTTACCGCGGCAATGCTTTGGCTCGGTGGTTCAAGATTTCCACTGTCGCGGCTGGGGTGGGGGTTCATGCTGTGGTCTTTGGCGGGCGGCGTGGCTCTGATCGCCGAAGGCGCCACCGTATCTGACTGGATGGTACTGCTTCGCCGCGACGGCTTGTGGCTCGGCGCCTGGTGGTTGGCCTTGTCGATTCGTGTGAGTGCCGAGGATGCACAGACAGAGGTGCTGGGGCTTGTCGGCGCCATCATTCTTGCTGCGGTTACGCTTGGCTGGTTGCAATGGGCCGGGATGCTGCCTACGGCCTTCAATGCGTTCGGCGAGCGAGATTTCACCGGTGCGCTGGGGCTCAGCAATTTCACGGCGGAATGGTCTGTCGTCGCAACATTGTTGTTGGCGGGCCTGTGGGCTAGACGCGACGGAGCGGCGGCCCGTCGCTGGCTGCTCGTGGCCGCACTGCCCGTTGGCGGGTTTGCGGTCGCAGCCGCTGCGCGGACGGCCGTGGCCGCCGCGGCGGCGGCATTCGTCGTTCCGTTTCTGCTGTCCGGTGGCCGTGCGGTTCGCTACGTCTGGTTTCTCGCCTTGGCCGGGGTTGTCGGGCTAACGCTGATGTGGCTGGAAGACGACGCGCCGCTGCGCTACCGACTGATGTTGGCCGACCACGCGCTGTCGCTTGCCGGTGAAGCCCCACTCGGC
>CAZUAB010000053.1:0-14975 GCA_964617795.1 uncultured bacterium
GAGCCAAAGCAGAAACGACAGGCTGCTCGCACGCCACGGAAACGATAGCAGCTCACGATAGGATTCGGCCGCAGTCTCGGCGCCGTCGACGACCAAGGCGCGAAACTGCCGCAGCCAGCGCCGGTTGGTCAAGCCTTGCACAAAGAAAACGACGGTGAGCGCCGGCACCATGACCGGCAAAAACATCACAAATTCCTCGCGACGGAACTGCAGCACGAGGCGCAAAACAGCCAAGGCCGCAGCCATGCCGACCAAGCTGGCCGTCACATAGACCAAGGTGAGTTGCGTCTCGAGGCGACGCCAAGCGCTGCGTCCGTCGACCGTCATGAAACCGCCTTTTGCAGGCTGAAGCGCGAAAAGGCCTCTTGGAAGCGCCGGATTGCGCGCTCCAGTCCCTGCAAGTGCTCACTGATCTCGCGTGCTTCACCGACGTGTATGGTCATCCCGTCCTGCAGACCGCCGAATTGCTGCTCCAGCTCACGCAGATTCCGGAGTTGCTCGACGACGAATCCGTGCACGTGCGCAGACATCTCTCGGACTTGCTCGATCTGATCGGAAACGTGGCGTCCTTTTTGGACCTGATGGACACCAAAATCGCGGATTTGCCCAGCGCGTACATCGACTTCTTCAAGCTGTTGCCGCCGCTGCTCAAGGCCGGTTGCCAGATTGCCGAGGATTCGTGAGACAACCTGCGACTGCGCGTCGACCGCCGCCTGTCGGGTCCGTACATTGTCGCGCAAGGTTCGCAGCTCCTGCACGAACAGGTCAAAACGATCGACGAGGATTCGCAAGTCTTGAAGCGAAACGCGAGCCTGGCGCCACGTGGCTGCGCCCTCACCGGCCTCGCCAACCGCGGCGCGGAGGTTGCGAATCAATTCGCCGATATGGTGGTCGAGTGACCCGCTCTGCATCATCAGTTGACGAATCTCATCGACGAGCGTGCCAACCGCTTCTTGGGTAGCCACCGCCAACCCTTGAATGGTGCGTGAGATCACCGCAAAGCTGAGGCCGTCATCATGCGCCTTGACGCTGCGAATGGCCGCGTTCAAACTCAGTAGCTTGGTATCCTCGGCAACATCGTGGATACTTCGCGCGACCTGCTCAAGCTCGGCCATCGTCGCATAGAGATGCTCGATCATGCGCGCGCTGTCGAGTATCGAGTCCTGAAGCCGCACGACTTCGAGGTAGGCGCGTTGCAGGACATCCGCCGTGTCGCTGTTCTGGTCTCCGACACGGACGACAACGAGGCGAGCCCGCGAGATGCTTTCGACCAGTGCATCGAGTGTATCTTCGAGGCGCGTCAGGCCACGACGCCCTTCATCGATGCCCCGCGTAAATATGCGCAAATGCTCACGTGCCGCCGCTACGTGGTGCTGTACGGTTTCAAGTGCGCCGCCATAGCCAGCGACGGTCTCGCGCAAGCGCAACCCCGATCGCTCCATTTCTTTGAGGATCATCGACATCTCGGCGCTGCCGGACACGGTGTCCTCGGCCGCCTGAGCCAGTGTTCCGGCGGCTTTCTGGTGATCACGTAGGGTATGTTCCAGACGATTGAGCAGCGCCCCGACGAGCCCAACGAGTTTGACGTCTTCCTCGGTTGTCTGCCGCAGCAGCATGGCATGTTCTTGCACCCGGCCGCTGAGGCTACGCGTACCCGCGGTGCCGCGCTCCAGGCCTCCCAGCAGGCTGTGCAGGCGACCACGCATCGTCTCAAGCCGAATGGTCAGGTCGGCCAGTTCGTCGTCTTCGGGAACACGCGGCGCGGCCTCGAGCGCACCGGCGCCCAAAGCCTCGGCCCAGCGTTCGACCCGCCGGACACTGCGACTGAATTCGCGGCTGGCGAGCGCCGCAATACCGAGGATCAAGCCCCAGGCAAGCAGCATGGCCAGACCGAACGTGGCCACGAACCCTCCCAAAGGCCCACCAAGATCGTCCCACGCGGTCGCCGACGCGATTGTCAGGTCACCGACGCGCACGGCAGTACCCAACACCGTCGAAGAACGACGGTCCACGCCGCGAACGCGCGAATCCAGCCAGTGCCCGATCGCTGCTGACTCCGGCGGCAACCAGACGTAACGGCGGCCACCGGCCCGGTCAAGCACCGTCACGCCCCCCTGCAACACACGGCCAAAGGTGCCCAGCAGCTCCGCAGAATAGTGGGGATCACGCTGGGCTTGACTGCGGTCCCACACAGCGCCAAGTTGCCGCAGCATCAATGTCTGGTGGTTTGTTTGTCGCTCACGCAGCGTGTTGTATTCGATCGCGTAGCCGGCCGCTGTCATGACCATAAAGACGATCGTTAGCGAAAACAGCCCCTGAAGCAATAATTTCGCACGTACCGTGAACGGCAACGTCCGCGCCCTCACCCAACGCTGGCCGCCGTCTGGCAGGCGCTCTATGAACGCCTCGATCTCCGGATAAATCCGCCCACGATAGAGGTAATTCTGGATCAGGGCGGTGCAAGCGCCGATCGACAAAATAAGCGTATACACGGCAAGCCCGATGCCCGGACCAGATGCCGTCTCACGGCTCCACAAAAGGGCAGCAATCGCGCCGAAGATCAACCAAACGGTTATGGCGAGGAACACGGACCGAAAAGGAAAATAGAGCAGGTCTCGCAACGAACGATCGAGCCAACGATCCTCGGCGATTCGGCCGGGCATGCGCAGCAGCTCTTCGGCCTGCAGCCACCGCATGTGCACCACGGCTTGGACAGTGACTCCGGCAACCAAAACGGCGGCGCCCTGCCAAACCCAAGAGGCCAAGCGGTCGGGATCGGCGCCCCCAAAAGTCCAGATCCCGGCGAGCACAAGCAGACCCGCTACCGTGTGAGAAAGCACATTGATCAAGAGGATGCGCGGGTAAATCATGGCTGAGGGAACCGGAAAACTCTCCGCCGTACCTCGCCGGACACGCCCAGCGAGAATTCGGGGCCGTCATCGAGCTGCAGAACGAGCCCGCCAGCATTGCCCGTCAAAAAATTCACCTCTGACGTCGCTTCAATCGCCATTGTACGGCCGGCTGGTAGCGTCCATTCGCGCGGTGGGCCGCCATCCGTGATGGCTTTTAGCCAGACTTCGTCGAGGGCACGAATGTGCAGCCGATGCAGGGGGGGCGGCGCAACCTCGACGGGCGGCGACACGGGGGTCGTCGCCGGGGCCGCCTTGGGGCGCTGTGCGGCGGCCCGGGTTGTGGGGGTCTGCTCACGGACCGGGCCGGGATCAATCGGTAAGGTGTAGAGGTGCGCAATACCGGCAGCCAAGGCGGCCAGGCCCGCCACCACCACCGACACGAGCAGTACGCGGCGCAGATCGACCTTGGGTTGCGGCTCATCTTCGCGAAACAACGGATTGTTGCGATCCGTCAACCCCACCCACGGCTCCGCAATACCGCCGCCTAGGCCATCGGCCTCCAGCTTGAGCAATGTCGCGTCGGCATCGAGCCCGATCGCTGTTGCGTAGGCCCGTACGGCGCCACGCAGATACGTCGTCGCCCCGAAGACATCCCAATGGCCGTCCTCAAGCGCGACGATTCGACTGGCCGGCAAACGCGTAAGGTCGGCGATCTCGTCCACCGGGATGCCGCGCTCCTCGCGTTGGCGGCGCAGCCAAGCACCGAACGCGATCTGTGCATCGCCGGCGTGAGCGGGATTGGTCATCGCAGCAGTTTCAAATAGCGATTGATTTCATCGGCGAGCGGCCCTGGCGGGGCGATATCGCGCGCCTTTTCAAAGTACTGACGCGCTGTCTGGCGCTTGTTCATTTTGAGATAGGCGATCCCCGCGCTGCGGTAGGGCGCGGCCTCCTCGGGGCAAATCTGAATCAGGGAACGAAAAACATCGACGGCCTCACGCCAACGCTCCTTCTGCATATAGGATTGCCCCTGATGATAATAGGCATCGCAGAAATTGGGTTCGGCGCGAATCGAACGTCCGAAGGCCTGAATGGCTTCGTCGTAGCGCCCCGTATTGTAGTAAGTCAGCCCGATGTTGAACCAAGCGTTCTCGGGGCGCGGATACAGAATGTTTTCAAGGGCCTTGCGGAAGGCTTCAAGTGCAGAATCGAACTGCGACAGTGAGAGATAGACGGTACCGAGGTTGTTCCAGGCCTCCGAGAAATCAGGCTTGATTTCGATCGCCCTGCGGTAGGCCTCAATCGCACGCTCCGACAAATCACGCCCCTGATAGGCCAAGCCCAAACCATTCCACAATTCGTGGTCATCGGGCGAAGCCTCGACCGCCGACTGCAAGTGGCGGATGGCACTGAGATAATCACCGCCGGCCAGGGCCGACATCCCTAGGTCAGTGTTGTACTTGGCGCTGCCCCCGCCGCTGGCGCAAGCGCCAATCAGCAAGGCCACACACAAAACGACAATACGACGAGCAATCATAGCGATGCGATCATACGGAAGAACACTTTCCATGAATCGGGGTCCAGTTCGGGAAATGACCGGCCGCCACGGGGCCGCACCGGGTCGTTGGTGGAGTCGCTGGGATCGGATACGGCCGATGATTCATCGAGAACGAGGATTGTTTCGGGGTCCCCGTCTTCGATGGCGAAGGCGGTCTCAGCCTCCACGTCTTCAATTTCCGCATCCGTTTCGACGCTGTCGATGGGCTCAGGTGTTGCAGCTGCGCCGCCACCAAATACGGGCAGGGAAGTCAGTATGTGTTCACGGGCCGACGGATCAAGTGTGCGGTATTGAGCATTGTCGACAATGAACCCCATGGCTTCCAATTCGCCGACCGCCTGATCACGCAGGCCAGCGTAACGGGCGGGCGTAACGGGCTCATCCTCGCGATAGAGCAACCCCACGCCGGACTGGCTGAGCCAATAGTGGACATACAATTCAACCTGATCCCGGCGGCGAACACCGACGACGGACGCCAACCCGTTCTGCGTTGGGTACCCTTCTGCGCCGATCAGATTTTCGTTGATCGAGCGCCAGACTTCGAGGACCTCACAAGTGTCTGGATCCAAATGATCCGCAGCAACCCGCGAAATCACAGTGCCCCTCTCGATCCACCCAAAACCGCGGCCAGTTGGCGCATGCGTCCAGCATCTCGCACCTCGGGCGTCGTAACGACAGCGTCAGCAGCCGCCTGACCGCAGTAGCAGGGCGCAGTATCGGCGGCGGCAATGACGGCGGCAACCAGCGCCCGTCCGCGCTCGACATTGGCCTGCATAACCGCCAGCACCTGTTCCATGGTCACGGGCGCCTCATCGGTCTTCCAGCAATCGTAATCGGTCACAAAACAGGCGGTGGCGTAGCAGAGGCCGGCTTCGCGGGCGAGCTTGGCCTCGGTGGCGTTGGTCATACCGATCACGTCGCAGCCCCAGCTGCGGTAGAGGCGACTCTCGGCGCGGGTGCTGAAAGCTGGCCCGTCCATGCATAGATACGTGCCGCCGTTACAGGCTGGGCGACCATCGATGCGGGTCGCCACCGTGGCTGCCAGCCGCCGCAGCGACTCGCAGGTGGGGTCAGCCAGCGAAACATGCCCAACGATCCCGCCGCCAAAAAAGGTGGTCGAGCGGTGCACCGTACGGTCGATGAATTGGTCGGGAAATACGAGGGTACCGGGCGGCAGGTCTTCGCGCAGGCTGCCGACCGCCGAAACGCTCAGCAATTTTTGTGCCCCAAGCGCCTTGAGCGCGGCAATATTGGCACGATAGGGGATTTCGGACGGAAGCAGCCTGTGGCCGCGACCATGGCGCGGCAAAAAGAGCACGCGGTGCTCACCCAAACGCCCTTCAGAAATGGCGTCAGACGGTTTGCCCCACGGCGTCTCGGGCGTATGCTCGGCGATCTGCTCGAGCCCCGCGAGCTCATACAGACCGCTGCCGCCGACCACCGCAAGCGTCACGCCGCTCCCTTTCCGACCGGGTCCACGTCCGTATTGAGCGTACCACATGCAGCGAGAATGTTCTCTCCCCGGGTACGCCGGACGAACACCGGAACCCCGGCCTGTCGCAGGATGTCTTGGAAGGCGGCAACGCGCCGTGCCTCCGGGCGTTCGAACCGTCCCCCGGGGTATGGATTGAAGGGAATGAGGTTGACGCGCGCCGGCAATCCGCGCAGTTGCCGGGCCAGCAGGCGAGCCTGCGACGGGTCATCATTGACGCCGTTTAGCATCACGTACTCCATCGTCAATTTTCGGCTGTGGAACGCATTCCGATGTCGGCGCAGGGTCGCCAGTATTTCTTGGGCCGGCATACCCTTCTCGGCCGGAACGACCTCGCCACGCACCGCAGGGTCGGCCGCGTGCAGCGAAACCGCCAGATTGACTCGGGTATCGGCAATCAGTCGCTCCAGCTTACCGGGCAGGCCCACGGTGCTGACGGTGACGCGGGTCGGCGAAAACCCCAGCGCGGCCGGATCAGTCAGCCAGTCGAGGGACGCGTACAGGCCGTGCTCATTGTGCAGCGGCTCGCCCATACCCATAAAGACGACGTTGGTGAGACCCCGATCACCCTCGGCACGCAGGGCATCATCGACAAGCAAAAACTGCCCGATGATCTCACCCGCGCCCAAGTTTCGCGTGAATCCCATGTCGCCGGTTGAGCAAAAGGCGCAGCGCATGGCGCAGCCCACCTGCGACGATACACAGAGCGTACGGCGGTCTTCATCCGGAATCATGACAACCTGAATGCGAGCGCCGTCCTGCAGATCAATGACCCACTTGCGCGTGGCATCCACCGGATCGATAAGCATCCGCGCGCTCTGCAGCCACGCCCAGCGGAATTCGGCGAAGAAGGCGTCGCGGAGCGTCGCCGGCCAAGTCGTGAGTGCCGGCTCAGGTGTCGACGAGTGCAAGCGCCAAGCCTCCCAGAGCTGGCGGCCCCGCCAAGCGGGGGCTCCGAGTCGCGCCAGCGCCTGATCTACGTTGGCCCTACCCCCGTCGAGCCAATGCGGCAGCAGACGTTCGCTCACTCGTCGCCGGCGCCCGGTTCCAGCAGACGGCTGGGACGAAACAGCGGCAGCCGCTTGGGCAGCACGTCGACGCGCGCACCGGTGCGCGGATTGCGCCCCTCATAGCCGTCGTATTCGTGAACACGAAAAGCGCCGAGTCCACGGATCTCAATGCGGTCGCCCTCGGCCAGGGCCCTGGTCATCTTGTCGAAGACGACGTCCACCGCTTCTTTGGCCACTTTGCGCGGGATGTTCATGCGCTTGGCAAGCGCCGCCACCAGGTCACTTTTTTTCATTCGGGGTTCTCCTCGCCTCATTCTACCGTCGCCAAGTCGCCTGTCAAACCGAAACAATCTGACGCCGCAGGGTGTTGTCAGGCCGCGATGGAGCCCCGAGCAGAATGGTTGTCCAGCCAGCCCACGATGCGCGGAAAGATCTCAGTTGGGGCATTGCGCCCAAAGACAAGATCGATATGACTGTAGCCCGCCGACAAGCCGGAAACCGGCCCTGCCTCAAAAAATTGTTTGTCGTCACCGGGCAGAAGGTCAAATGCCAGCTTGACCATCCAAGGCGGACAGAGACGATCGAGGCTACCGGCCACCACCAACGTCGGTGTCGCAATCTCGGTGATTGCCGCCCGGTAATCGACACGCTGGTCTTCGCTAGTCCAGCGCCGATGGGCAATCCAGTCGGCAAAGTGCAAAAGCAGTCGAACACCGACCGGGGACATGGCTGTCGTCGCGGTCCTGCGGAGCACCCGCCGATCGGCCTGTTCGATATTGATTTGAAGTTCAAGCACGCGGCGCGGCACAAAGGCAAGGAGCGGAATCGCCCAACGCAGAAACGGACGGCCGTCCAAACGACGCACCAGATGAGACAGGCGGTCGCGGTGCCTGAGCGCCAAAGCCTCGACGCCGTGGCCGCGAAAAAAACGAACCGGACTCCCGAGAGTGACGGCACTGGCGATCCGTGGCGATTGCCCGCCGGCACCCGCCACCGCGTAGAAGAGCATGCCGCCCATGCTGTGGCCAACCCAATGCAGACGGTCGAAGCCTGTGCGGTGAAGGATATGATCGATCGCCGCAGGTACGTCGAAGCGAGCATGGTGGTCGAAATTCCACGGCTCGCGCGGCACATCAGAAGCGCCGCAACCACGCAGATCAAGTGCCCAGCAGTCGTAGCCGTACCTCGCCAACAGCTGCGCAACCCCGTAGGTCTCATCAAGGGCCAGATTGCGGTGATTGGCGCCCAGGCCATGCACAAGGATCACCGGCTCGCCGTGGGCATTGTCAGTGCGCGGCCGAAATCGATGCAACTGAACGTGCACCCCGTCGGCCGTACGCACGCGGTGGGTCTCGTCGGAGGTCTCCGGGACGGCGAGCCGGGCAGCCAGGCGCCGATCGATGGCCGCCATGACGAACAGCACCAAGAGGATCACAAGCAACCAATTCATTTAAACCTCCCCCAAAGCCATCCACTGCACACGATACTTGGGTGGTGCGTGGACTTCAACACGCACGAGCCCCGGTACGACAGGCTGCAGCCGGCCGAGAATCCAGAGCAGCAGCCCCTCCAGACTTGGATAGGGCATATGGTCCCGCAAATCACTACCATCGAGCGGGTCAAGAACTTCTTGCTTCAGAAGGGCCTCAAGGGCCGCCACGTCGACAATCCACGGGTGCTGCGGATCGACATCACCGGCCACGGTAAGGTCAATTGTGAAGCGGTAGCCGTGCGCCTGCCGACAAACCCCGTCGTGATCGGGCAGCGCCAAGGCAGCCGCAAAGGTATCACGGATAGCCAGCGACAACCGGGTCGAGCCGGTCACCCACGCCCCCGGAACGCCAACCCGTCGGCAATGCGGCGCTGCCAAGCGGCAACGGCTTCCGTATGCCACGCCTCATCCAAGCCGCGCGCCTTGGCCAGACGCCGCGCGACCTCATCGGCCAGCGAGGCGCCGTTGTCGAGCGCTTGATAGTAGACTTCGGTGCGGCGAAGGAACACATCGTCCAGATTGCGCACGTCCTCCTGCTCGATCACATACTGCAACTCGCCCCAGGTCTGCGGCAGCGTCGCAGCAAGGGGCGCCGGTTCGCGCTCGACGTAGGGCAATACAGTCTGCACGCGCGACCCGTACGTCTCGGTGAGATGGCGCGCCCGGGCGGCATCGATACCCAGATACTCGCGGGTACGGGTGGTCCAATGATCGAGGTCGTCCTCGCTGTGGATGCCGCGGCTACCGGGTAGCGGCTCGTTGCGCGTCCGGCAGTCTTCGATGTCGAGCGACCCACGGGCACGCCGCATGTGGGGCGCGACGAGGTCGACGGCCTGGGCAGCCAATACCCGGTAGGTGGTCAGCTTGCCGCCTTCGACCGAGTAGAATCCCGGCTCGATTTCGGGGATGGCGTGCTCGCGGCTGACCTCGGATGCGCTTTTCCCCTCCTCGTAGACGAGAGGCCGCAGCCCGCTCCACGTCGCATACACATCATCGGCGCCAAACTTGGATTTGGGGAAATGAAAATCCAAGGTCTCGAGCATGTAAGCGACATCCGCCGACGTGACGCCGGGCTCATCGAGGCTACCTTCAAAGTCGGTATCGGTGGTGCCCGCATAGACGTAGCCACGACCGGGAATGGCGAATTGCACGCGGTTGTCGCGCGGGTGAGTCATCGCTACGGCATCGGCGATCGGCAACTTGTCGGCCGGCACGACCAGATGAATGCCCTTGGTCGGGCGGATTTTGGGGCCGGGGCGGCCAAGCAAGCGAGCGATATCGACACCGGCCCAAGCACCGACGGCAGCAATCACAGCCGACGCCCGAACCGTGACGGTGGCGCCGAGCTGCACGTCCCGCAGCGTCACATGCCAGCGGTCACCATGGCGCTCTGCGCCGATGGCCTCAACACCGGCGAACGCACCGGCACCAGCCTCACGCGCCGCGACAATAAGTTCCCAAACGAGGCGCCCATCGGCAGCCTTGGCATCATAGTAATGGACGGCGCCTTTGAGCCCCTCGGCACGCAGGATCGGCACTTCACCCAGTGTGGCGGCTGGCGCCAAGCGCCGATAGCGACCGTCAACGCGAAAACCCGTCAATGCTTCGTACACAAACAGGCCGAGCGAGACCGTACCCACGCCGGGACGCTGGCCGTCGTAACGTGGAAAGTGAAAGCCGAGCGGCCGTACAAGGTGCCGGGCCAAGCGGCGCAAGCCCATGCGCTCGTTGACTGACTCAAAAACGAGTTTGAATTCTAGCTGTTCGAGGTAGCGCAGTCCGCCATGAATGAGCTTTGAGGAACGACTTGACGTACCGGACGCCCAGTCTCGGCGTTCGCAAATAAGCACATCGGCGCCACGTAGCGCCGCATCGAAGGCGATACCTGCACCGTTGATGCCGCCACCGATGACGAGCAGGTCGACCTCGGCATCGTTGAGTTCAGACCATTCCTGCGGTGCGGCCACGTCTCACTCCCCTTACCGTCGGAAAACATCATGGTCCGCCATTCCCGATGCCGCTGCAAACCGGCCCGGTTCAGGCCGATCCTCGGGCCCCCGCGGTCGGCGCGTCCGGTGGAGATGGCGGCGGTTCTTGTACACGCTCGCCGGCTAGGTGCTCGGCCATACGGAACATGTAGAACGTGTCCTCGTCCAGCCAGCGCATGGCATCCAACTGCTGCCCGGCATCAATCGCACTGACACGCCCGGCGGCCACGTCTCTGAGGGTCTGCGCGCGCTGCCTGCGTCGGGCCTCGGCAACGGCTTGGTGGGCGCGATGCAGCGCAGCGACGGGTGGTGGCAGCGCGGCATCGGCCGACCAAGCCAGCACCGATGGAAATACGGCCTCCAACTGGGTTACGACCTCACGCAAGGCCGGCGACGCCGTAAACGCATGGCGCCCCGCGTCGCGAGCGTTGTCAACGAGGCGTTCCACATAATCGAGGGCATGGACCGTCGATAGATGCCGCTCGTGCTCTTCTTCGGAGAGGCTCTCCATCACACGCAGGCTACCAAGAAATGTATGGGTTTCGGCAATTGCCGTGGCCGCCGCATCAAGGCGTTCGTCAGCGCTGCGGAGGGGGCCGCCCATGTGCAAAATATCGCGTAACGCCACCACCGTGACCGCCGCAATCTCCTGCACAGTGCGCCGCACGGCCTCGACAGCAATGCTGCCCATACCGGCCACGGTCGGGTCGAGGTGACGGGTCAGGCGCGGGCCACGATCAGGAAGCGCCCGCTCGACGGCCGCTGCGAACCAGTGGCTTGCCGGCAGGAGCAGCGCGACGCCGACAAGGTTGAATGTTGTATGGAAGGCCGCAAGCTGTATAGCCGGGTCGCCATCGCCAACCTTTCGCACAAGGGCTAGAAAAAGCGGCAGCGCCGCGAATGCGATCAGGCCCGTGATGGAATTGAACAACAGGTGTGCCAGCGCGGTACGGCGAGCCGCGAGCGATGCACCAAGGCTGGCAAGACCCGCCGTCATTGTGGTGCCGATATTGATGCCGATCGCCATCGCGGCGGCCTGCGGCATGTCGATACCGCCGGTATGCAGAGCTGTCAGAGTCGTCGCCATTGCGGCGGCCGACGACTGCAAGATGGCTGTCAGCACAGCGCCGATCCCGACCAGCAACAAGCGCCCGGATAAGGTATCCCCGGGCAGCACCGCGGGCGTCAGGTGGGCCGACAACCCAGTCAATCCCCCCCGCAAGATGTCGATGCCGACAAAGATCATACCGAAGCCCGCCAACGCCAAGCCCAAGTGTCGCCCTCTGCCACGCAGGAAGAGCCGCAGTAGCGCCCCTACCCCAACGAGCGGCAACGCAACGACGCTCAGGCTGAACTTGAGCCCAACGGTCGCGACAATCCAACTGGAGACCGTCGTACCGAGGTTGGCTCCAAAGATGAGGCCCAGCGACTGGTGGAAGGTCAACATGCCGGCGCCGACGAAACCGATCACGGCCATGGTCGTTGCAGCAGACGACTGGACAACTGCGGTAACCGCGGCACCGGTCAGGAGCGCCTTAACCGGACCGCCCGTAAAACGCAGCAAAATGCGGCGCAGTGCATCGCCGGCGGCCGCACGCAGGCCATCGGTCATCAGCACCATGCCGATCAAAAACAACCCTAGCCCGCCGAGCGCCTGTGAAAGCATGTCGCCATGTTACCGGAATATTGGCAGATGCGGCGGCAAAACCCGCCATGTCGCCTCGATTGCGGACATGCGACCAATAAGGGGTAACTGTAGGTGTGAGAAACGACATCGTGCCACCGCTTGGTGGAGTGGCATTTTGACAGTACGGTCGGGCAGTGGACTTTGATAGAACGAGGATACGGTGGCGAACGTAGATTCCAGGAACACCCATCATCCCGCAAGCTCCGACGGGTCATCTGAGAGCGACGCGCCGCAGCAGATTCCGCCCGGCAAGAACCGCATGGCGCTCGAATCGAGCCCATACCTGCGGATGCACGAAGACAACCCGGTTGCTTGGTACCCTTGGGGACAAGAGGCATTCGACCGTGCCCGGGCCGAGAATAAACCGATCTTCCTTTCCGTCGGCTATTCGACTTGCTACTGGTGTCATGTCATGGAGCGCACGGTTTTCGAGAACCTCGAGCTCGCCGCACTGATGAACGACCTGTTTATCAACATCAAAGTCGACCGCGAGGAACGTCCGGACGTCGACGATATCTACATGACGGCAATCCAATTGATGCGCGGCAACGGCGGCTGGCCGATGTCCGTGTTTCTCACACCGGGCCTGAAACCGTTTTTCGGTGCGACCTACATTCCGCCGGGGCCGTTCCAGCAAACCTTGGAGCAGATCAGCGCGGCTTGGCATCAACGACCGGCAGAGATCCTGGCACAGGCCGACCGCGTCCGCGCGGCCATCGAGCAAAGCCACCGTGGTGAGCCGCCGTCGCTGGCCCTGCCCGAGCAACGTGTTCTCGGGCAGGCAGCGGCACAACTGGGGCAGCTGTTCGACGCCGAGTATGCCGGGTTTGGTGATGCGCCGAAGTTTCCTCAACCCTCCCATTTGGAGCTGCTGCTGAGTGCCCACGAGGCCGGCTTAAGCGAAGACGGCCTTGCGATGGTCTCGGCTACCTTGCGGGCCCTGGCGCGGGGCGGTATCTACGATCAGATCGGCCGCGGATTTCACCGCTACTCGACCGACCGCGAATGGCGGGTGCCGCACTTTGAAATGATGCTTTACGACAACGCCCAATTGTTGCATACGTACGCACGTACCTTCGCGGTTTCTTCCGACCCGCAATTTCGGCGCATCGCTGACGAAATTGTACAGTTCGTGCAACGGGTCTTGACCGGGGAGTCCGGCATGTTCTATTCGGCCCTGGACTCGGAGACAGACGAGGAAGAAGGCCGCTACTACGTCTGGCAGGCATCGGAGCTCGAAGCCTTGCTGCCAGCGGAGCAATGGAGGCTGTTTTCAGTCGTCTACGGCTTGGACGGCCCGCCCAACTTCGAGGGACAGTATGTTCTGCACTGGCCCAACGACATTGCTCAGACGGCGGCCAACTTGGACTTGCCAATCGACGTGCTGCACGAACGCCTTGATCCGATTCGTGAGCAGGTCTTGGCCGTGCGGTCCAAACGCAAGCAACCACTGCTGGATGACAAGTCTATTGCCGCGTGGAACGGCCTGATGATCGAGGCTCTGGCCTATGCGGGGCGGATCTTTGACCGCAGCGACTATGTTACTCTGGCCGCCCGCGCGGCGCGCACCGTGCTCGGAACGCTGCGCGATCCGCAGGGCCGACTGCTGCATGTCGCTCGCCATGGTGCGGCAAAAATTGCAGCGTACCTCGACGATTACGCCGCATTGACGCTGGCGTTTGTGGAATTGTATCGGGCAAGCGGCTCACCGAGTTGGCTGATGGAGGCCCGGCGAACCGCCGATGAGATGATTTCCGCGCTGTGGGATCCCGCCCACGGAGGATTCTACTATGCGCCGGCCACGGTCGAGCATTTGCTGGTGCGCGCCAAAGAGGGCCACGACGGCGCTTTGCCCAGCGGCAACAGCTTGGCCGCCCGGGCTTTGACAAACTTGGCTGCAGAGACGAATGACCAAACGTACGCCGGCTTCGCGGCCGGTACGTTCAAGAGCTTCGCGGCGGCCATCCACCGTCGCCCCTTGGCCCACAGCGCCATGCTTTGGGCACTGTGGGACTACCATCGGTTGAAATTGCCCGCTGACTTGCCGACACCCACCCTTCCATTGCACCCCGAGACCAGCGCCGCTCACATCCGGATCAGTGCGCAGTTCGAGTACACAGAGCGGCCCCCGCGAATCGCCATTGATCTTGAGATTGCCGACGGTTGGCACATCAACGCCAACCCGGCCACATTGGATTTCCTGATCCCGACCGTGGTCCGTGCAGAACACCCCGATGGCTCCCCCCTCGACTTGAATGTCGCCTATCCACGTGCAAGTCGGCTGACACCGCCAGGTGGAACTGAGCAGGAGACACTCGCGGTCTACAAGAAATCCGCACGCATCACCGCGACGATTCCGGGGGGCGGCAGCGGCAAGGACGTCGAGATTGTCGTACGCGCCCAAGCCTGCGACGAAACTGGGCGCTGCCTGACCCCGTCCGACATTCGAGTGCGGGTCACCGGCTGACGGGCACGCTCACCGGCGACCGGCGTCGTTCTCGATTGTCGGACGTCCGGACACCGCCGTACACTGTGGGGATGCACTCCAGCGATCCCGGGCGGCTTTGGGAACTCCACATCTTCGTCTGCACAAACCGGCGCGAGGACGGCCATCCGCGGCCCTCGTGCGGGCATCGCGGCGGGGAGGACCTGCACGCGGCATTTAAGGCCGGCTTAATCGCGCGGGGACTCGCCGGGCGCGTGCGGGCGTCGAAGAGCGGCTGCCTTGAGGGCTGCGAAAGCGGGCCAGCCGTCGTCGTGTACCCCGATGGGATCTGGTACACCGTGCGAACGATCGCAGACGTCGAAAGAATCCTTGATGCGCATATTGCCGGAGGCGCGCCGGCCATCGAGTTGCAGATGGACTTCAGCCCCCTACCGGCCTGGAAAGCGAAAC
>CAZUAB010000054.1:0-14750 GCA_964617795.1 uncultured bacterium
ATGCGATGCGGCCGGAGCTCAAGCCCTACGGTATTTCTGTGACGACGATTTATCCCGGCTTCGTGCGTACGCCGATGACCGACAAAAACGACCATCCCATGCCGCTGATGCTGGAAGTCGAAGATGCCGTGCAGATCATGCTGCGCGGCATGGCCCGGCGTCGCGCCGCAGTCACGTTCCCGTTCGTGTTGACCCGGGTGATGCGGCTTGTCCACTGGTTGCCGCGTTGGCTGTGGGATCCGATCGCGCGCGTAATCAAGTAGCCGGGTCAGTAGGTGCCTTGCGACAGCATTGCATCGGCAACTTTTACAAACCCCGCGATATTCGATCCGTCAACATAGTTAACGAATCCGTCACCTTTGCTGCCATAACGTAGGCAGTTCGCGTGAATCGATTTCATGATCGTATGCAAACGACGGTCGACTTCCTCGCGGGGCCAGGCCAGCCGGATGGCGTTTTGGGATAGCTCGAGTCCGGATGTTGCCACACCGCCGGCGTTGGCCGCCTTGCCTGGCCCATAAAGGATACGGGCATCGTTGAAGATGTGGGCAGCTTCGATTGTCGAGGGCATGTTTGCGCCCTCGGCGACGCAGTGGACGCCATTGGCTACGAGCATACGGGCATCATCAGCCTCAATCTCGTTTTGGGTTGCGCAAGGAAGGGCGATGTCCACCGGTACGTGCCAGGGCCGCTTGCCCGGCTCCCACTGTAGCCCGAGTGCCTCGGCATACTCATGCAAGCGCCCGTAGCGAACGTTTTTGATATCCATCAACAACGCCAGCTTCTCGGGGGTGAACCCCTCGGGATCGACCACTGTGCCGCCCGAGTCCGATGCGGTCACGACCTTGGCGCCGTGCTCCATAGCCTTCTCAATAGCGTACTGGCTGACGTTGCCGGAGCCCGAGACCGACACGCGTTGGCCGTGCAAGGCTAGGTCGCGTGTTGCCAGCATCTCCTCGACGAAATAGATGAGTCCGTAACCGGTTGCCTCGGGGCGAATCAGGCTGCCGCCATAGGACAGCCCCTTGCCGGTAAATACGCTGGACGCCTCGTTGGACAATTTCTTCATCATGCCGGTCATGAAGCCGATTTCGCGACCTCCGACACCGATATCGCCGGCTGGTACATCGGTGTCCGGGCCAAGGTGGCGGTGCAGCTCGAGCATCAAGGCCTGGCAAAACCGCATGATTTCACTGCGGCTGCGGCCTTTCGGGTCAAAGTCGGCCCCCCCTTTGCCGCCGCCCATGGGTAGAGTCGTCAGGGCGTTTTTGAAGGTCTGCTCGAAGGCGAGGAATTTGAGGATCGACAGGTTGACCGAAGGATGGAAACGCATCCCGCCCTTGAATGGCCCGATTGCGGAACTATGCTGTACGCGAAAGGCGCGGTTAACCTGGGTGCGGCCCTCGTCGTCGACCCAGGCCACGCGGAACTGGATCACCCGTTCGGGTTCGACCAAGCGCTCAAGCAAGCCGTCTTCAAAGTAGCGGGGATTTGCAGCGATAAAATCCCATAGACTCTCGAATACCTCACGTACGGCCTGCAGGAATTCGGGTTGATACGGATCGCGTGCGGCCACAGAGGCCAAGAAGGATTCAAGGGAGGGTGTTGGCATCGTCGCCTCTCGTGAGTGAAAAGTCCATCCGCACTGCGCGCGTCGGCGGACATGCCGGCGGCAAACATGGTAACAATAGCCATTATGCGGATACGCATAATGATCTTACCAGAAGGACGGCAAAACCACCTTGATGGGGCACAAACTGGTCGTTGCTTACCAGCGAACCTCGATGGCCGGTGGTGGCGCCTCACCCTGCGTCGCCCACGCCGCCAGCCCGGCGGCGGCGCCAGCGAGCAAGCCGGACCAGAGCCAACCGCTGCGGTACCAAGCACGGCCTGTCGTTCTTGTGGTGCCGACTCCGACCGGCGCCGCTGTTCGCGGTGCCCGGCTGTCCGGGGTTGCGCCGCAGAGCCGAGCGACGATCTCGTCTTGACCGGTCGCGGCGACCTGTCCGTCCGGGCGCCGCAACAACAGTGTACCGTCGTCGCCGGCGACAAGCCAATGGTCGCCCGCAGCGGGCGTCGGGCGGGCCCAGGCGGCCAACGTTGGCGACCAGTCCAGCGGGTGAAGTTCTGCACGGGTCGTTTCGGAGGGCCACGGCAGCCAGCCAAGCGATCCATAGTCGAGCATCGGCGGCGTATCTGAGGCGCCGATGGCGGCCGGCAATTCGATTGGACTCGTCGCCGGAAAGGCATCCACCCCGATTTGAATCCGTGCCGGCAGAGGCGTCAGGTGGTAGCGGACCGTCGGGCTTTCCCACAGCCGTTGTCGGCGGGCTTCGATATCTTTGCGCAGATCGGGCGGCACGCGTGCCGGGTCCGGTGGCAACCACAGATGCAGGAGACCGAGGGCCTCAATGGCCGTGGCATAGGCATCCGAGTCGCTGCGGACGCGGGCCAATCGAGCGGCCAAAGTCTCGGCCCGTAGGCGCTCCGGCCCGACGATGGCCTGATTCCGCCACGATCCCAAAGGAGGCGCCAATCGTAGTTCGGCTGCTGTCAGATCGAGCCGTGCGAATGACCGTTCGGCCTCGGCGAGTGCGGCGAGCTCAGCGGCGGATGGTTCGGGCGGCCCAAAGCGGGCCGGTGTCAGCGTGACCTCGGAGCAAGGCGCCGCCGCATCGGCATCGATTGTCAGGATGCGCCCGGCCGCCACCGGTCCGGCGGCAAGCCACGTCGAAAGGAAGAGTGCACCAATGGCCACGTATGCGCTTCCATTCATCGCAGCTGCTCCATTTGGAGGTCGACGCGACTGATGCGGTCACTGTTGACCGAGACCTCTGTGACCGCGCGCAAAAGTGCCTGCCCGTCGGCCAACGCGACTGCCTCAAGGCGATAGCGGCCGGCGGCGAGTGGCGGGCTCTGCCACGCACCGACCGCCGCCGGAACGGCGGCACGCCGCTCGAAACCCTCACCGCCACGCACGACAAAACGCAATTCGTCGACGGCGCTAGGTGCGGCGCGCAATCGGTTTTCCGGCCAATGCAGGCGAGCCTGCAAGGCCCCGGGCGGACTCCCGCATGCGCTGAAGCAAAAGAACGCGGCGGCACAGACCGCAGTTGCCACTTTTCGACTCATGGTTGACCTCCCGTTGCATCGGTCGCGGCGCCGTCAAGTGCCAGCAACACGCGTGTTTCTTGATCCGATTCGAGTTCGACGCGTAGGCTGCGCTCCCAACCGGCGTCGGGGTTCCAGAGCCGAATACGGCGCGAGCCGGGCGGCAATTCGTACCCGAACAGCGGTGTGGTGCGAACCTCGCCGTCACCAAGGTCGACATGGGCCCAGGGGGTGACCTGCACGGTCAAACGCGCTGGCAGCCGTTGGGGCTCTGCGGCGATAGCGCGTCTCTGCGCGACAGGGGACCGTGGCGGCTGTACAGCGACCGCGGCGGTCGGTTTGGTTGGCGCAGTCGCCGGCGTAGGCGCAGCGCGTGCCTCTTCTGTAAGTACTGGGGCAAGCTCGTCCGTAACGGCTGGAGTGCGTGTCCAAGCCCACCACGCGGTGCTTGCCGCAGCTAGGTTGATACTCACTAGCAGTGCCATGCGTCGAACGCCGCGACGGCGGGCCCGATCCGCCGGTACAGCGGGTGGAGGACTGACCGCTGCCGTATTGGCAACGGTCACGCAAGGTGATGCGGCAGGGGTGCTGGCGGATGCCGTACGTGGGCGCTCGGCAAGGCGTGCCGCGAGACGGTCGCGCCCGTCGCCAAGCGCCCGGCGCGCCGCCCACGCTTCAAGTTCTCGGCCGAACAAGCGCACATCCGGCCAGCGGTCCTGAGGCAATTCGTGCAGAGCACGACCGACGATCGCTCGGAGGTCGCCGTCTTGCCGTAGCCAGAGTGGATGTTCGTGGTTCCAGTCGGCCCCGGCTGCCGCAGACAGGACTTCAGCGTCGCTGCCGCCCGGTAGTGCGCCCTCCCCGGTCAGCAATTCGAATAGCACAAGACCGAGTGCATATTGATCGACAGCAGGTCCGGTTTCACCGGCGCGCACCTGCTCTGGAGCCATGTAGGCCAGTTTTCCCTTGAGGGTTCCGGCCATGGTGCGTGCGCGCCCCTCGACCTTGGCGATACCGAAATCCGCCAGCCGCACCCGCCCGTCGCGGTCGACAAGGATATTGCTCGGCGACACGTCACGGTGCACGACCACCGGCATTCTGGCGTGTGCATAGGCCAGCGCTTCCGCGACGGCGACCGCGACGGCCACCGCTTCGGCTGGGGCGAATGGGCCACCGTCGGCGATGAGCTGGTCGAGCGCCGCGCCGTCAACATACTCAAGGACCAAAAACGGCAGGCCCTCCCATTCGCCGACGTCATAGGTGCGAACGATGCCGGGGTGGTCCAAGGCCGCGCAGAGCCGGATTTCCTCGGCAAACATCGCGCGCAGATTGGCGTCGTCGGCAAGCCAGGGAAGCAGTCTCTTGATGACGACGAGCCGCTCAGCACCCATGCGTGACCAGCGGGCCAGCCAGACCTCGGCCATTCCCCCCCGCGCTAGCGGGCCGACGATTTCATAGGGGCCGACGGTGGCGTTTTGCTCAGCCAAGTGCGGGCTGCTGTGATTGACAACCGCAGCGGCGAAATGCCGAGTGCAACGGGCAGAGTGCCGGGTCACCGGCCCAGTCAAGGTGAATCCGTTCGTGGATCAACGGCAGCCGAAACCACCCGGCCGGCGTTTCCAGCACGGCGGCTACATCCGGGCATTCCAGGAACGTGGCGCCCCGTACGTCGTGAGCAAAGTCCAGTACGCGCCCCCACGGATCCACAAACCACGCATCAATGGCAAAGTGCAAGCCGAGTGTGTGAATGCCGCCTGAGCCGAGCATCAGCAACGGGCGCGGCGGGCTGCCGCAAAGGCCGATCAGACGCTGCGCGGCCGTACGCGTTGCATCCGCTTCGATTCGACCGCCGCTGTAACGAATGCGGACGGTCGAGGCCTGATACTCAAGGAGAAACGTGTTCATGGCAACTCTCTTTCCAGCACAGGGTGGAGCGGATCATCGGGAAACAGCAGGGCAGCGGCTTGTGTACGGAGGGTGCGTGCGGCCTCTGGGTCGATCGAGGCGAGGGCGTGGGCCTGCACGCGTAGGTCTTCCGCCTGCCTGCGCAATTTTGCCCGTAGCGAATACAGCCGCTCCGCAAGAGCTGGGTCCGCCGGCGGCGCGTCGAGCAGCGGGCGCGCGCGTTGCGGCAGTCCACGGGCGATCCAGAATTCCGCCTGTTCCAGCCGATGCAGGTCCGCGGCATTGCGCGCGGTAGAAACGGGCGCGCCCCGATGCGCGCTGTCGGGAGTCGCCCGAGCCGGTTTGGCAGCCGCGGTGGGCGGTTTCGGCAATCGATCTGTATGCCTCGGCTGATCTACAGGTGCCGTGGCGTTCTGCACGGGGCGCGGTGACTGCGTCGCACTGGCTGCTGCCGGCTGCTGGGAGGGCGTCACAATCGGCGCATGGCCGGAGACCGGTGGCCGCGCGCGGGCCAGCAAATGGATACAGAGCAGCATGGCGCTACCGAGCAAGAGGAGGACCGGCAGGCGTCGAGTGCGCGCGGCCGGCGGCTCGCTGCCGATTCGCAGGACGATGCCGGGAGCCAAATGCTGATCGCTGGGCACCTCGGTCCGTCGGGGAATCACGGGCTCCGCATCGTTGGATCGATCAAGGCGCTCAATCCAGACGCCGCCCGCACCGTGGTGTAGCCGCATGGCATGGAGTGCCAGGTCCGGGTGGTTGATCACGAAGTCGCAATCGGCGGCGCGCCCAATCACGATCGGCGACTGGCGAAAAATGCGCAGACGAGATCCAACACGCAAGTAGAGTGCGTCGGGCGCGACAATGCGGGTGGCCGCCGGCCCGTCCGCTGCGAGTACGCGGGTGCCCTCATCCCTGGCCGAGGCGATGGGTAACGTAATCAGCGGCGCTGCGGGTTCCGGCACAGGCGTGCCAGCAATTGTGCGCGCTCCGCTTCGCCGGTCGCGGCGGCTCGTCGCAGCCGCGTTTCCATGTCTATCGAACTCCCGCATGTCCGTTTTGTTGTCCTTTCCGTCGGCGAGTAGGCAAGTGCGAAAATGAACATAGCACAGACGGCAAGGGCAGCACCAGCGTGCGCCATGCGCACGATCGTGCGCACAGGCGAGGCCCACAAAACGATCACACTGCTTGGCCCGAGGCGCAGGCGAACCGGCCATCTCGGCAGACGTAGATGCTCTACTTGGCGCCCTTTTCGCCATGTGCCGTTGGCGCTGTCGAGGTCGCCAATGGCGACCTCGTCTTGCTGCACGTCGATTCGCAGATGGCAGCGGCTGATATCGGGATCGTCCAGTTGAATTACGCAATGCTCATCTCGACCGATGGTGTGCTGGCCGAGCCCGAGCCGTCGGAACGCGCGCTTGTCGCCGTTGCGATAGCGGACGATCACGTTCATGGCGAAATCCTCATTCCCCAGATGGGCAACAGGCAGACGGCCAGGACGGCCAGAAATAGCAGGAACTGGGGCCCCGTCATGGCCAGAGTGGCAGTTTGGGCCCAGCGCTCGGCGGCGCGGGCCTGTTC
This sequence comes from uncultured bacterium, assembly GCA_964617795.1. Classification (GTDB taxonomy): domain Bacteria; phylum J088; class J088; order J088; family J088; genus CAZUAB01. The sequence goes on from CAZUAB010000054.1 coordinate 6,598, forward strand.
CTCTGCGACGATCTGGCTCAGTTCGAGCAGATGGGGAGCCAGAGGTAGGCCATGCTCGGCGCGGTCAGCCAGCGTACGCCATGGCGTGCGAAGAGGCGGCGGAAGCCAAGACGGATCGGTGCGGCGCAGCGCCGTAGGCAAGGTTTGCCCGCTGGCCAGCCCTGTCGTGGCCGGTCGCAACCATCGCTCAAGCGACGAATTGGTCGCCAGGATGCGGGTGTCGGATACGACGGACCCCGCGTCGATACCCGCCTGCAGCGCAAGTGCCCAGCCTTCAAACAGCATCGCCAGTTCCAGCAGCGAAAGCGGGTCAGTGGAATGCGTGATGTGGGCCGGGTCGTTTTCCTGGATTGGCGTGAGCGACGCCGCAACAAGGGCTGCGCCAAGCGGCAGCAAAATCAGCAGTAGCAACGTCATGGCGCCCTGTCCAAAAGGCGGCGAATCAGCCGCCACGCTGCCCATTCCAGCAGCACCACCGAGCCCACCGAGATCATGCCTGGCGCTGTGCGCAGGCTGCGGCTGATGACCGTCGGATCAAGAACCATAAGTAAAACCATCAATGCGGGCGGCAGCAGCGCGAGAATGGCTGCCTGCCCGCGTACTTGGGTCGTGGCGGACAGCAGGCGATCGCGGGCGCGCCGCCGCGCCCCAAGTCGCTCGGCCACAGCGGCGAGAAACCGTCCCGTGGGGATGTCGCGGGCAACCAGGTCGTCGAGCGCGTATGTCCAGGTAAGGTCTCCGGCCGGTAAACCGCGTGTCAAAGCCGCCTGACGGATTGCCGCACCGAGTTGGTTCTCAGGATGGTGGGCTCCGGCGGCGCTGCGGATCCAGTCGCAGGAGGATAGGGCTAGCGCGTCGATGAGGGCCTTGCCGCCGCGCAATTGGGCGACAACGGCGCCCAAGTGATCGGCGAGTGCGTCGCGTTCGCTGCGTTGGCGCTGCGCGGCCGCGTAACGCCGGTAGGCGTAGACGCCGCAGGCCACGAGCAATGCGAGTGTCGCAAGCGTACCCAAGCCCAATAGCGCCATGGCCGGTACGCCGATCAGCACCCCACGGGAGAACACCTTACCGGACCCACCCGTGGCCAGTGACAGCAGTACACCGGCCGCGGCGGCTACTGCGGCCAGGCCGACGGTCAGCATGACGCACGATCCGCCCGGTACAAAGATCGCAATACTGGCACGTCTCCTTCGAGGCCACCGGCCCCGGCGATTTCAACAATTCGCCGTCGACCGTCCGGCGCGCGTGCAGTTTGGACGATGAGGTCGACCGCGCGCGTGACCTGCTCGCGAACCGCACGGTGAGGCAGCCCTCCCTCCGCCATCAGAACCAGGCTTTCCAGCCGAGCCAATGCATCGCGGGGCGAGTTGGCGTGGATCGTGGTCATGCTGCCGTCGTGACCGGTGTTCATGGCCTGGAGCATGTCAAAGGCCTCGCCGCCGCGACACTCACCGATGATCAGCCGATCCGGCCGCATGCGCAGCGCATTACGAACAAGGTCACGAATCGTCACCGGCGGCTCGTCTTCTGCACCGACTGGCCTCGCCTCAAGCCGTACGACGTGGGCCAGTGGGAGCTGTAGCTCGGCTGCGTCTTCAATGGTCACGATACGTTCCAGTTGCCCGCAGCGGGCAGCCAGCGCACCGAGCAGCGTGGTTTTTCCCGAGCCAGTCCCGCCGCTTACGACAATGTTGCGGCGATCGGCCACCGCCTTTTGCAGCAATTTCAGCGCCGCTGAGTCCATCGCGCCACTGTCCGCGAGATCCGCCAACGACCGGCGACTCGGTGCAAATTTACGAATCGTCAGTTGTACGCCATCGAGGGCGATCGGCGGAATGATCACGTGCAAGCGGGACCCGTCCGGCAATCGGGCATCGGCGAATGGGCGCCCAAGATCTACCGAGCGCCCGGCTTGACGAAGCATGCGGTCGGCCGTGCCCCGCAGCGATTCCGAATTACGAAAATGGACCGCAGCCGGGGCCAACCGACCCGCACGCTCTACCCAAATCTGCTCCGGGCCGCAGACGAGGATTTCGGTTATCTCCGGGTCAGCGAGCAGCCGTTCGAGTGGTCCGAAACCAAACAGCTCGTCTACGACCGATTGGATGTCGTCGGGATCGGCGTGCATCTCGCTGGCTCGCGCCGCGATGAAGGCGCGTTGGGCCAGGGGGTCGGCGGCGTCAAGTGAGGTCAGTTCTTCGCGCAGGGCGGACAACAGTTCGGCACCCGACACGGGCGTGCGGGGGCGCCAATGGAGCGTACTGCTTCCCGCTGTCAGCGGCGCACCGGCGGCCCACATGGCCTGTGTCACCCGCGCGCCGTTGAGCAGGACGCCGTTGCGGCTGCCCAGATCGGTGATCGCCACGGTGGCGGTCGCATCATCCCAGTGCAGCTCGGCATGCCGCCGGCTGACCGTGTCGTCGTCAATTCCGCCGTCCCCATCGTGGCGGCCGAGGACGCATGGCAGCACCCACATGGCCTCGGTCTGCCTGCCAGCGAATGCGATTGTTACCTCGATTGCGGTCATTCACTCAAACCCGGCCGCACATCCGGGGCCGCCGCGTCGTAGCGTCGCAAGGCTTCGTCTGCTGGTGCTACGGTATCGCCGCCGACCAGAGTCGGCGTTACGATCATAAAGGATTCAGCATTCGAACCACCCCAACGACGTCGCTTAAACAGTTCGCCTAGGATTGGCAGCCGCGACAGCCCTGCGACGCCGTCCACGTTTTTGCTCTCCTGTTGGTCCTGCAATTCCGCCAGCACGAGAGACTGACCCGCACGCAGGTTGATCGTCGTGCGCATGGTCCGCGCGCGCAGTGCTGGCACGGTACCGCCCGCAGCACCGACGGCGTTGGCAAGATCTAGGTCACTGGCTTCTACGCCCAGCTCAAGATCAAAATTGCCGGCATCGTCCCCCCGGGGAAGAATCTCGATGCCAATACCATAAGGCTTCCAATCAATACTGACCTGACCCGGCCCAGAGGCCACGGGGACCGGCAACATACCGCCCGCCCGGAACGAGGCAGGCTTGCCGTTGCGACTGACCAAGGCGGGCCGGGCAAGGCTACGGGCGTGTCCGGATTCCTCGAGCATATGAAGGCCCGCGGTCAGCTCCTGCGTGATGACCACACTGCCGCCGAAAGGCCCCAGTCCAGGAACCAAGCCTCCCTGCAGCGTCGAGCCTGCTGTCGCGCCCGCGAGTGTCGGCAGGGCGATGCCAACATCCCGCCCACGGCGATGGCGGATTTCGACCAACTGCACGTCGATGCGTATGAGCTGGTCGAGATCCACCCGATGACGCTCGACAAAATCCAGTACATCTGGGTAGAGCGCCAGCAGCGTGTCGACTCGCTTTGTGTCCTGGGCACCAACCGTACGGCCCGTCAGCATTACCCGTTCGCCGGCAATCTCGACCGCCACACCGGGCAGCGCGCGCAGCATCGCCGTCAGGTCGTCGGCAAGAAGTCGTGGGTCGCGAGCCAAGACCCGGACAAGCCAGCGTTCAGGGCTACCGCCGCGCCAGACATCCAGCGTCGTCATTCCTTCGGCAAGCCCCACTGTGAGTAGTTCGCGCCCCCCGGAGACAACGCGTACATCGGCAATGCGTGGATCCCCAACTGCGACCTGCCGAATACCCGGTACGGCATCAATGCGGGATTGGCCTCGCACGAGGCGCAGCACGCGTTCATCGCCCATGGCGGGAGTTGTAAACAGTAGCCATCCAGCAGCGATCAGCCATAACCGCCTCATCGCGTGGCCCCGCGGATGACGCGCACGGCGGGAATGTGCGGCGCGGATGACGAAGGCTGGCGCCAGAGATCGTCCTCGTGGGCGCGTGCAGTGGCCAACGTCACCATATCGCGTGCCGGACGTGCAACCAAGTCGAGCCGCCCGGTATCGCGTGCAACCATCAAGGCGGATACATCCTCAGCGGGGACAGCGATCACCGCGCCACGTACTCGTAGTGGACCGGCCTCTTCGACTGCCAGCACAGTTAGATTTTGATGCAAAATGCGGGCAACCGCGCCGCCGCTGCGGCGTGCCGACCACAGCAAGTCAACGCGACTGTCTGGCTGCAGCCAGCCCGACGGCCATGCGCCATCCGGCGCAGCAACCAGAAAAGGTCGGGTGCCCGGCGCCAACCCATCGCTGATACTGAGCGGCGCGACGTCAATGGTGGCAATCAGCGGCCATGGCAGCGGCAGCCCTGCCGACAGCCCGGCTAGCAGCCTCATGCCCTCGACCAAATCGCGGTCCGCGGCGTGGACAAGCAGGCGGTCGGCCGGGGAAGACGGCATGTCAATGTCAACCAAGTCGCCAGCCTGTAGCGTGACGCCCGGCGCGAGGTCGCGGGCCGCAGCAAGTATGACGGTGTCGCGGGTGGCTTGGGCGGCAAGGCGCAGGTTGTCCAGCCAAAGACCCGCCGTTGCGACGAGGGCCAACAGTGCGCCAACTGCCGCCCGTCGGCGCTGCGCCGGTGGCAGGTCGTGCCAGTAGGCCAGCCAGCGCGTGTGCTGCTGCTGCCATTGCGCACGCAGTGCGTGAACACGCTCTCCAAAGACCTTCATCGGCTGCTCTTTTCTCATTTACGGCCATGGCCATTTGTCCAGCGCTGAGCGCGTGGCTTCGATCGTTTGCAGAGTGGCCGCAAGGCGCCAGGCCGCCAGCAGGACGCCAAGCAGCAATGCCGCCGCCAAACCGGCCTCAAGGCTCGCCGCACCTTGCTCAGTCATCATTGACGCCTTCGTTCGTGGTGATGGCCAAGACCTGCACCCCGCGGCGACTCGCCGCATCAAAGACGACCAGATGCTCGCCCGCCTTGGCCCGATAGAGGCCCTGCCACGCGTGACTCCACGGGGCCTCTGTTTGCGGCAGCCGCGGCGACGGGCGCCAGTGCTCCGGCCAGACGGCGGTCACAGGTATCGGTTGGCCTTCAGACGCGGCGCGCCAGGATCGACCGGCGAACCGGAGCGTCTTGGGAAGCGGCCCATGGCGGCCCAGGGGCCAGCGTAGCCAGTCGAGAGTATGCGCTTCGCCCTTTGCCGTATAGGTCACGCGCGCTGCGTGCAAAGCGTCCGGCGATATTCCCAACTCATGCGCCAGTGTGGCGTCTTCAGGCTGGGCTGGGCGCCCCAGGAGGACGTCCGCCAGGGCTTCCCTGTCTCCGCTGGCGCCTTGCGGCGCCATGGTGCGTAGCGTCGAAACGACCGATACGGCGAGGGCGCGTGCGTCGGGCAGGGCCAATCGCGTGACCTGCAGCCCGTCCGGGATTCGATCAACGACAAGCAAAAATCCCTCCAGCGCGAACGAAGCGGCTGCTGCCTGCTCGAGCTCATCTGCGTCCGCCAAGAGATCCTTCCAAAGATCACGGCAGATCAACCCGATGCGACGGCGGTGCTCGGCTTTTTGTGGTGACAGGCGTGTGAATTCGAGCACGGCCGCCGTGCCGCACGGCAGCCCTGCCCACGGGCCTTCGCCGCCGAGGCCGCCGGCCAGCAGAACAGCCCGTTCCAGCGGTCCGCGCTGTCGCCAACCTGACCAGCGGTCGGCAAGGACCTTGCCCAACATCGCTCCCATGGCATCGACGAGCGGCTCGGGGTCGAGATTGCCGCGGCGCAGGACCAGAACGACGGCTTGCGACGCATCGTGGCGCAAGCTACGCACGCGAGGCCAAGCCTCCAGTGGCGCCGACCGGCCAGTGACGACGATCGTCGGGGTCTCTTGCAGTTTTCGCGAAAAGGCCAACAGGCGACGCCAGTCCTCTGGGGACAGGCGCATCCGCCGTTCGCCGGCCCCACCGAATCCTTGTCGCCACGCCAGCAAATGGCGCGCTGGGTCGTCCCCGTCCACGTACACGACGACCCCACCGCGGGCCGTTTCGTGGCGGCGTCCCCAAAGCCCCGCGTCACGCTGCCATTCGCATTGATCTTGTAGTCGCCACTGATCGGGCCAGTGGCCCAGCCAAAGCAGCGGCGCCGGCAGAACCAGCCGGTGGCCGGTCGTGACTGCGACCGGCAAGGCTAGGCCGGGGCGTTCGCTGGACCAACTGAAGGCCACCGAGACACCGCCGGGATGCTCGGCGGGCGCGAACAGCCACGGCACAGCACCATCCCAGCCGACTGCGCGGGAAGCGTCGCCGAGGGCCTGGCGCCAAGCCGCCGCTTGACTTGCCGCGCGTGCCAGATCGCCGGCGGCACGAAGTCCAAGGCCGGCTGCGTATCGTGCGTCATGATCGGGGCGTGCAGTGCGGCAAAGGCCGCCGGCCGGCTCCTCGCTGCCGCGACTTTGTGCCGTGCGCCGCAAGCCAGTGACGGCGCGGCGGCAGGTATCGGTCCACGGTGCCGGGCATGGCGCCTCGGCGGGAATGAACACTGCCGCATCAAGGGTCTCGCGGTAGTGCTGGGCCAGCCAACGATCGACCCAACCTCCCGCATCTCTGTCAGGCACGCGCCACGAGTCACCAGCCAAGGTCGGCCAGCCGCCGAAACGGATCTCAAACGACCGCAGCGCCAGGCCGTTGGGTGGCCGGCCGCGCGCCATCCATTCCGCCAAATCGACCGCCGTCGCTGGCGGCAATGGGCGCCTGCATAGTCGCTGTTGCAGGTCGTCGACCGCCAGCCGCACGCCGCCGCTGCCGTCGTCGCTCCACGCCGCTTCGCAGCGGTCGGCCGCTTCGATTTGGACGGCCAGGAATACCAGCGCCGCCGCGAGACAACACGTGCGCGCCATCACGGCGCCGCACCCCAGCTTCGTAGCCACGTGGCGCCGGCCTCATGCAGGGCGATCGACGAACCCACCGATAGCCGGATTAGGCCAGCCAGCAGTGCGGTCAACGCCACTGCGGCCAACGCCGCCTCCAGCATAGCGCTGCCCTCAGTGCGCAATGCCGGCATCCAACAACTCCTGCCAAGGGGAGGGCCAGCGGTTGCGGTGGACGGTCACGGGCGACGGCACCGCAATGAAACCCGGCCACAACGGTAAATCGCCAGCCCCGTAGTCGGGGTGGTGGGGCCGTGCCTGTGACAATGCGCTGCCTGTGCTCGGCGATGCAGACAACACGCCAACGCCGCCACGATGCCAGTCCGGGCCTAGGCGCAAGGGAAGTGCCGGTCCGTCCGCGCCGGCCAGGCGGGCGGCCTCGACGGTTACGCGGCAAAGGGCACGCTCGAGCCACGCGGCCATTTCTGTATTGCGTGCCTGGGCCGGAGCGTCGGGGCTCATGCTGAGGCGGTCAACCGCGGCGTGGAAGTCGGTGATGGTGGGCAATCCACCGGCGGTGGGCTGCCAGGCTGCGTACAGAAGCTCAAGATGGCCGGTGATGTCGGCGCAGGTGGCGCTGTCCCCGAGGAACGCGTCTGTGTCGGTCAGGGTGCGGATCAAGCCGAGCAGCGGTTCTTGGTCGGGTCGTGGTAGCGTCCGTGCGGGTCCGCCGCTCAGTGCCTGTGGCGTTGCCGGCGCATCGGGGACAAATACGCGCCAAGCCGCCCAAGCCGCGTCCAGTGCAGGTGTCGGGGTCCAGTCGCTGGGCGCGGCCCGAGCGTGGCGGGACATCTCGGCAACCACCCGTGCGGCCTCTCGCCGCCATGCCGTTCGTTCGCGATCATTGAGGCTGTGCTGCAATTCACAGAGGCGATGTGCGGGCAACGCCGCCGTTGCCCACTGTTCGGTCGCACCCTCCAAAAAATCCGTGTAGGCCAGTTTGAGCGTGGTTGCCGCGACGGCCGCCGAAATATCGCCCGTCGGTGGGGATGAAGGCAGCGACCCTGCGCCGATCGCGGTTGTTGGCGGCAACCAGCTTCTCTGCAAATCGAGCCCGAACGGTCGCCGCTCCGGTAGCGCAACCTCAGCCAAGCATCCATCGCCGAGCAGGTTGGGTGCACGTCTTGTATCCTCAAGTGGGTCGAGCGGCCAGATCTGCCCGCCGTCAAGCCGCGAGTTCGCTGCTGCCAGCATGGCCGGCACAACCGCCGCAGGGAGTGCGGTTATTGCCAGGGCATCGACAGCCATGCGCAGTTCGTGGTGGGCAACGAGGATGTCACCGGCAAGGTCGGCCGTTTGGGCCAGCGTATCGATTCCTGCAGGCACGGCGCCGGCGGTCATCCACGCAATGGCCGTGCCTGCGCCGCCAAGCATCAGTGCGGCTGTGGCACTAT
>CAZUAB010000055.1:0-14708 GCA_964617795.1 uncultured bacterium
AGATTCCAGGCCGCGTTGGTCGCCAACGCATGGCCGGGATGGCGATCGATCAGGGCGGCAAACCAAGCCTCGGCCTCGTCGACTCGCTGGAGATGCTCCAGCGAAAGGGCCCCGTTAAACAAGGCCGCAGGAACAAACTCGCTATCGTCCGGAAACGCCCGGACGATCCGATCGTAATGCCCGATCGCCGTGGCCCAGTCCCCCTCGTCGTAGGCGTCGTTGCCGGCGGCGAACAACTGGTCGGCCGTCCAAGATTTCCATCCTTTGGGTGCTCCTTCAATGAGCACGGGCGGCAGATTGAGGACCGCGCCGAAGGCCCCCTCTTCCTTAAGGGCTGCCGACATCGGCGCGTCCGTCTGGGCAACCAAGGGTACGGTTGCGCAGGCCCCCAGCACGCCAAGCAGACCGATCGCGACCAAATAACGAACGCTACGCACGCCGATCACCCGCGCCCCACGCCTTGCAGCAAAATCTGCAGCACCTTCATAACGCGTGCGGCCAAGCTGGCAGGATCCTGCGAACTCCCCTTGTTGACGTAGCTCGAGGGCTGAACCTGTTGCAGTACGGTTTTGAATCGATCATCGCATTTCCGTGTCGTGAAGAAGAGGATAGGAATGCGGCGCTTCAGACCAAGCTGCGTTTCAAGTTCACGCAGGCTGCGCGCCGCTTGTACGCCGTTCATAATCGGCATCTCGACATCCAGGATAACCAAGCTGATTGGCTTGCCCTCGCGCAGTCGCTGTGTAGCCTGTGCAACAAACTCGGCGCCGTTGCGCGACTGCAGGATTTCGCGGGCTACTTTTTGGTCGACGAGCGCCTTGGCCACGGTCACCCGCACGGCCTCCGTGTCCTCCGCGATCAATACGGTTTTCAGCAGTTCGGTCGGCGGCGGCGGTGAAGTTGTCGCATCAGAATCAAGGACAAGGCCGCAGATCGAGCAGTGAACGACCTCACGACCACCGCCCGTGAGTACGAACGGCTCAACATCAATCCCGCAGCTTGGACAGTACACCTTGGTGCCCACGCGATACGCTCCCCACTGATTCCGACAGTTTAAATTGTACACGCTGGGGCAAGCAGGCGCTGCCGCAGCGTATCTGCGCTATTGATCGAGGATTTCGAGTGTGAACCGCCGCCGATGCTTCCCGCTGGCGGCGGCCAGTATGGTGCGGATGGCGTGGGCGTGCGCGCCCTGGCGCCCAATAATCTTGCCGACGTCCGCCTTGGTGACGCGCAGCCGGATAATGTGCTGGTCGTCGAGGATCTCCTCGCTCACCTCGACGGCGTCCGGCTCATCGACGAGCGCTTTTGCGATGGCTTCGATCAGTTCACGCATCCGTTTGCCCTGCCCCTGCCCCGGCGGCGGCGCCGAGATACTTCCACACGGAAAAACACTCGCATGCTACACCAGCGATGCCACAGAGTCAATGCCAAGGGTGCGTTCGCCGACGGGCCGGCGGAGTGCCCGAATGCGGCGAACCGATGGCCAATCTGCGTGGAGGGAGGCCGGCATCCGGCGCACAATGGCGCACGGCGGCAGCGGCGGATGTCAAATGAATACGTGAGGGTCTCGCGAGCACGCGAACAATAATGTGGTCGGGGCGAGTGGACTTGAACCACCGGCCTCTGCGTCCCGAACGCAGCGCTCTGCCAATCTGAGCTACGCCCCGACACGATCGCAAGCGGAATCCAAAGATTGTAGCGGAACCGGAGGGCGTACCGCAACCCGCGCAGCTCTTGTGTGACCGCATCGGGAACCCGCGGGAAGATCTGGGGGTCAAAAGCGAAAAGTGGGCGAACACCCACGAAAGGAAGCCGATCTATGTGGACCTCGCTTGAAATCGTCCCCTGGAGCCCTGATCTCGCCCTCGGGCGGGCCACAGCGGCGCTGCGTCGCCAATTGGCCGAGATCGGCGCACGCCACGTCGAGACGGGAGGGGTGATTGTCATCCAGCCCGAATTGGCGGAACGCGACGCCTACCCGGTGGTGGCCGACGACCCGATCGCAGAAGCCGAATGGCCGCCAAGTTGGGGACCGGCCCCAGCGCCACGGCGTTGGGACGGGCTGCCGTTTTTGGCTGAATTCGTCCAGCGCGCGGCACGGCACGAGGGCGTCCCGGTCACCCTGCGCCGTGCGGCCCTGGCGCCGTCTTTGTGGTTGCCGCTGCGTGAGATTTTTCCGCCCGCGACCGCCATGCCCGTACTTCCCGTGGGGCTGTCCGGTCTGAGCGCAGCCAACCACCGCCGCTTCGGCCGCGCGCTTCGTGCTGCAGCGGACGCATCCCCCAAACCGATCGCAGTGGTCGTCGCCGCCCATGCCGAGCCAGTCGCGCACGGTGCAGGCTGGGCGCCGCTTCTCGAAGCTTTCAAGTCCGATACCACAGCGGCATGGCAAGATGCGCTGGCGCAGGCTGTACAACCGGTTCAGTCAGCGCTGTGGAATGTGGTGGCCGGGCTGGTGGCCGGGCGCGGCGGGCGGGTCCAATCGCGACCGTCGACGCAAGGCCTGCCGGGCGCCGTCTGCATCACCGAGCCAAGTGCCGTCGGCAAGCAGGCCGCCTGAGGATCAGCAAGCACTCGCAGCACCCTATCACAAGCGGACTTGCGCATTTGATATTGATAGGCTAAGGTGAATGCGGGTTCATGCGTAAACGGCCATCGGGTCCGTTTGACAATTGCTCCCGCCAGCCGGGCCCGGGCTATGTACAGGGGTCCGCTCGAGACGACTCCGGGAAGTCGGCTCGGGTATGATGACTGCCTCCCGGGGCGTGAAAAGGGTACTGCTACGATGGCTACGAAACTCTATGTCGGCAACCTTGCGTGGTCGACGAGCTCGGAAGGACTTCGGTCCCTTTTCGAGCAGTATGGCAGCGTTACGGATGCTGTGGTCGTGACCGATCGCGAAACGGGTCGCTCGCGCGGCTTCGGCTTCGTGACTTATGACGATGCCGCTGCAGCTGATTCTGCTGTGTCCGGACTCGACGGCAAGCCGCTTGACGGCCGGCCGCTTCGCGTCAGCCTCGCTCGCGAGCGCGACCGGAACTAGACATCCGCCGGCTGCCTCGGCAGCTTGACGGATTTCGGAAACCAAACTTTGATTTTCCGAGACGCCCCCGGATCAACCGATCCGGGGGCGTTGTTGTTTAAGTGGCTCTAGGCCGCGCCACTTCAGCGCTGCGCCAATCGGGTAGCCCCACCCTCGGCCAGCTCAACCGCCCGCTTGATTTCGGCGGTTTCATCCCTGTCTCTTTATCCGCGAACACGCTCGTATCCTTGACGCCCCCAAGGTTCTTTCTCAGACCGGGGCGCCCGAGCTATTTTGGCGCTGAGGGGCTCGGCTCGGACACTACTTGCACCAAAAAATAGTGTCGATGATTTTGATTTGAGGCGATGGATGCTTCGATCCCGCGCGAAATACGCCATTCCGGTCGGCCTCAAAGCCGGGCGGGAACCGTAAAACGCCCCGCGCCCGTAAAGCCGTCAGGTCTGAAAAAGTCTTGCGCGCCTAACAGTGCGCAAATGAAGACCCAACGGATCAAAGAACCAAAGCGCGCATCTCCCCGTCAGGGCCGCACACACCGCGCGTAGTTGTAGTTCGTCTTACTGCCGTTGCTGACGTTGCCATTGCTGAAGCCGACGTGCCACGCGCTGCTGGCGTCGTTGGCGTAGGACGACGACGACCAATAGCTGCTCGACGCCGTTCCCGGGAACAGCGTCCCGTTGATCGCGGGGCTGCGAGTCCCGTAGTCGACGATGGACTGCAGTTCGTGACGGTTGGGCAGCCGCCAGTCGCTATGGCCAGCCAGCGACAACCCGGCGCAGTAGTCGATCGCACCCTGCCAGGTATACGTATTGTTGTCGTCTTCCCGCTGCCACATGAGCCCGGTCACGTTGTCCGAAACCGTGCCGTTGACGTTATCAGTAAGGTTCGTAGGGCTGGTCGAAGGCAAGGGCCAGCTTGGCCCGCTTGCTGGGGTAACCTGTATTCCATCCTCGGCGCTCGCTTCCAACCCAGCGGCGATCGCGACCACACGCCATGTATAGGTTTCCCAAATGGCGAGGCCACTGTCCGTATAAGCCGTCGCCCCAGGAGCAAGTGTGCCGACCATTTGGAAACTGGTCGCGTCCGTCTTGCGCTCGATACGATACGACTGTTCATACGCCGCATTGTCCGCCCAACTCAGTTCAACGGTATCGACCGCCATTTGCTGCATCGAAAGACCGCCCGGGGGCACCGGCGTGGTATAAGCCACCGCCTCGTTGGAGGGATCGGTGTCACCGGCTGCGCGAACGGCAAGCACACGATACGTATAGCGGCTGTTGGCAACAACGCTCGTGTCCGCATAGGAGATGGCGCCTGCGCCAACCACGGTTAGTTCGCTGAAGCTCGACTCCTCGTTGGCTTTTCGTTCAATGCGGAAACCTTGCTCGCTGGTCGAATTATCGGCCCATGTCAACTGTATTTCGTTGTCGGAGATATGGGTTGCCACCAAGTTCGAAGGAGCATCTGGATCGATCGGCGGCGGTTCGATCGTGATCGAGATGATCGCCACATTAGAGTAATCGGTGCCGTCCGTAACACGGAACGTAAATTGGTCGGTACCTGCATAGCCGCTGTTCGGGATATACGTGTAGGCGCCGCTGGCCGCATTGTCGATGACGGCGCTGCCGCCAATTGCGTTGGTGACAATCTCGTAGCTGAGCGTGTCGCCGTCGGCATCGGTCGCCACCAGGACGCCGCGCAGTATCGTATCCACTTGTGTGGTCTCGTTGCCGCCCTGGGCCACCGGGGCGCTGTTGGCCGCGGCGGCGGCGCCATCATCGCCGTTGCTCGTATCACCCGTGGCATCTCCAGGGGCGATGCACTGCTTTTCGGCGCAAATGCGGCCGCTTTTGCAGTCGGCGTCGGCGCTACACGCTGCACCTGTTTCATTGGTTGCCTGTGCCGTCGTCCGCTCCGTGCCGCAGCCACCGGATAGCAGCAACGCCGCCACAGCCGCCAGCCATATCGAAAGATTGCGCCTAGCCATGTTTAGCCTCCTTGGGTTGGGGGTGTGATGAAGGGTTCGCACGAGCGCGGGCACTCGGCACGGCCGAGGCGCTGGAGATTCTCAATCACATCCGTCTCGAACTTGAGCGCGTTGATGGTACCGCGCTTATTCTTGCGGCATTCGTGGTAGGACGCGTGGACTTCCGCAAACAAGAAGAGACCGTCGGGGGCCCCCCATCAGGGCCGCACACACCGCGCGTAGTAGTTGCTCGCCTTATCGCCGTAGGTGGTGTTGCCGTAGTAGAAGTCGACGTGCCACGCGTAGTTGGTGTTGCTGGCGTAGGACGACGACGACCAATACGCGTTCGACTCCGTTCCCGGGAACAGCGCCCCGTCGATCGCGAGATTGTAGAGTTCCTCGTTGACGAGGCTGCTAAGCTCTTTCACGTTCGGCAACCGCCAGTCGCTATGGCCAGCCAGCAACAGCCCCGCGCACCAGTCGACCGCATGCTGCCAGGTATACGCATTGTTGTCGTCTTCCTGCTGCCACATGAGCCCGGTTACGTTGTCCGAAACCGTGCCGTTGCCGTTGTCGGTAAACCGGTCCGGTGGGATCCAGGCCCGGGCAATGCCCGCGACGAGCAGCAGGCTTGCCGTAGCGGCCACAAACATTTTGAGTTTCAACGGGCTCCTCTTTTCGGAAGGGGCGAGGATGTGAATTGCCAACTTGGATTTCGCTGCAGACGCCTGTTTTGCTGTTTGACCCAATCCTCGGATTCTAGTCAAACGTATTCGCATTGTCAAGAACCCGCGATTCTAGGGATGGCGCGCGTCAAAAAAACCGCAAGGGCACCGAGGGCCGCGCCCGAACGCCGCCTATTTGATACGCGTACCTGGCGGTAGATCGGCGGCTGGCTCGATCACGCGTAAGTCGTCGGGGCCATCGCCGGCGGCCAATACCATGCCTTGGCTCTCGACCCCCATCAGCTTGGCCGGCGCCAAATTGGCGACGACGGCCACCCGCTTGCCCTGCAGCGTCTCTGGTGCATAGCTGAGCGCGAGACCTGCCACGATCGTACGCGGCGTAGCTTCCCCCAGATCCACGGTCAACTTGAGCAGCTTCTTGGCCTTGGGGACGGGTTCGGCCGCGACGACCAGCCCGACACGCAAATCAATGCTGCTGAATGTATCGTAGGAGATCGGGGCAGATGCGTCAGTGGGTGCGGCAACCACCGACGGCGCAGATGCGGCGGAACGCTCGGGAGATGGGGAATCGGTCACCGGTGACTCCTTGGTGGGTTCGGCAAGCGCTGCAACACGGGCCAACCGGGCCTCGATCTCGGCGCGGTCAAGGCGGGGAAACAGGGGATCAGCGGGTGCGACGCGGCTGCCGACGGAAATCCGCAAGGCCCCTGGCGGCGCATCGATCGACGCAGCATAGGACCAATCGAGCGGCAATTCGACACCGAGCCGCGCGCGAATGGCGACGGCCGTGTCGGGCATGAATGCATCAAGCGCCATCGAGACGAGAAGTAGGCCTTCTGCGGCCGCATGCAAGACCGCTGCGAGGCGCTCCCCCTCACCGGCTTTGGCCAGCGCCCACGGCGCCGAGGTATCGACGAAACGGTTGAGGTCGCCGACGATCCGCCAGATCTCTTCGAGCGCGCGACTCGGGGCCATCGCATCCATGGCCTCGGCGACGCGACGAAGCATCGCATGCGCGGTAGCCATAGTCTCGTCAGCCAAAGGGTCGACGCCGGAAATCGGACGATGCTCGCCGTCTTGATACTTGGTGAGCATGCCGACCAAGCGACTCGTCAAGTTGCCCAAATCGTTGGCCAGATCGGCATTGAGACGGCCGAGCAACGCGGCGTGGCTGAAATCGCCATCTTGGCCAAGCGGCACTTCACGCAGCAAAAAATAGCGGACCACTTCTCGTCCGTACTCATCGATCAGGAAGTTGGGGTCGACCACGTTGCGTAGGCTCTTGGACATCTTTCGCCCTTCGACGGTCCAAAAGCCGTGCGCGAATACGGTGGAAGGAAGCGGCAGCCCCGCGCTCAGCAAAAACGCCGGCCAGTAGACCGCATGAAAGCGCAGGATATCCTTACCGATCAGTTGGATGCGCCGCCCGGCCGGATCCGCCCAGAAGGTGTCGTACAACGGGGCGCCCTCGCCACCGAGGGCGCTGACATAGTTGGACAGCGCATCAAGCCACACGTAGACGACATGGTCGGGCGCGTCCGGTACCGGGATCCCCCAGCGGATGGCCGTGCGGCTGATGCTCAAGTCCTGCAGGCCACCTTCGACAAAGCTGATTACCTCGTTGCGCCGGCTGTCGGGCTGCACCGACTCGGGGTGGGTGCGGTACCAATCGAGCAGCGGTTGCTGCCACGCGCTGAGCCGGAAAAAATAGGTCGGCTCGCGGCGTGACTCGATGTTTTTGTGCCCGTAGGGACAGGTGCCGCCCTCGACTTCCTTCTCGGTGTAGAAGCCCTCACAGCCAATACAATACAGGCCGGCATACTCGCCCAGATAGATGTCTCCGCGTTCGGCCATACGGCGCCAAATATCCTGCACAAAGGCCTGATGACGCGGTTCGGTGGTACGGATAAAGTCGTCGTTGGCGATGTCGAGGCGCGTCCACAGCGATTGGAACCGCTCGACGACGCGGTCGGCCAGTTCGATCGGCGTCAGCCCTTGTTCGGTCGCCGCACGTTCGATCTTCTGCCCGTGCTCGTCGGTACCGGTGAGCATGCGGGTCGGCCCACCCAAGCGACGGGCAAAGCGGGCCAAGGTATCGGCAACCACCGTCGTATAGGCGTGCCCGATATGGGGGACGTCATTGACGTAGTAGATCGGAGTGGTGACGTAGAACGGCGCCTTGGTCACGCCTCGTCCCCAGCGTCATCGTGATCCTCGCCGGGGGATGCCGCGGCCGCAGCAATCGATGGACCGCCGGGTTGCCGCGCAATGTCGAGAATCTCGTCGCGCCGCACCGTCCAGCGCTGCCCCTCTTCGGTCAGCGCGACGACCGACTGCTTGAGCACATCAATGGCCACGACACGCGCCCAGCCGCTGTCTGTGCGCACCCACTGCCGGGGTTTGGGCAGGCCCTTGCGCAGATCTTTGTACACGTGCAGTTCGTAATTGAGGCAACATTTGAGCTTGCCGCACATGCCGGTCAGCTTGTCACCCGACATCGACATGCACTGCTCTTTGGCCGCCCTTACCGACACGGGCTCGAAGTCCGTCAGCCATGTCGCGCAGCAAAGCGTCTCGCCGCAGGCGCCAACGCCGCCCGTCACGCGCGTTTCTTCGCGTGCGTTGAGCTGCCGCAACTCGACGCGGCAGTTCAGGCGCTCAGAGAGCCGCCGCACGAGTTCCCGAAAATCAACGCGGTCCTCGGTCGAAAAGAAAATGGCCAAACTGCGACCATCGAGGGTGTAGCGGGCCTCGGCGACCTTCATCGGCAAGCCGAGCGTGCGAACCTCCAGCTTTGCGTACTTGATGGCCGTACGCGCTTGCTCGTGCATGGCTCGCTCACGGGCCAAATCACCGGCCGTTGCTGGCCGCAGCAACTGTAGCGGCTGGCCGGGCCACTCTTTGAGTTCGACCGGATATTGCACCACCGTTGCAAGGTCATGAACACGCTCTCCCTGCACGAACACACGCTGCCGAACACGCAATTCGCCGACGTCGTCGGCGATTTTGGCGTGATAGAGTGGGCCCGCATCACGCAGGCGAACAGCCGCCCACGCGCTCACGAGCGGGCCTCTTTACGAATCTGCCGAATGCGGCGAACCGCATCCTCACAGACAAACTTGGCATTCACATGGGCCTCCAAGTCGTCGAGCGCCGACAGCAGAACCTGCCGCTCGGCGAGACGGGGAGCAAGACGTTGCAGATCCGCATCATTGTAGGCGCTCGCCCCCGGTCCGGCAACCGTCCCCGAGATGAGCCACGCGGTCCAGAACCCTGCCAGTCCGCCCGGAAAGGATGCCGTCGCTTTGTCGAAGTCGGCCGCCGCAATCGGATCATACAACCTTCGGTCAAGCAGCGCCTCCCAAGCGGCGGCCCGCTCGCGAAATCCACGGTCCCCGACAAGGCGCGCCCGCTCGATGGTGCCGGCCGCCACCGCTTCTGGGTCGTCGCTGCCGATCAACGCAGCGAGGTCGCTGGGCGGCAATGTTCGAAACGGAACCTTGAACGCTCGGGAACGCAGCGTGATCGGCACCGCATGCAAATGATGGCTGACGCCAAGTACCCACAGGAGGGTCGGCGGCTCTTCGAGCAGGCGCAGGAGTGCATTGGCCGCACCGTCGGTAAGCGCCTCCATCGGGTCGACAATCCAGACCCTGGCTTTGGCGACAAGCGGTGGATAACCCGCCTGCGCCGATTCAGCCCGCACCGCATCGACCTTGATCGATCCCCCGTCCGCCTCCGGCACGAGCAGCGGCAGATCGGGGTGTCCGGGGCCTTGGCGGCAAACCGCGCATCGTCCACAAGGCTGGCCTTCCACCTTGGCCTGCGGGCAGGCCAAGGCCCTTGCGAACGCGGCCGCGGCCGTCCCCTTACCGACACCACGCGGCCCGTGGCACAGCACAAAACGGCCACGCCCCTCGCGGCGGCGCAAGCCTTCGAGCGTGCGTATGGCATCTGTCTGACCGCGTATGTCGGTGGCCCAGCCGCTCACAGGATCGGCTCCAGAGCGGCCAACGCGTCGGCCAGCAACGCGCTTGGCGCGAGGCGCCCGTCGAGCACGATGAAACGCGACGGCTCGGCGGCGGCCAATGCCAAGTACCCTTCACGCACACGCTGATGAAACTGTAGCGCCTCGCGCTCCAGGCGATCGAGCTGGCCCCGCCCGGCCGCCCGCGCCAGCCCCTCCACCGGGTCAAGATCGACCAGCAAAGTTCGGTCGGGCAATCGACCTTCGGCGGCAAACAGGCTGGCGGTACGAACGAATTCGCCGTCAAGAGCGCGGCCCCATACCTGATAGGCCAGCGTCGCGTCGTGAAAGCGGTCACATAAAACGGGGCGTCCGGCGGCCAGCGCCGGCTGCACCAACGTGGCCATGTGGTGAGCGCGGTCGGCAAGGTACAGAAACAACTCGGCACGCGGCGCCGGCGCCTCGCCGTCAAGCAGCAAGGCCCGCAGCGATCTCCCCAATGGCGTATCGCCCGGCTCAAAGGTTACGAGCGGATCGGCGCCCGTCGCACGCAGCCTGGCCTCAATGCCGCTGATCAAGGTAGACTTGCCTGCGCCTTCAACGCCTTCAAAGGTGAGGAACGGCGCTTTCATCGGGCTGCGGCAACGTCCGGCAGACGACCGAGGAGCAAACCGGGGTAGTACTGGGCAAGAATCTCGTGGTGGCGCGTCCCCGCATCTGCCATCGTCCGTGCGCCCCACTGGCTCATGCCGACCCCATGGCCGTACCCCCTGCCCCGGAGGACAAATTCGCTCCCGACTCGTTCCATGTCGAACAGGAGGCTGCGAATGCGGCGAGGTCCCAATGCCAGGCGTACGTCGTTGCCACGCAAGGAGCGGCGGGAGCCATCTTTGCCTTCCCAGACCAAGGCCGCGACGCGGCCACTGGCACTGCGCTGCAGCGTTACGCGCCGGGGATCCGGAAGCCGTTGGCGGCGGCGCCATTCGTCAAGGCCGACCCGCGCCTCCCAAGCCGGCACTTTGTTTGACCACGAATCTTTCTCGACCCGATAGTACGGCAACACATGCCCCCACACCCAACGAGGGTCCTCACTGACGCCGCCGTTGTCGGCATGAAAGAAGATGCGAGCGGGTTTTCCTTCCCAGACAAGGACTTCACCGGCGGTCTCGTGCACCGCCCGCGCCGCGGCTCCAGCGATGGCTGTCGGCCGAAAGGCCTGGTCCATCACGTCTCCGCGCACGTCCCAAGCCCGGTTTGCGGGTACATCCATCAGCGCCCGCACGACATAGGTACGACTGGCGACGGCCTGCGCTTTGAGCGCCTCAATGTGCCACGACGACGACATTTCGGTCGAAACGACACCGACCAAGTATTCATCAAGCGGAATTTCGAGGATCAGCCCAGCCGACACGCGCCGGAGGATGCCATGCCCACTCCAGTCACGGATCTCAAGATCCATCGCCGACCCCTCGGATCCGCCGAGCATCGTCCAACGACGGGCCGCCAACGCGGCCAAGGTACCGCGCCAACCGGCGGGTACGGCAAGCACACCCCGCTCATCCCACGCACCGCCAGGAATCGACAATGTCCAACGCGCACCGTCCCGATCGAGCAGAATACGAACAACGCCGGCGACAAAGCCAGTGACGATGGGTGGCCCCGTGGTGGTCGCGGCAGGAGAGAGCGTAGTCGGCGCGGAGACCGCGGCAGGAATATCCAGATCGGCCATGTCTGCGTCGCCGAGCAATTCCCGGTACAGTGGCCCGGCCAACGGGTCGTCTGGATCGCGGTCGATGATTGCCGCCAGCATATCGAGAGCAAAGGCCGTCTCGTTCCGCTCCAGCCAAGCCAAGGCCAATTGGTAGCGCAAAATACTCGACCGCATGGCTTCGGGGTCGAGGGCGATCGCTTCGAGGTAGGCTGGCATGGCCGATTCCAGGCCGTCACGTTGCGCCTGCTCGCGCGCCATGGCAACGAGTTCGCTGAAGCGATCTCCCTCAACGACAGGATCGGTGCTGCCCGGCAAAAGCCGTTGCGTCAGCCCTGGAAGGGCTGTTGTCGGTGCGGCGGCAGGGGGCGTCCGCCCACCCGCGCAGGCCGCCAGCGCCGCAATCAGGCCGAGGGAGAGGAGCCGAATAGTCGCTGCCACAGGCGCTTCCACATCCCTGGCGCCGCTGGCGCCCCAACCACCGGAGGCGCAACCGGATCCACCATGGGCACGGGCGGCGCACCTGCCGGTTCATCCGCAGGCACAGCCGTCGGTACCGCCGATGCGCCATCGGCCACCATCTGATCGGCGCGGTAGCTCTCACGAGCAACCGTTTCGGTCTTGAATTCGGCTTTCATTTCGCGACCAGTCACCAGTTCGCGAGCCGTGACGTGCAAAATCGAGTCGTCATCGATCGCAAAACGCACCTCGATCTGCACCTTTCCGGCCGGCATCGGCGGGAAACGGAGCGCAAGCTCACCGAGAAATTCGTTGCGCGCGACCTGCCGACTCTCGCCCTGGTACACACGCAGTTTGACGCCCGGCTGGTTGTCGCGGGTCGAGCGGTACACTTGGGTCGCAAGGGTCGGGATCGGCGTGTTTTTGTTGATTACTTTGCGGAATTCACCACCGCCGACGCCGATACCGATCGATACCGGCAAGACGTCGCGCAGCGTGGCGCCAGCTGTACCGCGGTTGATCGCGTCCGCCAAAATACCGGCCCCGAGGGCGACGACCTCATCGGGGTGGACGTCCTTCCGAGGCTTGCGGCCAAAAAAGCGCGTCGTCAGGTTCGCAACAATCGGTGAACGCGTCATCCCCCCGACCAAAATCACGTCATCGAGATCCTCACGCTTCATGGAGGCCTCGACGAGCACGCGTTCAACGATCTTGAGCGTAGACAGTACGAGCGGCCGCACAATCTCGTCATAATCCGCACGTGTAAATTTGAGCTTGAAGTTGAGGCTTTCACCGTCTTTTTGAGCTAAGAACGGCAGGTTGATCTCGGTTTCAGTCACCATGCTGAGATCGATTTTCGCACGCTCGGCGGCATCGCGAAGGCGTTGCAATGCCACCTTGTTGTCCCGAACGTCGATACCCGTTTCGGTCTCAAACTGTGTGCAAAACCGGTCGACAACCAGGTTGTCGAAGTCAATACCGCCGAGAAAGCTGTCACCGCCGGTGCCAATGACCTCGTAGGTTTCCTGTCCAAGCTGCAAAATCGACGCGTCGAACGTGCCGCCACCGAGGTCATAAATCAAGATGCACTGATCTTCACGGCGCCCGAAACCATACGAAAGGGCCGCAGCGGTCGGCTCGTTGATGACGCGAAGGACCTCTAGCCCGGCCATGGTGCCAGCCGTCCGTACCGCATCGCGCTGCCGCTGCGTGAAGTAGGCGGGTACGCTGATTACAGCACGGTCGATGCGGGCGCCAAGCGTCTCTTGAGCGCCGTCCTTGAGTTGCGCCAGCACCAACGCGCTGATCTCTTCGAGGCTGAAAGTCTTGCTGCCGGCACGGATTACGGCCTCGCTCTTGTCACCCTCGGCGATTTCGTAGAAGAACCGACTACGAATGTCTTCCATTTGTTCGCTGCCGAACTGCCTGCCCATCAGCCGTTTGGCGCCGTAGATCGTGTCTTGAGGATGCGTCAGGAAGCGGCGTTTGGCCTGGTGTCCGACGATCAAGTTCCCGTTCTCGTCGACGCACACGATACTCGGCGTGATCGGGTTCCCGCCCTGCCCCAGAATAATCTCGGGTTTGCCATCGCGCACCCATGCAACAGCGCTATTGGTGGTGCCGAGGTCGATGCCAACGGCGATTTTTGCGGTCATGACAGGTGTCGCCTTTCGAGGTCGTCACCCACCCCAACGCGGCCTCGCGGCGCGTCCTTCCTCCCGGCCCAAGACATCATGCGGTCAATCCAGGAACTCCTTAAGCATCTTGGCCTTCACCGGACTACGCAATTTTCGCAGCGCCTCGGCCTCGATCTGCCGGATCCGTTCGCGACTGAGATTGAAGCTCTTGCCGATCTCTTCCAGCGTATGCTCGGATTCGCCGCCGATACCGAAGCGCATCTTGATGATCTTGGCCTCACGCGGCGTCAAGGTGCTCAGCAGCTTGAGTGTCTGATCGGTCAGCGACTTGTTCTCGGTTGCCTCACTGGGACTTTCGGAACTCTGATCGGGCACGAAGTAGGCGATCGTGTTCTCGTCACCTGGGTTGATCGGCTCATCAAGGCTCATCGGCTCGCGCACAAGCTTCTTGATTTCCTTGATCTTGTCGACGGGCATCGACATTGCCTCGGAGATTTCCTCGTCGGTGGGTTCGCGCCCACGCGCCATATGCAGGTTGCGCGTCACCCCGATCAGGTTGTTGATGATGTCGAGCATATGGACAGGAATTCGGATCGTCCGCGCCTTGTTGGCAATCGCGCGGGTGATTGCCTGGCGGATCCACCACGTGGCATAGGTCGAAAACTTATACCCTTTGCGGAAGTCGAACCGCTCGACGGCCTTCATCAGGCCCAAATTGCCCTCTTGGATGAGGTCGTTGAGCGGCAACCCACGCCCGATGTACCGCTTGGCGATCGAAATCACGAGGCGCAGGTTGGCCTTCATGAGGTCGTTGCGGGCCGTGCGCACTTCGGCCTGCAGGATCGACAGTTCTTTATTGATGGCTGCGAGCTCAGGCCCGTCAAGGTCGGCACGTGCGAGCAGGTTCGAGATGTGTTGGCGGCCAAGGTCCGCGCGTCGGCGGTAGCGGGCCTTCTCTTCCTCGGCGCGCGCCGCGGCCAGCCGCTCACGGTATGCACGCTCATCGGCGGCGATGCGATCAACTTCCGCCTCGACGCGCAGCAGCTCCTCGACGATCCGGTGATAAAATCCGTCATCGACGAGCAGGCGCTCGACGTGGAAGGTCAGCTTCTTCCAATCCTTGGCCAAAAGATCTACCTGCTTGGTATCGCCGGCCTCCAGCTTCGCGCGGCGCTTGAGAACCGACTCGTAGCCGGCTACGAAATGGCGCAGGCGTTCCTCGACGCCCGCCCAATTCGGCAG
>CAZUAB010000056.1:0-14466 GCA_964617795.1 uncultured bacterium
CATCGCCGCCGAAGTCGTCAAAACCGAAGTCGTCGCTGCCAGCCGCCGGCGCCGGCGCCGCGGGCGCGGGCGCGTCGCCGCCAAGATCGCCGAAATCGAAGTCGTCGCTGCCAGCCTCCGACGCCGATGCTGCGGGCGCGTCGCCGCCGAAATCGTCGAAGCCGAAGTCGTCGCTGCCGGGTGTCGGCCATTCGATGTCAGCGAGTTCGGACAACTCAGCGATCGCCACAAGCGCACCGCCGACCGGCCCTGCTTGCCACTCACGGGTCACTTCACCGACCTCGATGCGCGCCTTGACCGTCTCCAATGGGAACGGCCCGAGCTTGCTGCCATCCGGTCCAACCAACACGTAGGTGGTCGGGCCTGCGGCAGTGCCGCCACCTTCGATCGTCACGCTCCCGCCAGGCTTCACAATCAATGAAGACTCGCACTGCTTGCACCTGACGCGCACACCCGCGGCCTTGACCTTGTCGTCGGGGATTTTATACGCCTTGCCGCAGCTGGGACACTGGATATTCATGAGCTATTCTCCGGGAAAGATTCGACGTTCTCGGGACGGCTTCCAGCCTAGCAGGACAAGCGGGAAATCGCTATGTACAGACGACTTATCGGACCCATTGGCAGGCCCCAACGGCACAGCGGCAGGCACACCCGAAATGCAGCGCTGTCCTTGGGACCGGGCGGCACGCCGTGGAGACCGGCCCCACCTTGCCGCAGCGGTCCGCCAGGCAGCCCACCGCGCCGCAGTCCGGATCGACCGTGCAGGCGTCGAAAGTGGATTCCGCTGGCAAGCAGGGCTCACCGATGACCTCAGCCGGTTCCCGCAAAGGGGCGTCTTCGAGGGTTGCGGCCCAAAACAGACCGCCGCCCACCAGTGGCAACCGCACGCTGTGCGGGAGGTCAGTCTCGGGGGTAACGGGGCGCCAGAGGCCTTCGGGTATGCCGGCCACAGAGGGGGCTCTGTACCCACGTACAACCCAAGCGGACGCATCTGTCTCGCCGAGTGCATACCATGGCAACACCAGTGTTGGCGTCACGGAAAATGTAATATTGTAGGGTTCGATGAACACGGCCGGGGTCCGCAATTGCTGTCCGGCCATGGCAAAGACCGGTGCGGTCGATTCGGCCAACGCAAGACGAATGGACGTCGTTTCGCTGACCGCGCCAGCAGGCACCTCCAAGCCGATCCCGTCGAGCCTCCCGGCACTGTCTTCGATAACCAGACTCAGCTCTTGCCCAGGTTCGATCGTGATCCAGCCATCGTCTGCACGCTCAGGTGGCGGTTCAACACAGGCGGCCAGCACCGCCACGCCTAGGAGCACCGACCATGAGCACAGCCGCCTCACGGCGCTCCCGCGGCGAGTCGCTCGGCAAAGGCCTCCGCTGTCCGGCGAATGCCGTCGACCAGTTCCACCCGGGGTGCCCAGCCGAGGACAGATCGGGCACGTCGGATATCCGGACAGCGCTGGAGGGGGTCATCGGCAGGTAGCGGACGCTGTTCGGTGCGCACCTCACGCCCCAGCACTCCAGCGACGACGGCGGTTAGTTCACGGATGCTGCGTTCGTCGGGGTTACCCAGATTGACCGGCCCGTCGAGCGGCCCTTGATACGCCAGCATACGGAACAGGCCATCGACAAGGTCATCTACATAGCAAAACGAACGCGTCTGCGACCCGTCACCGTAGATGGTCAGCGGTTCATCACGGAGCGCCTGCACTAGAAAATTGCTCACGACGCGCCCGTCATCAAACGCCATGCGAGGCCCATAGGTATTAAAAATGCGCACGATACGCGCATCCACGCCGTGAAGACGGCGCATGTCCGTCGCCAGCGTCTCGGCTGCGCGCTTGCCTTCGTCATAACAGGAGCGGATGCCGATCGGATTGACGCGCCCCCAATAGCTTTCATCCTGTGGGGAAATCTCGGGATCGCCGTAAACCTCGCTCGTCGATGCAATCACAAGGGGTACGCCCAGCCGCGCGGCCGTCTTGAGGGCCTCTCGCGTGCCTAGAATACACGTTTCCCACGTGAACACCGGATCCCGCTGATAATGCGGCGGGCTCGCCGGACAGGCCAGATGCAATATGGCATCGGCGCGAATATCGGGCCACGGCTCACGTACGTCGTGTTCGTGTAGTTCAACATCCGTACCGAGCCAAGCCAGATTGGCGCGCGAGCCGGTCCAGAAGTTGTCGACGCCAACCGGCGTGTGTCCGTCGTCAATGGCCCGCCGAGCCGCATGCGCCCCAATGAAGCCGGCCATACCGGAAATCAGAATGCGCATGTTCAGTCTCCGCCCTCGTGTCTGCGTTGAGTATACCGTGCCCAGCGGTCGAAGCCCACCCACCGGACGCCTGCGGCGTCGTGTGTCGGTATGGCGGCCTCAAGGCGTGCCATGGTCCGGTCATGAGGATGCCCAATTGCAACTGCCAACCCGCGGCGACGTGCAAGTCGTAGCCACTCGGCGATGCGAGCGTCGATCGCCTCATCGGTGCGCTCGTCATCCAAAAACACATCCCGGCGCGCACAGGCGCGTTGCCGTTTGCGACACGCCTGATAGAGGCGGCTGCGCGGCGCCGTCAGGGAATCAAGCACGAACAGGCCCTCATCGGCCGCAAAGGCAGCCACAACATCGGCTGCCCCGTGGTCGGCCGTAAAGCGGCTGCCCATGTGGTTATTGAGGCCGACTAGGCCCGGCACGGCCGTTGTGGACGCTCTCAATTGCTCGCGCCAAACCGTCGGACCGTCGCGCAGGAGCAAAACGCCCGCACCGGCGTCCACAGCCGGCCAGCCCTCGGGTTCCATCGGTTGATGTAGAAACACGTCACCGCCCGCCTCGGTAACCATGGCGGCCGAACGGCGGCTATATGGCCGGTTTGGAAGAATACTGAAGATCAACGGGCGCTGCCAATCGAGCATGCGGCGCACGGCACTCGGTCGAAAACCGACATCATCCACCACATAGACCAGCCACGCCGGGTCCGGTGCGACCAGCAGAACGTCTGGTTCGGCTGCAAGCGGACGAAATCCGCCGACGTCCGTGGCGGGGCCAAACCATTCCACGTATTCAGTGACGGCAGCGGCCCAGCGTGTCACCGCCGTCGGCCCCGGCAGCAGCAGCCACTGTTCATCGGCGACGACAATCCAGTCGAGTCCGCGACGGCCCAACCAATCGGCAAGCGAATGGCGGATCACCTCGGTTGAAACGTCGCCGACCTCGGAGGCCGATCGGTCGCCAGCAGGCTCGGGATCCAAATCCGGCTGTTTGTGCCGGGTGGTCCACCACAGTACGCCGAGCGCGGCGACAAACAATAACAAGGCGCTGGCGCCCACCCGCCAGGACGCGCGGGCCCGGCTCCCCACCCGGCTCACTTCAGAGGCTTGGCCGGTGCAGGCTTGGTCGTGCCTGTCGCCGCCTGCTCGCCTAGCAGTACGGCGATTCCGGCATCAAGGATCGGGTCGCCCTTACGGGCTTTGAGGCGCTCGATGATCTGTGCGCGTTCTTCTTCGCTGACCTCCTCGGGCACCTTGCCGCCGTTGACTTCGAAGCCGTCTTCGGTTAGCTCGATATGACGGTCGAGGTCTTTTTCGCGGCGGATCAACGCGTCCAGGCCCGTCACATCGGTCACCGCCACGTCCGGCACGATACCTGCCGCCTGGATGCTGCGGCCGCTAGGCGTGTAATACAACGCCGTCGTCACCCGCATACCCGAGCCATCCCGCAAACGCATGATCGTCTGTACGGATCCCTTACCGAAGGTGCGGCTGCCGACGATACGAGCGGCGCCGTGATCCTGCAACGCACCGGCGACGATCTCGGAGGCGCTGGCCGAACCGCCGTTGACGAGCACGACAACGGGCACAACAGGCTCTTGCCCATCGTCACGGGCGTGCCATTCTTTGCGCATGGCTGGCACGCGCCCGTCGGTGTAGACGATTTTGCCGCTGCGCAGAAAGATGTCTGAGACCTCGATGGCTTGGTCAAGCAAACCGCCGGGGTTGTTGCGCAGGTCGAGTACCACCCCCTTGCGCGTAGCAACCTCGCCGTCAACGAGTGCCTTGGCCAAGTCGGTCGAGGTCCGCGCCTGAAACTGCGAAATTCGCAGATAAAGAATGTCGCCGTCGGCCTTTTCTTCCCACTTGACCGAGCGGACACGAATCTTGTCGCGAACGATCGTCACGTCGAAGGGCTTTTCCCACTCGCTTGGGCTGGTCACCGACCCTTCGGCATCGGGAATCGGTCGAGCGATCCCGATCCGAACCGCCGTGCCGATCTTACCGCGTAGTTGGTCCACCGCATCCTGCAGCGAGATGCCCCGCGTTGAGCGACCCTCGATCATGACAATGCGGTCACCGGAGAGCAGCCCCACCTGATCCGCCGGCGTCCCTTCGATCGGCGCAACGACGGTCAGCCAATCGTCGCGCAGCGAAATTTCAATGCCGATGCCACCGAATTCACCTTGGGTATCAACCTGCATCTCGTCGAACGCGCGGGGTTCAAGAAACCCCGAATGCGTATCGAGGCGCGCCAGCATTCCCTCAATGGCGCCGTAGATGAGATCCCGCACCGGCACTTCGCGAACGTAGTTGTTCTGCAAGATGGCCAGCGCATCACTGAATAGGTCAAGGCCCCCATACACGTCGGGCTCCCCAGCCCGCAGCGAACGCGAAACCGTGAGCCCCAGCGTTACGGACAGGGCAAGAACAAAGAAGATCTGGACGCCTCGTCGCATATCAGGGACCCACCTCTCCGGTGACCGATGCCCGAGCAGGCGATGCGCTGCGCCAGGCAAGTTTGTTGAGCGCGTGCACATAGGCCTTGGCCGACGCAATCACGATGTCCGTGTCGCTGGCCTGGCCGGCCACGGTGCGTCCGTTGTCTTCGATGCGGATACTGACCTCACCTTGTGCATCGGTACCGCCGCTGATCGCCGCGACGGCGTACCGACGCATAACCGCAGTGGTCCCGGTCAGCGCCTTGATGGCGTTGAGCGCGGCATCGACCGGCCCATCGCCCTCGGCTTCGGCGGTCTGCGTCTCACCGTCGATTTCGAGTGTAACGCGGGCATGCGGATGCACGCCGCTGCCGCTCTCGGCCCACAGGTGGCGAAGCTCGTAGCGAAAACCGCTACGCACGACCTCATCGGCCACGATGGCTTCGATATCTTCGTCGTAGATCTCTTTTTTCTGATCGGCCAGCAACTTGAACCGGCGAAAGGCTTTCTCGATTTCGTCTTCACCGAGGTCGAAGCCCAGCGCCGCCAGACGACTGCGAAACGCATGACGTCCGCTGTGTTTGCCAAGCACGAGTTTGTTGGCGGGAACTCCAACATCCTCGGGCTTCATGATTTCGTAGGTCTGCGCGTGCTTGAGAACGCCGTCCTGATGAATCCCGGCCTCATGGGCAAATGCGTTGCCGCCGACAATCGCCTTGTTCGGCTGCACCGAGGTACCGGTGATCTGGCAAAGCAAGCGACTGGCCGGGTAGAGCTGGCGCGCGTCGAGACCACTGTCGACACCGAAGACGTCGCGCCGCAGGCGCATGGCCATCACGATCTCTTCCAGGCTCGTATTGCCGGCCCGTTCGCCGATACCATTGATCGTACACTCCACCTGCCGTACGCCGGCTTCAATCCCCGCCACCGTATTGGCAACGGCCAAGCCAAGGTCGTCGTGGCAGTGCGCAGAGAACACCACTCCATCGAGGCCGCGCAGATTTTCACGAAGGTAACGAATCAGATGCCCGTACTCGCCCGGAACGGTATACCCAACGGTGTCGGGGACATTGAGCGTTGTCGCACCCGCATCAATGGCCGCCTGAAATACGCGAACCAAGAACTCGGGGCGACTACGGGTCGCATCTTCACAGGAAAATTCGACATCGGCCACACGGCTGCGGGCGTGAGCGACCGCCTTTGCTGCGGCCTCGTAAACCTCGTCCTCGGTCATACGCAGCTTGTAGCGCATGTGAATATCGGAGGTCGCGATAAACGTGTGAATGCGGTGTCGCCCGGCTTCGCGTACCGCCTCCCAGGCCCGGTCGATGTCGCGAACACTGGCGCGAGCGAGGCCCGCGATGGTTGGCCCTTCAACCACCTTGGCGATCTGCCGCACCGATTCGAAATCGCCTTCGGACGACGCCGGGAATCCCGCCTCGATAATGTCGACGCGCAGGCGCGCCAATTGCTGGGCCAGCCGGAGCTTTTCCTCGGGGTTCATCGAAAACCCGGGCGCCTGCTCACCATCACGAAGCGTAGTGTCGAAAATCCGGACGACGTCGTCGCCAGCCGGCTTATTGGGGACGGTTTCTTTGGTCATGATTGGGGACTCCTGCGGGCCTCGGTCACGCAAGGTGCGTGCGGGCCAATCTGAACGGATTCGGTAACGAACTCAGGTCGAAAGCGGTGCACGCCGCCGACCTAGTCGCCGCAGCTCATGCAGCGGTCCCGAAAGCACGTACAGAAGCAGAAGCGAAAACAACGCAACTTCCGGCGCCGCCACCAACACCGACAAGGCGAGGATCACCAGAAACAGTGTACTGAACGACTTGACGGATTCAAGCCGCAGCGACTTTGAGCTAGGATAGCCGATGTTCGATACCATCAAAAGTGCCAAGGCGTAGGCCTCCAGAAGCAGGATCACATGTCGGGAAGGGCTGCCCTCCCCACCCATATCATAGTACAGCAGTATGGTAACGGCAATCATCCCGGCTGCCCCAGGGCTGGGAAGGCCCTGGAATCGGGTCTTCTCGACGGTGGCTGCCTGCACATTGAAACGGGCCAGGCGCAGCACGGTACAAGCGACATAGAGGAAGCCGGCACCGAAGCCCCATTTGCCGAACGGCTCTAACGCCCAAAGGAACATGAGCAACCCAGGCGCCAACCCGAAGGAGATCGCGTCGCTGAGACTGTCGAGTTCCTGACCGAACATGCTCTGCGTCCGGGTCGCCCTGGCAACGGCCCCGTCAAACGCATCGGCCACGGCGCTGGCAAGGATGAACCAAGCCGCCCGGTCAAATTCGCCCCGCACCGCCATCACCACGCTCGTGAAGCCAAAAAACAGGCTCGTCGTCGTGATCAGGTTGGGGAGGATATAGACGCCGCGGCGCAAACCGCGGCGATCCGGAGCCTCCAGCGGCGACGTGGCGCCCAGTGACAACGTCAGTTCCGCTCCTTGTCGACAATCTTTGTCGACTTGAGCCACGGCATCATACCGCGCAGGCGGGCGCCGACTTCTTCAATCGAGTGCTGCCGGCCGATACGCCGCAGGGACTCGAACTTGGGACGGCCAATATGATTTTCGGCGATGAATTCACGCGCGAATTCACCGGTCTGGATCTCGTGTAGAATCTTTTTCATTTCGGCCTTAACGCGCTCATCGATGATTCGCGGACCCCGGGTAAGGTCGCCGTATTCGGCCGTGTTTGATACCGAGTAGCGCATATTGGCGATGCCACCCTCGTACATCAAGTCAACGATCAACTTCAACTCGTGCAGGCATTCGAAATACGCCACCTCGGGGGTGTAGCCGGCCTCGCAGAGCGTTTCGAATCCGGCCTGCACCAGTGCTGACGCACCGCCGCAGAGGACCGCCTGCTCGCCGAAGAGATCAGTTTCGGTCTCTTCCTGGAAGGTTGTCTCGATGATCCCGGCACGACCGCCGCCCACGCCGCTGGCGTAGGCCAGCGCCATCGCCAAGGCCTTACCGGACGCATCCTGCTCGACCGCAACCAGGCACGGCACGCCGGAGCCACGGCTGTACTCGTGACGCACGAGATGCCCGGGCCCCTTGGGCGCAATCATGACAACGTCGACAGCGGCCGGCACGACGATCTGGTGGAAATGAATGTTGAAGCCGTGCGCAAAGGCCACGACGTTGCCGGGCTTGAGGCCGGGCTTCACCTCGGCTTCGAACACCTTGGGCGCCGACTCATCGGGAAGCAAGATCATGATAAAGTCGGCCTTTTCGGCCGCTTCACGAACCGAAAGTACAGCCAGCCCTTCGGCCTCGGCCTTGCGACGGCTGCTGCTGCCTTCGCGCAGACCAACCACCACGTCGACGCCGCTGTCACGCAGGTTGAGCGCGTGGGCATGCCCTTGGCTGCCGTAGCCGAGAATGGCGACCTTACGACCCTTGAACAGGCCGAGGTCACAATCCTTATCGTAATAGATCTTGAGCGTCATGAATGCTCTCCTTGCGTCTGGGGCTCTCGGCTCAGCGGCCGGCGGGTTGTATTTCGATTGCGGTGCAGGTCAAATCAAGCGCTGACTCGCGCCGCTGGCTCCTCGATAAGACGCGGCGACCGCGCCATCGCAACAGCGCCCGAGCGTGCGATCTCAAGGATGCCGAGCGGCCGAAGCAGCTCGAGAAACGTGGTAATTTTTTCGTCATCTCCGGTGATTTCGACGATAAATGCATCCTCGGCGGTGTCGACGACATGACCGCGAAAAATACCGCACAGCCGCAAGACTTCGGTACGGGCCTCACCGGTCGCGCGCACCTTAACGAGCACCAATTCGCGGCCGACGTGGCGTGTGTCGCCGAGATCTTGCACATCATGCACAGCGAGGATTTTGCGCAAGGACTTGAGGATCTGCGAAACCGTGCCTTCATCGCCGTGCGTTACGAGCGTAATCCGGCTGCGGCGCGGGTCTTCGGTTTCGGCAACGCTCAGGCTCTCGATATTGTAGCCACGCCCGCTAAACAGGCCGGCAACGCGCGTCAGCACGCCGAATTCGTTTTCTACCCAGACGACAATCACATGGCGCACAGCGTGGTCCTCAGACATCCTCGACCCAGAAACCCTCAGGCTCCGGTCGCGATTTGATCGACAATCGCCAACATACGATCCTTGCCGGCCAGTTTTTCTTTTTGGAGCTTTTTGCGCTCAAGTTCCTGCTCGGCACTCAGCCACTTGCTGCGATCAAACTCGGCCAACTGTCGTTCGAGTTCTTCGTGCTCTTGCCAAAGCCGGTCGAGTTCGTAATGATTGCCCAAATGCGGCTGCACACGCGATTTCCAAACAGTTTCGGTCATGGGCTCCCTCGAGAGACTAGAGGTCGAAAAGGTGAAGCTCCGTCCGCCAAATGGCCAGCCGGAATCAAACCATCATCGTAGCGGAACGGCTGCCGCGCGGCAAGCAGCCAACCCGCGCGGCAGCTGAACCGCTACCACCCCGGAGCCGCGATGCGCTACAATAATCCCAAGAACTTCAGGGACCGCGCCCAGCGTAGGACCGCCAGCCCGGAAACGGATCGGATAATATGGCACAACGCACCACGAAGGCAGCTGCCGGCAAAACCGCCGCGCGCCCGGGCAAGGACAAGGCCGCCAAAGCGGCAAACCGCCCCACTCGTCACCCGCTTCAAGGCCGTCTGCTGAGCGGCGGCGAGATGGTCGTACAAGTATTGGCTGACGAAGGCGTCGACACGGTGTTCGGCTACTCCGGCGGCGCAATTTTGCCCACATACGATGCCGTTTTTCGCCACAATGCGAAGCGGCCGCAGGGCACACCTGAAATGCGCCTCGTCGTGCCAGCCAACGAACAGGGTGCCGGTTTCATGGCTGCGGGCTATGCTCGCGCGTCCGGCCGCGTCGGTGTGTTCATCGTAACGTCCGGTCCTGGTGCCACCAATGCGGTGACGCCGATACGTGACTGCATGGCGGACTCCATCCCTGTGGTCATGATTTCGGGCCAGGTGCCGACGGGAGCGATTGGCACCGATGCGTTCCAGGAAGCACCGATCTTCAACATCATGGCGAGCTGCGCCAAAGAGGTGTTTCTCGTCACGGATCCAACAAAACTTGAAGCCACGGTGAGGTCTGCCTTTGAGATCGCACGCACGGGTCGCCCCGGGCCCGTGGTCATCGACCTGCCCAAAGATATCCAAAATTGGGAAGGCACCTACGACGGCCAGGCACGCTTGCCGCTGGTTCGTTACCGCGAGCGTATCCGTACGCTGGCTAGCCAAGGCGTGCCCAGCGCCGACGGACAACGTCTGCTCAAGGCCCTGCAAAAGTCCAAGCGGCCATTGGTCTACGCTGGCGGCGGCATTATCCACGCCGGGGCGGCGCCGCTTTTCCGCGAATTCTGTGAGACCTTTCATTTACCGGCCGTCAGCACATTGATGGGCCTCGGCGGCATGGATACGACCAGCGACCTCTCGCTCGGCATGCTCGGCATGCACGGCACGGCCTATGCCAACTATGCGGTCAACGACTGCGACTTCTTGCTGGCCATTGGCGCCCGTTTCGACGACCGCGTGGCCGGCAAGCCGGCGGAGTTTGCACCCAATGCACGATTTCTTGCGCACATCGATATCGACGAAGGCGAGATCGACAAGGTCAAGCGCGTCGACTGGCACCACGTGTCCGATGTGACGCCGGCCCTCAAGTCGTTGCTCGACTTGCAGGCGCGACAACGTGTTGTTACCCGCGACTTTGCCGACTGGCATCGGCACTTGGCCAAGCTGCGCCGCGAGTATCCGATGGCCTACGAGACCAAGGGTGACGCCATTCAACCGCAGTACGTGCTTGAAGAGCTGACCCGGATTACCGATGGTCGCGCCATTGTGGCAACGGGTGTCGGCCAACATCAGATGTGGGCAGCCCAATACATCGACTTCCGTGAGCCACGCCTGTGGTTAAGCTCGGGCAGTATGGGCACGATGGGCTTCGGATTGCCAGCCGCCATTGGCGCCCAGTTCGCAAAACCAGATGCCATCGTCGTTGATGTCGACGGGGACGGCTCATTGCGCATGAATCTCGGCGAACTGGAAACCGCAACAACCTACGGTGTGCCGGTCAAGGTTCTGCTGCTCAACAACCTGGGCGACGGCATGGTCCGCCAGTGGCAGAAGCTGTTCTTCTACAATCGCTTCTCGGGCTCGGATAAGAGCCTGCACAAGAAGGACTTCGTGATGGCGGCGCAGGCAGATGGATTTTCGTTTGCCGAGCGTATTGACAGCAAAAAACAGGTGCGCCCGACTCTCAAACGGTTCTTGGCGCACAGTGGACCAGCCTTCCTGGATGTGCGGGTCGACCCCGATGCCGGCGTGTACCCGATGATTCCTCCGGGCTCCAACTACGCCAAGATGATTACCGGGCCCCACATCCCAACACGCGGTGCGCCAGAGGTTGAAGAAGGTGTCGCGCGCAAGGCCGACCTCTTCTGATGATGGACCTGCGGCGCACGCTCGATGAGGTTCGGGCGGCGTTCGAGTCGCGGGGCATAGAGTACGCATTGATCGGCGGCTTTGCGCTGGCGGCTTGGGGTTGTCCTCGCAACACGATCGATCTCGATCTGCTAGTCCGGACGGATCAGCTCCCGGCGGTCGACGACGCCCTGACCTCAGTTGGCTATTCGCGATGGTTTCGCAGTGAAAACATCACCCATCTGGATCGGGGCGGCGATCCCGCAAATCGGATCGATCTCCTGCACGCGTTTCGGCCGGCCAGTCTGGCAGCCCTCGGACGCGTTCGCCGAATTCCGCTTGGCGACGGTGCAGGCACGGTGCCGGTGGTCGAGCCCGAAGATCTCATAGGCTTCAAGATTCAAGCCTTGGTGAACGACCCACGGCGCCGAGCACAAGATACGGCAGACATCCTGGCCTTGGCCGAACACCTTGGGCCTGCGGTCGATCTCAACCGGGTCAGTGCGTACTGCGACATGTTTGATACGCCGGAGATTCTCGAGGCCGTTCGCGGACGAATCGCACCTTTATGAACCAGATCCCGCCGATGCAACTGCCAGAAGGACCGCGTTCGGCCGAGGACGCATACAAGGCCCGCTACGGCCTCCACACGCAACCTGTGATGACCTTGGCGCAGTGGCTTCAATGGCTGTCGGACGTCCACCACCTGTTCCCACCGCCGCCCCGCAGACGGCCCTTCGTCGAGCGTGACATGCGCCTGTAGGCCGTGGCACCGCAGACTGCGACGGCCCCGGCCTAGGTTGAAGCGACCACCGACTTGGCGTTACAATCTTGGATTGAGCCCGTGCGTTTACTGGGGTATCGTCCAACGGCAGGACTCCGGACTCTGAATCCGGCAATCTAGGTTCGAATCCTAGTACCCCAGCCATTCTCGCCGATGCGCGGCGCATCTCGACTTGGCTCTACAGCCTATGGATTCGCTCTCTTCCCCGAAAATGGTCGGGCCGGTTCTGACCAACCGCTGCCCTTACTCCAGCCGTTATTGAGACTGATTGTCATTCGTGTTATCTTGTCCGTTGCGACATCAACAGAACGGCCACCCGCGGAGCGCCAGCTCATGAACCACTACGCCCTGGTCCACATCATCCATTTGCTTTGTGGCATCGCCTTCATCGGCGTCGTTTTCTTTGAGCTGCTGATCCTTGAGGGCATGCGCCGCCCATTGGGCGCCGAGCGGATGGCCGAGGTAGAACTCGCGTTGATCGGCCGCGCGCGCCGGATCATGCCTTGGGTC
Organism: uncultured bacterium; assembly: GCA_964617795.1. Classification (GTDB taxonomy): domain Bacteria; phylum J088; class J088; order J088; family J088; genus CAZUAB01. The sequence goes on from CAZUAB010000056.1 coordinate 12,448, forward strand.
GTTGGGACGCTGTTTGTGTCCGGGCTGGCCCTGGCATGGGCCCATCGGGCGGCGCTTATTGGCTCGGAAATCCCCATGTTCGGTTGGCTGCTGTGGGCCAAGATTACCTTGGCGTTCAGCGTGCTCGGCCATTTCATATTTGCACTCAGCCGCGCCGCCACCGGCTGCATGAATTCGCAGCTATTCATGCGCCTGCACATCAGTGTCGGACTACATATGCTGGGCATCGTGCTGCTGGCCAAGCTGATGTTTTATGTGCCATGAACACGTTGTTGAGTGAAGATCGCCCCGGCTGCGTGTCGGTCCCGGAGGAGGAGGAACGGGACGGTGGCGCAGCCGGGGCGCGGAAAAACAGGATTTAAATGATGCTTGCCTCGCAAACCGGGCAAATGCCATGAGAGATCGACGGTAGCAGCGGCGCCTCGAAAAGACGGAGCGCCAAGACCACCTCTTCGGGCTCGCGCCAAACGCCGTGGTCCTTATCCTCAACACGTTTGCACCAGGCGCACATGAGAATCTGCCGCCGCGGATCCCTAGGCACATCGGGATCCACAAGCCGTAATCGCGAGCGCCGGTGACCTACTCGCAAGCGGGAGGCCACCTCAAGCTCATCATTTTCGAGACGGCGCACGGTGAGCGTGCCTACCCGTCCACGATCCGGGGCGTCACAGCGCAGCGGCATCACAACGCTGCGCCCGCTGCGAGCCACGCGGATGAACACCGCCTCATATATCGCCTTGACCTCTCCGCCTTTGATATGCCGCCAAAGCGACTCGCCCAAGACTTCAAGCAAATGCGGTGTGCCACTGGCTATCGCAAATGCAGACCAAGCGTCGTTGACCCAGCTGATCCGCCTTGCTCCGTCGATGCGGTAAACGACCGGCGGGCAATTCAAGCCATCCGGCAACTCAACCGCGGCGCTGGTCTCGATTTCGGCCACGATTGTACTGTATTCCGTGTGTTCGATTTCGAAGCTCACCGGCGGTTCCTCCCGTCTGCGACGCCACGTCGACGCCGTTGATGTGGTACGTATCAGGCTCGACCACGCTTCAGCAAAGTGCGTGCCAATACCAGTGTGCCAATTCGGTGCAAAGACAAAAACAGGCCCCTCTCCGGGAGATGGAGAGGGGCCCTCCGAAAGGCGTCAGGCGCACGGATCCTTACGGGGCCGGGCGGGTCACAATGGGGAGGGGGATGGCAGGAGGGTGCCCCGCCCCGCCCCGCGGATCCATGGCCGACGCATCAACACGTTTCAAGTGATTGTCTAACCGTGGCGCTTAGCTGCGAGACACCCTAAGATAGGCCGGTCGATCAAGCTCGTCGCTGTCATACGGCGTCGTACCCAGCGCCGGATTGGCGATTCGCGGGCGCGGGGAATCCCCCGTAAAGGTCGCCGTAGGTGCGGGACCGGTGACCGGACGCGGCCCCGGTGCGTTCTGAACCGCGGTTTGGAAGCCGGTTGCGAGTACGGTGATCCGGATCGTATCGCCCAGTTCCGGAACCTCGGCCGCACCGAAAATGATATTCGCGTCGGGGTGCACCTTTTCGCCGATGAACATGCAGGCCTGCTCGACTTCCTCCATCGTCACCGAGGACGAATCGCCCGCGATGTTGATCAGCACCGAGGTCGCGCCTTCGATGCGTGCGTCTTCGAGCAGCGGGCTGAGGATTGCGCGCTCCGCGGCAGCGATGGCACGACCGTCGCCATTGGCCTCACCCGTACCCATGACGGCCATGCCACGCGAACCCATCACGGTCCGCACGTCGTTGAAGTCGGTGTTGATCATACCGGGGATCGTAATCACGTCGGAGATCCCACGTACGCTTTGATAGAGGATCTGGTCGGACATGCGGAACGCCTCGGCGAACCCAACGTTACGACCAGCCAACTTGGCCACTTGATCGTTTGGTACCGTGATCAGCGTATCGACGACGTCGACGAGACGGGCGATGCCCGCCTCGGCGTTTTTGATCCGTTGATTCCCCTCCCAACGAAATGGCCGCGTCACGATTGCGACC
>CAZUAB010000057.1:0-12865 GCA_964617795.1 uncultured bacterium
GACCGGACCGCCTGGACTGCGACGCTCGGACCGTCGGCCAGATGTTCGCAGGCTTCGGCATCGGGCAGCTCGGTCTCTTGGTTTGCCGCATTTTCTGCGGCTGTGAGCACCGCAGATTCAAGTTCTTCCAGGCCGCAGCCTGTGGCGAAGCCAAGGCCGAGGATCAAAGCAAGGGCGCGTGTCGCCCGAGAAATCGAGGGTGTCATCGACAATCACTCTTCCGTGCAGTGTAGGCGTCATGCCCATTGGGGCGTGCCCACAAGTTCCGTACGCAGCGAGGCTCCAGACGCACGGCGACCACGAACGGCCGCGTGCGGGGGCTTTTAGGCTGTGACGGGCGGAGACTGCTTGGGGGCGAGGCGCCAACTAGCGTCGGCGGTGGGGGCCGTGCCCATGCGAATCAGTGACCGGGCAACAACTTCGCGGCAGACGCCGTCGCCCACGAGTCGAACCTCGGCGGTATCGGCGGCCGAGTGCAGGGCGCAGGCGGGGATCTTCGGCGTGCCGTGCCCCACCGATTCGGGGCGCTCTACGTGGTCGGCGGTCGGCTCGGCTACGGCGGCGCGCAACTCGGTTTCGACGTGCTCGTGGGCCACCGCATGCCAGTCGGCACTCAGCCCCGCGCCGGCAAAGAAGGCGGCAAGCCAGAGGGTGCAGCGGCGGTTGCGAAATGCGGGAAGCATCCTTCCAGCGTAGCACGCCGCCATGGCGCGGGGCAAGACAGTGCTGTTATTCAACCCGACTTGACCGCTGCAACCAACCAGCTCGCTTGGGCCGCCGCCGCCGGCTCTTTGGCGTCGTTGGCTGGGCGCCAACCGGCCGCGGTGCTGCGCGCGCTGGGGCATAGATCGGCTAGCGGGCAAACGCCGCAGCGAGGGCGCCGCGCCACGCAGACGATGCGGCCGTGGTCGATGATTCGATGCGTATACGTAGTCCACGTTTCGGGCGGAAGTATCGTTTCGAGGTCGCGGGCCATCACGTCGGCCGAGGATGCCGCCGAAAGGCCGAGCAGGCGGTTGATGCGCAGCATGTGGGTATCGACCGTAACGCCAGCAGCAATGCCGAAGGCCGTACCGAGTACCGCCGTGGCTGTTTTGTGGGCGACGCCGGGTAGGGCCGTCAGTGCCGCAAGATCTGCCGGCACCTGTCCCGCGTGATGTGTGATCAGCCGGGTGGCAAGGCCCCGCAGGTATTTTTCCTTGCTGCGCCATAGTCCGATGGTTCGGATATGGACTGCGATCGCGCCATCCGGTGCGGCAGCCATCGCCGCGGCATTTGGAAATGCAGCGAACAGACCCGGAGTGGCCGCATTGACCGCCGCATCCGTGGTCTGGGCCGACAAAACGGTGGCAACCAGCAATTGGAATGGGTCGGCAAAGCGCAGCGCACAAGTGGATCGCGGGTAGGCGTCGGCCAGCCTGTGCGCGATCGTGCGCGCACGCACCGTTCGTGCGGCCTTGGATTCTCGGGGCATGGCGTCATGCTACACGAGGTTGACGCCGGATTGGAGCGCGGCCCCACGCTCTGCTAGAATCCAGTGGACCACAAGGGAGGCTGTATCGTGACCAATCAGGCGAAGGGCAAGATCCTCATCGTCGACGACATGGACGTCGTGCTCAAGCTGGAGGAGATTCTCCTCAAGCGTACCGGCGCCGACGTAATCAAGGCCCGTGACGGCCGTGAGGCGCTGGCGCTCGCCCGCAGCGAGCAACCCGATATCATCGTCTGCGACCTTGTCATGCCGCAGATGAACGGCGATGTCCTGACGCGATTCCTGCGCCAGGCGCCCGATACGCGCGAGGTAACGGTCATCGTGGTGACTTCGAAGGGCGATGACGCGACCGAAGAACGCTGCCGAACGGCCGGCGCCGATCATTTTCTGACCAAGCCGATTCGCCACGACGAGTTGCTTGATATTGTTCGGGGAGCCCTGCAGAAGCGCGGCCTGCAGACGCACGCCGGGGCTTGAGCGTGGCCTCGACCGGGCGCTTGGCCCGCCTGCGCGACGATGTGCGCGTGGCGTTTCGTCGTGATCCTGCTGCGCGTTCGCTGGCCGAGATCCTCCTTGCGTATCCGGGTGTCCACGCCATTTTGCTGCACCGCATCGCCCACGGCCTGTGGCGGCGGCATTTCCACTTGGCCGGCCGCTTCGTTTCTCACTGCTCGCGTTTTTTGACCGGAGTCGAGATCCACCCCGGTGCGCGCATCGGTCGATGCGTGTTCATCGATCACGGCATGGGCGTCGTAATTGGCGAAACGGCCGAAATCGGCGACGATGTGCTGCTCTACCATGGCGTTACGCTGGGCGGCACCAGCCTCGACAAGGTCAAGCGGCACCCGACCATCGAGCACGACGTGGTCATCGGTGCTGGTGCCAAGGTGCTGGGGCCTGTGACGATTGGCCATCACACGCGGATCGGTGCGGGTTCTGTCGTCGTAGCCGATGCGCCGCCACACAGCACGCTTGTCGGTGTGCCCGCACGCGTGGTGCATCGCCGCGGCCTGCAAGGTGGAGACGCCCTAGATCACGGCAACCTGCAGGATCCACTGGATGCGCTGGTCACGAAATTGTTTGCCGAGGTCGAAGAGCTCCGGGCGCGCCTGGATGCAGCAATCAAGCCGAGCGGCGGCGATTTGACAACCCCCCCCCGCAAGGATTAGAGTAAATAAGCGCGGGCCGTCCGGCTTGCGCCGTAGCACCTGCCCACGGATACGCTACGGTAGGGTTCAGCCCCAGACGGCTGCCCACCATACAACCTGCGGCACGCCGTCGACACGCCGTGACCCGCTCCCCCCGTTCCCTGGTCCTGCGTTTTCCACCCGCACAACGCGAGTCATCCATGTCCGACAATCCCGCCCCGTCTCCCACTCCCCCCTCGGATCCCAACCCGCGGCCGCAAGGCAGCGATGGCGGTCGCGACCGTCATCCAAGCAGCGGCGGCAAGCCGCGTGGTCGCAGCCGTAAGCGGCGTAGCGGCAGCGGCGGCCCCGAGCGCGGTAACCACAATCCCAATTACAACCGATCACGTGCGGGCATGCCTTCAGATGCCGATATTGAGGCGGAAGAAGAGGATTACGTCGTACCTGAAGGATCCGAGATCCTCAGCCTCTCCGAACTCAAGCATCGCCGCATTAACGATCTGGCCGGGCTGGCCGAGACGCTGGGCGTCGAGAACTACGGTGGCCTGAGCCGACAAGAGCTGATATTCGCCGTGCTGACGGCGCACATGGCCCGCGAGGGCGCCGTGCGTGCCGAAGGGACGCTCGAAGTACTGCCCGATGCCTACGGGTTCCTGCGCAGTGCGGACTACAACTACCTGCCCGGGCCGGATGATATCTACGTCAGCCCCAGCCAAATCCGCCGCTTCAATCTGCGTAAGGGCGACAGCATCAAGGGGCTTATCCGGCCACCCAAGCCGGCCGAACGTTACTTCGCCCTGCTCAAGGTCGAAAGCATCAATGGCGAGGTGCCGGAGCGCAACCGCAACAAAATCCTCTTCGACAACCTGACGCCCATCTATCCGGATCGCAAGTTCAATCTGGATTTCGACCCGGACGAGCTTTCGACACGCGTACTCGACCTGGTGGCGCCGATCGGGATGGGGCAGCGGGCGCTGATCGTGGCCCCGCCGCGCACCGGCAAAACGGTGCTGCTGCAGAACATCGCCAAGGCGATCACCGCCAACCATCCCGACGTCGACATGATCGTCCTGCTGATCGACGAGCGTCCTGAGGAGGTCACCGACATGCAGCGCAACGTGCGCGGTGAGGTGGTGGCCTCGACATTCGACGAACCTGCACAGCGACACACGCAGGTGGCCGAAATGGTCATCGAGAAGGCCAAGCGGCTCGTCGAGCATGGTCGTGATGTGGTCATCTTGCTCGACTCGATCACAAGGCTTGCTCGCGCCTACAATGCCGTCGTACCGTCGAGCGGCAAGGTGCTGTCGGGGGGCCTCGACTCCAATGCCCTGCACAAGCCGAAGCGCTTTTTCGGTGCCGCCCGTAACCTCGAAGACGGCGGTAGCCTGACGATCATCGGTACGGCGCTGATCGATACCGGCAGCCGTATGGACGAAGTCATCTTTGAGGAATTCAAAGGGACCGGCAACATGGAAATCCACCTCGACCGGCGCTTGGCCGATCGGCGCGTGTTCCCGGCCTACGATGTCCAGAAGAGCGGCACCCGCAAGGAGGAGTTGTTGCTCGCTCCCGAGACGCTCAACCGGATGTGGATTCTACGCAAGGTGATTACGCAGATGGGGACGATCGAGGCGATGGAGTTTTTGATCGACAAGATCAAGTCGACCAAGTCCAATGCCGATTTTCTCAACAACATGAACCAGTAGGTTTTGGCAGATACTCGGGCGACGACCAGGTGGTGTTCCTGATAGCCTGAAGAAGGGTAAGGAGTCGCCACATGGACAAGCCGTTTTTTCGCCTCTACACCACGGATTACTGCTCGTATTGCCGGGCAGCCAAGAAGCTATTTGAGCGACATGGGCTTTCCTATGAGGAAATCGACGTGAGCGGCGATGACGCCGCACGTATCGAGCTGCGTGCGCGGGCTGGCCGCAATACCGTGCCGCAGATTTGGTACGGTGACGAGCACGTCGGCGGCTACGACGACCTGGTCGTCTGGCTGGGCCGCCATCCCGAATTGAAGCGCGCCGGCGCATGAGTGAGCTTCGCGACGCCGTGCTGGCTGCCGAGATGGCCGTTCGCGATGTGTATCGCGGCAATCCGGCCGGCGCCCGTTCCGCGTGGCTTACCCTGCTCGCTGGCGGTCACCTGCTGATCGAGGACATCCCCGGTATCGGCAAGACGACGCTGGCGCTGGCGCTGGCCCGCGTCTGCGGGCTGGAGTTCCGACGCGCGCAAATGACCTCGGACCTCCTGCCGGCCGATCTTCTGGGGGTCAGCGTCTTCGATCCCGAGGCCCGTGCATTTGTGTTTCATCCCGGGCCCATTTTTGCGCAGGTGTTGCTGGTCGACGAGCTCAATCGCGCCACACCCAAGACCCAGAGCGCACTGCTTGAGGCCATGGCCGAGGGCGCGGTGTCAATTGATGGTGAAGCTCGGCCGCTGCCGCGTCCCTACGTCGTGTTGGCGACGCAGAACCCCGTCGAGCAGGTCGGCACGTTCCCGCTTCCCGAGAGCCAACTCGACCGCTTTTTGATGCGGATCAGCCTCGGCTACCCCGATGAAGCGGCTGAGGTCGACATGGTTGCCGGTGGTCGATACGGGACCGGACTCGTCGATGTGCCGTCACGGCTGGCGCCGGCGGATGTTCTGGCAGCGCAGACCGAGGTTGCGGCGCTGCCGCTGCACGAGGACGTGGCGCGTTACATTGTCGCCATTGCGCAGGCCACGCGGCGGCATCCCGATCTGGCGTTGGGGATCAGCCCGCGCGGTAGCCTGGCGTTGGCGCAAGTCGCAAGGGCCCATGCCTGGATCGACGGGCGCCGCCACGTTCAGCCTGACGACGTGCATGCCGTGGCGCGCGAGGTGTTGGCGCACCGTCTGGTTCCGGCTGGCATGAGCTTTGATACGCATGGACTTCGCCCCGTGCAAGAGTCCCTGCTCGAGCAGGTGCTGGAAGCGGTCTCCGTACCGGTCTGAGGCGGCTCGGTGGGGTCAGCCAAGCCAGTGAATTGTGGCCCCATCCGCTTCGGCGTCGGCCAAAAATCCAATCAGCGAATCCGCTTGGGCGCTGCGCGCTGGGGCGTCAGCGGCAAACAAGTCACGCGAACCCGTGCAGACGTGCAGCGTGACCTCGGCGGTACGCAAGGTATCCGCCCAGAAGGTCGCCAAATCGGGGTATTCTTGGGCGCGCAGCCAGGCGGCCTCGTCCGCATCGAGGGCTGGCCAAACGGCTGGGTCACGCAGCCAGATCGTAGCACCCATCCGGAGCAGCACGCGCGGTGTGTGGCCGAGCGCGGCGTCGGTGAGCAGACGTGTCGCCAAGTGCAGCAGCCCGGCCGCATCGGCACGTTCGACAATGTAGGCGTGAACAGTCATGGGAAAATTGTACCGCGCATGGGCGGGGAAAGCCCGCTGGTCGTGCGATCTGGTACCCTGAAAGCCTCAATGAAACGCCATTTGTTCGCCATGTCGTTTGCGCTGCTGTCCGCCGTTACGGCGCCGTTTGGCGCCGCCGCACAGGAGGACATTGATCGTCGCTGGCTCAGACAGGTTGACGATCCGCGCGCCCTCGGGTTGCAGCTTTTGCGCGAGGGCAACATTGTGCAGGCCAAAGAAATGCTTGAGCGCGCCCTGCAAAATGCACCTGGCGACGCCGCGATCACCGATGCGTTGGCCGAGACGTATGCGCGCCTCGCGTCGGCACGGGCCCAAGAGCGCAACACCGTCGAGGCGGTGTATTTCTGGCAGCGGGTGATCGATCTTAAGGCCGACGATCGTGAGGCCTGGCTGGGCCTTGGTTGGGCCAATGTCGGCGAAGGCAACCTCGACAAGGCTATTTTGGCTTTTCTCGAAGCAGAAAGACTCGGTGCGGCCGCGTCCCGTGATGCACTTGTGCGGACGTTCACTGCACGGGCAAACAAGCGCGTCGATCTGGGACTTCTACCCGGCGCCCAGCAGGACCTCGATGAAGCATTCAAGCGCGGTCCGCGCGACACCGAGGCGCATCTGGTGTTGGGGCGCCTGCGTTTGGCCGAAAACCGCCCGGCCGATGCTCTTACGCCTCTCAATACGGCCAAAGCCGATCCCACCTTCGAGGCATCTGCGCTAACGCTTCTGGCCGTGGCCTACCAGAATCTTGAGCGCTGGCTCGATTCGATTCGCGCCGCCACCGCGGCGGCCGAGTTTCCGGATGTGCAGCGTGACGCCTTGATGGTGCAATCGCGCAGTTATTACGGCTGGGGCCTTGTCGCTTTTCGAGCCGAGGTCTGGGCCGCGGCCGAGCATCGCTTCTTTCGTGCCGTCGAGCTTGATCCGCAGTGGGACGATGCGCAGTTCAGTGGTGCACTGGCGCGCATTCGGCAGGGCAAGGGTCGCGAGGCGCGCGCCGTGTTGGGGCCGCTCGAATTGCGGCGCGCCGATTACCCTGGCCTGCGGACGGCACAGGCGGAGGCCGGTCATCTGATCGGCCGTGCGGAACTGAACGAGGGGCGCCCCGCCGAGGCCGCCCGGACCCTGCGCGAAGCCTTTGCCTACGACGATCGCTTGGTGGCGATCTTGTTGTCGCTGGGCGAGGCCGAAGAGGCCGCCGGGCGTTATGGCGAGGCGGTTGCCGCCTTCCGTGACGGCCTTGCCCGCGGTGCCGATCCGGTGGTTGCGCACCGCGGTGCGGCACGCGTGCTCGACGATCATCTCAAGCGACCGCTCGATGCGCTGTCGCACGCCGAGAGTCTGCTGGGCCTTGTGGCCGGCGATGCCGAGGCGGTTCGCCGCATCCGTGCCATCACCCGCGCCGAGGGTCTGGCGTCGCATCGCGGTGGCAATGATGTCGAGGCGATCGGCCTACTCGTGCGGCACCGGGACTTTGTCAGGGACGACGCCGAGGTCAACTTTGCGCTCAGCCGTAGCTTCGCCAACCAACTGCGCTTCGCCGAGGCGCTGCCATTGGCCGAGCCACTGTACACAGCCACGCCGGGCGATGCCACCTATGCGACGCTCTTGTTCGAGACTCGTGTGGGATTGGGCGACGAGGCCACACTGAGCGCCGACTGGGTGCGCGCCGAAGAGCACTACGCTCGTGCCCTTGAGGTACGCCCTGACAGCCAGGACGTGCGGTTCCGTTACGGCCAGGCGCTGCTGGCGCTGAAAAAATACCCCGAGGCCGCTTCTGCCCTTCGTATCGTCTGGGCCAAGGCGCCCGCTCTGCACGGTCGAACAGGGCGGCCGCTGGCCGAGTCGTTGGCGGGTTGGGCGCGGCAGGTTTTGGCAGCCAAGCCAGCCGAGGCCGTCACACTGGCCGACGAGGCCGTGGCCCGCGACCCTTCCTGGCCGTCGTCTTGGCGCGTGCGCTCGGAGGGGCATCGTGTACTGGCCAATCTCGACGCGGCCATCCCGGATGCTGAGGCCTATCTGCAGCGCAACGACGACTTGGATGCCCGCGACTGGCTTCAGGGTCTGTTGCGCGAAGGCACGGTCGATGCCGATCGCAAGGGGCGGCATCCGATCGCCGAGGCGCGGGCGCGCCGCCTGCTCGAGCTGATGCCGGATGATCCCGAGGGCACGTTCCGGCTGGGGCACGCCATGTTCATGCAGAACCGGTGGCTCGAAGCGCGCCCGCTGCTCGAACAATCCGCCGTCAGCGGCGCGTATCAGGCACCGGCAACGCTCGATCTGGCGCGCGGCTTCGCCAAGGCGGGCGAGCCGGAGCGTGCCGGTGAGCACTACCTGACCGTGCGGCGCCTCGATGCATCGCTCGGCACGCAAACCGAGTTCGTCACGACATGGCGCGCCGCGGCCAAGGTTGCGGCCGCCGAAACCCGCAAGGACGATGTGGCTGTCTGGTACGGCCACGTATCAGCGCTGCTGCCGGGCGACCCGCCGGCCAGCCGCGATTTCGGCCGCGCTCTGGTTGCCGTTGGGCGCCACGAACAAGCCGTACCGTTGCTGCGTACGGCTTGGCGCGCCTTTCCCAAGGAGCGCGACACCTCGTTGGATTACGCGCGGGCGCTGATTGGTACGCAGGAACCCCTGGAGGCGACCAAGATTCTTGAGCCGTGGGAGGCGCCGACGGCACCCGGCCGCCCTGAGGCCGAGGCGCTGGCGGGTGAGGCATACGTGGCCGCTATGAAGGCGGCTTGGACAGCCGGTGACCTAGCCAACGCCGAGATCTATGCCGAACGCGCCGCCCGCCGCCTCGATCGCAACCCGGACCCGTGGTACGCACTCGGAGAGATCCGCTTTCAGCGTGAACGTTGGGAGGATGCGCTCAAGGCCTTTTTCCGCGTACACGATTTGGACCCGTCCTACCGTGAGACGGGCTTCTATCTGGCGGATATCTACGTCAAGATCGGTGACCGTTACGCGGCCGGCCGCCAATATGCGTTGGCGCGCGGCGCCTATGACAACAGTCTCAAGTATGCCCCCTCGCTGGAGGCCTCCTACGGCCAGCTTGTGGTTGCCCAAGCCGAGAAGCGGCACGCGGATGCGGTGTCCTGGGCCGACCGTATCGATGCGGAACGACGTGGCTACAAGGACGTCTATGAGCGGCGGCTCGAAAACCTGCGGGCGCTGGCCGCGGCGGCAATCGCGGCCAAGGACTACGGGGCGGCGCAGGAGCTCTGGGCGCGTGTCGTGGAACTGGAACCGCGCAGCCCCGATGGCCACTACTGGATCGGGCTGACGCTGCTCGAAGCCGGGCGACCGAATGAGGCGGCCGAGTCGCTCGAGAAGGTACGGCGGCTGGCCGGTCTCGAGTATGAAGGCACGCGCGCCCTGCTGGTCCGCGCCTACGAGACCGACGTACGACGGCGCTTGGCGGCAGGCGACTGGTACAACGTGCTATCGGCGGTCGACCGAGGCCTCGAGGTCGAGCCCGAGCAGCCCGCGCTGTATCTGATGCGCGGCGAGGCGCAGGAACGCTTGGAGCGCTGGGAAGCAGCGATAAACACCTACCGTGCCGGCCTCAAACTGTCGGTGCAGACGCCGCCCGAAATGCGCGAGCGCCTCGAACGCCTGCTCGAAGCCCATCCCGAGTACGCACCGGGCGCCACGGCACCGGCGGGGGGGCCTTGAGATGGCCGATACGGAACGTGATCGCCTCGCCTTTGTTCGCACCGAACTGGCCAACGAGCGGACGTTGCTGGCTTGGATGCGTACCGCTTTGGGGCTGGCCGGCGCCGGTATTCTGGTGATGAAATTGTCGCCGACTCTCGAAGGGGTTCGCTGGGGCACGGTGGGTTTGGCGTTCGGGTTCTTCTTTGCACTGCTCGGCATGCTGCGTTTTGTGCAGGTGCGGCGGCGGATTCGGGCGCAGTACCACACCGAAGGACACGGCGGTTGACGTCGCTGTCACCAGCTGAACTCGGCGAACTGGCCGCCGCCAAGGCAGAGCTCGAACACGATAGCTTTACGCTGCGGCTGGCCACCGTTGCTGGTCGCCCGGTCGAACTGGTGGCCTCTGCACTGCCGCCGTTTGTCGAGCGGCGCCTGCGTGCGTTGGTCGAGGCTGTGCTCGATCGGTTGGCCGACCTGGCCTGGCACACGCTGAACGCCGACGCGGCTGCCCGTGAGGCGTCTCCGGCCCTGCACCGCCGCCTTGCCGCCGCCGCCGGCGCGGTCGGCGGCGCCTTTGGTTGGCCAGGTTTGATCATCGAACTGCCGCTTTCTACGGTGATTCTGCTGCGCGCCATCGGTGACGTCGCACGCGCCGAGGGCGAGGATCTTCGCGACCCCGCGGTGCGCGAGGCCTGCCTTGAGGTTTTTGCACTCGGTGGGCACGAACTTGGCGACGATGCCGCCGAATCGGGCTACTTCGCCGTACGCGCCGGCCTGACGATCGGCGTCCGTCGAGCCGCTGCCGGCCTTGTGGGCAGCGGCGGCTCGTTCGGTGTGCGGTTGGCCGCCCGCGTCGCAGACCGTTTTGCCGGGCGGCTGATCCAAAAAATCGCCGCCCAAGGCCTGCCGGTCCTTGGCGCAATCGGTGGCGCCGCCGTCAACGCCGCCTTCGCCGACCACCTGCTGACCGTCGCCCACGGCCACTTCACGGTACGCCGCCTCGAGCGCCTGCACGGCGAGGATGCGGTGCAGGCGGCCTGGCAGGCGGTGCCGGGTTTTCCAATAGGCTGAAGTTTCCAATAGGCCGTTGGGAGACCGCTTGGTCACATTTGGCCGTTTTTTTCGCGGCGTCCCCCTTGACACTGCCCCTTTATTCCATTAGGATCGACTTGGGTGGCAGTGCAAACATCATGAAGAAGACAATCCTTTATCGGCTATTTGGAATTGGTTCTGTTCCAAAGAAAATGTGTTCGGCACTTGAGCGGGAGGGAATTGTTGTTCTCGATGAAGGCATTGGCGGAAGATTCGTAACGAAGCATGCCAATGGGCCCGGAAAACGATATCTCCGCCGTATCGAAGGGTTTTCTGGTTGGCTTGCGGTCACAAAGGTGCGGGTGGCGTGCTATACCTACGGGAAGCGTCAGATCAATATATCTGTTGAAGATCCCAAGATCGTGGATCTGTATGTCGATACCCCGACAGCCGGGGTGTTGAGTCTTTCTTTCGAATCTTCGAATTTTCACGAGCAATGGCAGGGTGTCATTGTATTCCAATTCGCAACAGACAAAGCGCGCTCATTTCAGGAAGCATTGGTAGCGATCGGTGTCCAGCAAGGCACGGCAGCGAATATGGGAAAACCACGTCGCTGACTCTTGCGCTGGCCGTATCGCTTAGGTCAAACGGAATAACAAAGGAGACTCAGCATGACAAAGGACGCCCCCAAACCGACAACGACCGATGCCGGGATCCCGGTTGCCAGTGACGAACACTCGCTTACGGTTGGGCCCGATGGGCCCATTTTGTTGCAGGATCACTACCTTATTGAGCAGATGGCCAACTTCAACCGGGAGCGGATTGCCGAGCGCCAGCCCCACGCGAAGGGCTTCGGAGCCTTCGGGCACTTCGAGGTGACCAAGAATGTCAGCGCCTATACCAAGGCCGCAGTGTTCCAGCCGGGCACGAAGACGGACACGTTGATCCGGTTCTCTACGGTGGCTGGCGAGCGTGGTAGCCCCGATACTTGGCGAGACCCGCGCGGTTTCGCGCTCAAGTTCTACACCACCGAGGGCAACTACGACATGGTGGGGAACAACACGCCGGTGTTTTTCCTACGCGACCCGATGAAGTTCCAGCACTTCATCCGCTCGCAGAAACGCCGCGCCGACAACGGCCTTCGCGACCACGACATGCAGTGGGATTTCTGGACGCTGTCGCCCGAGTCGGCCCACCAGGTCGCCTGGTTGATGGGTGACCGCGGCATCCCAAAGAACTGGCGCTACATGGACGGCTACTCGAGCCACACGTATATGTGGGTCAACGCTGCGGGTGAGCGTTTCTGGGTGAAGTACCACTTCAAGACCGACCAAGGCAACGACTTCCTCACGCAGGAGGAGGCCGACCGGCTGGCGGGTGTCGATGGCGACTACCATCGGCGTGACCTGTTTGATGCCATCAAGCGGGGTGAATACCCTAGCTGGACGCTGAATATGCAGATCATGCCTTTCGAGGCCGCCAAGACCTATCGCTTCAACCCCTTCGACTTGACCAAAGTGTGGCCGCACGCCGACTATCCGCTGCACGAGGTCGGCCGGCTGACCCTGAACCGCAACCCGACGGACTACCATACTGAGATCGAGCAGGCAGCGTTCGAACCGAACAACCTCGTGCCGGGAATCGGAGTCAGCCCCGACAAGATGCTGCTGGGGCGGTTGTTCGCCTACGCCGATGCCCACCGGCACCGTCTGGGCGTCAACTACCACCAAATCCCGGTCAACGCGCCTCAATGCCCGGTGCATAGCTACAGCAAAGACGGGGCGATGCGGGTTCAGAACGTGTCGGACCCCGTGTACGCACCAAACACGAAGGGCGGACCGAAGGCCGACAGTGAACGCTATCCCGAGGTGGCCACTTGGGCCGCCGACGGCGAATTCACTCGCGCTGCCTACACGCTACGAAAAGACGATGACGACTTCGGCCAGGCCGGCGCCTTGGTGCGCGACGTCATGGACGATACGCAACGCAACCGACTGGTGGCCAATGTCGTCGGGCACCTCAAGGCGGGGGTTTCCGACCCCGTGCTGCGGCGCGCGTTTGCATACTGGCGCAATATCGACAAGTACCCCTTTTCAATCATAAACTTGATGCGTTCGATGATAATATCCTCGTCTAT
>CAZUAB010000057.1:12875-14414 GCA_964617795.1 uncultured bacterium
ACCGTGTCGCCAAGGGTGTAAGCGGCGGCTAACAGGGCGTTGGCGGGCCGTATCTCGCGAACTGAACGTGTTCTGTGAATCGTAGATGAAAACGTTTGAAGGAGACCATTCAGATGATAAAAATTGCGGTTATTATCGGCAGCACTCGTCCCGGTCGCGTCGGCGAATCAGTCGCGCGCTGGGTTTACGACATCGCCAAGCAACGCCGCGATGCCGCGTTCGAGCTGGTTGATCTCAAAGAGGTCAATCTACCGCTGCTCGATGAGCCATTGCCGGCCGGGATGGGGCAGTATTCCAAACCGCACACGCAAGCGTGGGCAGCCAAGATTGCGGCTTTCGATGCGTTTGTTTTTGTGACGCCCGAGTACAATCACGGCGCGCCGGGTGCGCTCAAAAATGCGCTTGATTTTGTTTACGCCGAGTGGAACAACAAGGCAGCGGGATTCGTGAGTTATGGCAGTGCGGGTGGTGCGCGGGCGGTGGAACAACTCAGGCTGGTCGCAAGCGAGTTGCAAATGGCTCACGTCCGCAGTCAGGTGATGTTTTCGCTTTTCACGGACTTCAAAAACATGAGCGAATTCACGCCCCACGAGCGTCATCAAAAATCGCTGAATGATATGCTAGACCAACTTGTCGCCTGGGGCGGCGCGATGAAAACCCTCCGCGAAAACACAAAGGCCAAATGATGGTATCGCACCACGCTGGCTGAGAATGCCTCGGCGGCTGTGGGTGGGTTTTTTTGGGGGAGACGAACTGGCCTTTGGCACGCCCCACGATTTTCCTGGACACCCAATTGGGGGATCATGAATCCCCGAAGGAGGTGACGGAATGTCAGCCAAAGATGTAGAGAAAGCAGGATTGTCCGGCCCTGCGGAGGGCGCCCGTAGGGCGACCGTAGGGCGACCGTAGGGCGACCGTAGCCGGGGCCGGCGAGCGCGGGCGTTTCACGGCGCGGCGCAAGACGGAGGCTGTGCTTCGTCTGCTGCGCGGCGAGTCGTTGGAGATGCTGTCGCGCGAGTTGAGAGTAACGGCGGCGACCCTGTCGGTGTGGCGAGACGAGTTCTTGGCGGCCGGGCAGGCAGCGCTCAAAAGCCGCGCCGGCGACGATCGTGACGAAAAGATTCGGCTGCTGGAGAAGAAGCTGGTCGAGGCGATCATGGACAACGAGATTCTGCAAGAGGGCAACCGCATCTTGCGGGGACGTGCCGCGGGTTTTACGATGCGGAAATCGAAGCCTTGAGCGGCTGCACATCGATTTCCGCACGACGGGCTTACGGTGTGCGCCGCGTCTGCGACCTGTGGGAGGTGCCCCGCGCGAGCTACTACGCGCGGCAGCGGCCGACGCCGTCCGCTGTGCCCTCGCCGCGTAAGCGGGGTCCGCAACGGGGCATCTGGTCCGACGATTTGCTGCTGGCCTCGATCCGCCGCGAAATCGCCGATCACGGGTTTCACGGTGAGGGGCATCGCAAGGTCTGGGCGCGCCATCGTGTTCGCGGCGTACGGACTTCCAAGGCACGTGTGCTGCGGCTTATGCGGCAG
>CAZUAB010000058.1:0-14272 GCA_964617795.1 uncultured bacterium
GCGGGTGCAGCCCGACGTGCTGGCCGACCTGCGCCTGCTGTTCATTCTGGAAACCCTGTTCCTGCTCACGCTCTTCTCGATCCGCCTGATCGCGCCGATTGGGCAGGTCGTCTTCGTGCCGGCCGCCTTCATCCAGAGTACGCCGCTCAATCCACGTAGCGGCCAGCCGATTCGGGCGCTCAAGTTCGATACCGTCGATTTTTCGGGCGATATCCAATTTGAGGTCAGCGCCGATGGCGGCTCATTCGCCGCGTTCAACTGCTGCAGCATCCGTGACTTCAGCCCGAATGCGAACACCATCCGCTGGCGAGCGACCCTGCGTGGCGGAGCCGAATCGCCCGTCCTGCGCGATCTCAAGCTGAGGTTCGATTATGAGTAAGCTGCCGCACTACGCCCTCTTGACCGGCTTGGCCCTGATCACGGTGGCCTGTGGTCGCGAAGAATCCGCCGAGGCCGAGAACGTGTCTGGGCGGACCTTGCTCGAAGAACGGACCGTCTCGGTACCGGTGGATGCCCGTTGGATTGCCACCGGGTTGACGCTCGAACCGGGGCGCCTCCTCGAGCTGGTACCCTCTACCCGAAGCGGCAACTTTGCCGGCGGCAGCCCGCTGCCCGACGACCGCGCTCCGTTGCCGACCTACGGCAGCGACGGCCTGATCGCCCGCGTCGGGCAGGGTGGGTACCCGATCGCCGTGGCCGTCGAACGGACGCTGCAAGGCTCGAGCGTCGTCGCTGGCCAGGAGCTCTACCTCGGCCGCAATGCTGCGCCGCCGAAGCCGGTCGTCGGCACGACGGCGCCCACCGACGGCACGACGCCAACCGGCGAGCAGATCGTCATCCCCTATGATCCGGAACCTTACCAAGTGCGCATTCGCGTCTGGTCTACCGACGCGCCAGCGCTGCTGACTCCGATTGACGACTTCTACGACGACAATCCCAACCCGGTCTTCGACTGGGACGAACTCGACAACGCGAGCCAGTACAACCTCGAGATCTCGGACTTCCGTGACTTCCGGCGGATCCTGTTTTCGCTCAACGTCAACACGACGAGCGTCAACACTTCAGCAATCGGCATTGACCCCAGCAATCCAACCCAAGTAGGCACCGGCCCCAACCTGCAAGAAGGCGTGTACTACTGGCGCGTCCGGGCGCAGGTCAACCGCGGCCGGCTGCTGTCGCCGATCCTCGAGTGGACCGAACGTTCCGCCGTGTTCCGGCTCGGTGTCGAGACCCTGCAGACCACGGCGGCAGCCGCACTGCTGACCCCCACGGGTCCTGTGCGAACGAATGCCGGCGCCATCTTGCCGTTCGAGATTCTGGCCCCCGAAGACGCCTCGGGCCTGCTCTATCGCTATCAGTTCTGGCAGGTCCCCTGCGGCGAAATCCCGACGGCCGACGCCACGGTTGCACCGCGCCTGCAAAGCCCGTGGCTGGTGTTTCAGCAGACCTACCAGACCAACCGCATCGATCAGCCGCGCCAGCTATATGGCGCCTTCCCCAGCCCGCAACTCGAAGAAGGCGTCTGGCTCTTACAGGTGAACACCCGTGACGGTTCGGATCCCGACGAGCAGCGCCTCGGCACGCTCGAGTACGAATTCACGGCTGGCTGTCAGTGACGCCGGGGGGCGCAAACCGGCCCGATTGCCACCAATCGCAGTTCTGGTACAATGGTATGGATCGGATCGGGCCTATAGCTCAGCGGTCAGAGCAGCCGGCTCATAACCGGTCGGTCCCTGGTTCGAATCCAGGTGGGCCCACACGGCTCGACCCCAAAGGAGGGACCCTCGATCTATGACGCGCACGTCGATATCGCTTCAGTTGCAGCCGCTACTCGCCGTACAGGACTACGATCGCACGTTGGAAGGGCTGCGCAACGAGCGCGAGCGATGGCCGGCCGCCATACAGACCCGCCGCGACGCACTCAACGAATATGAAGCCCGGCTGCAGGCGCATACCGATCGCCGCACGGCATTGCAGATGGAGCGAGACCGCCTGCAGCTCGAGATCAAAGAAGAACTCGACCACATCCAGACCTACGAAAAACACATCCGCGAGATCAAGACCAACCGGGAGTACCAAGCGCTCCTTCGTGAAGTTGGCATCAGCAAAAAAGCCAAGTACGACGCCGAAGAATCCAGTGTGCGCGTGCTGCAAGAACTCGAAATTGTCGAGGCGGACATAGCCGCCGCCGAAGAAGAAATCAGCCACGTTCGGCACGACCTCGATACATTGACCGCCGAGGCCGATCGTGAAGTGTCACGGCTGGACGCCGCAATCAGCGAGTACGAAGCCAAGCGCACCGCCGAAACAGCAAAAATCACCGCCCCCCATCTTTCGCGTTATCAGCTCGTCCGTCGCAAGCACAGCACGGTGCTCGTGCATGCGGTCAAGGGCGCCTGCACCGGTTGTCGGCGACAATTGCCGCCACAGACGTTCAATCGCATTCTGCGCGACGACGAGATGATCACCTGCCCGTTTTGCCATCGGATCCTTCTGCCCCCGGCGCCAGTGGACAGCGCCTCCGCTTGACCCACGCACCCGCGGGCGACTTTCCGCTCGCCGACTTTGAGGTCTGGCTGGCGGCGCGCCTGGCCGATCGTCCCGTTCATCCACGCCTGCACGAAGCCACTGCCGAGGCCTTGCACGGCGGCGGCAAACGCTTTCGGGCCGTCCTTGTAATGGCGGCCGCCCGGCTCGCTGGCGTTTCGGCCCAGGCCGCCTACCCGCTAGCCGGCGCCGTCGAGATGATCCACGCTTACAGCCTCGTTCACGACGACCTGCCACCCCTGGACGACGCCGCACTACGACGCGGCCGCCCAACCTTGCACCGCCGCTTTGGCGAGGCCATGGCCATTTTGGCCGGGGATGCGCTGCTCACCGATGCGTTTGCCGTACTTGCCACTGCCGATGCGCCGCCAACCGCCCTGCTCGGCGTCATCGCCGACCTGGCCCAGGCCGGCGGCAGCCTCGGCATGGTTGGCGGTCAGGTGGGCGATATCCTTGACCTTGCCGATGCGACGGATGTGGCGACCGTGCGAGCCATTCACGCTGGCAAAACCGGCGCATTGATCCGCTGGAGTCTCGAAGCGCCGATCGCCTGCTGGGCGCCGCCGGCCCCTTGGCGCGCCGCTTTGGGCGTTTTTGCCGAACACCTCGGGGTGCTCTATCAGGTGCGCGACGACCTGCTTGACCTTGATGCGGGCGCTGCCCGCGACAAGGATCGCGGCCACGATGACGGCAAGTCTACCTACGCCCGGCTCCTTGGTGTCAATGGAGCCCGCTCCGCCGCCGAGACCGAGCTGGCCGCCGCTCTTTCTGCCGCGGCGGCTCTGCCGGCGCCGCACGCCGCCCGCTTTGCCGATCTGGCCCGCTGGACGGCCGGGCGCATGGCGTGAGCCGCGGCCCGCGCGCCGACGTCGCGCTGGTCAACCGTGGCCTCGCCGAATCCCGCAACCAAGCCCAACGCTTCATCGGCGCCGGCGAAGTTTGGATCGGCGACCGTCGCGTGGCCAAGGCCAGTGACCTGATTGCGGCCGACGATCTGCCCCGGCTCGAAATCCGCCGCGCCAACCGCGGCTTCGTGGGACGCGGCGCCGAAAAGATCGAACCCGCACTGGCCGCGGCGGCCTGGCCACTGCACGGCACCCGGTGTCTCGATGTCGGCGCCTCGACCGGCGGGTTTACCGAGCGTTTGCTTGGAGATGGCGCCGCCGAGGTCTGGGCCGTCGATACCGGGCACGGGCAGCTTCATCCGCGTCTGCGCAACGACCCGCGCGTCCGCTGCCTTGAGCGGACCAACTTCCGGCACTGGGACGCATCCAGCGATGGCGGCGACTTCGACTATGCCGTCATGGACGTTTCGTTCATATCGGTACGTTTGCTCTTGCCGCCCCTCCGGGCCGCGCTACGTAAGGGCGGCGGCGCCATTGTCCTCGTCAAACCGCAGTTTGAGCTGGGCAAAGGCCGTGTCGGGCGCGGCGGCGTGGTACGTGACGAAACCGAAATCGCCGCGGCGGTCGCTATGGTCCGTGAAGCCGCGGCCGAACAAGGCTTTGCCGTTCGCGGCGAGGTACCGGCCGGCATCTCGGGCCGACAGGGCAACCGCGAGGTCTTTTTGATTTTGGAGGCCGTGTGACGCCGCCCCTGGCGCCACTGGGCGGCATCTACAAAACCGTGCCCGAGGACTTCATCGTCCGCGAACGCATGCGGCCACCCACCGAGTCGCCGAACGGCGATTGGCTGTGGCTGCACATCGAACGGCGCGGCATGACGACCGACGAGGTCATCGCGGCGCTCGCGGCGGCTTGGAATCTGGTACCGCGCGACATCCGGCGCAGCGGACGCAAAGACAAGCAGGCGGTCTGCAGCCAGTGGTTTAGCCTGCCGACGCCCCGCGATGACGCGCCGTGGCCCAACAACCTCACCTTGCTTGAGCGGCGGCGCGCCGGCGATCCGCTGCGACTCGGAATGCATGAAGCCAATCGTTTTGAATTGCGCCTGCGCGGCGCCGATACGTCCGGGCTTGACGCGTGGGTCGCACATCTCACGCGGCAGGGCGTACCGAATGCCTTCGGCGAACAGCGCCGCGGCGGCGACGGCGACAACGCCGCGCGCGGTGGTGATCTCTTGGCCGGCCGTCCGGTCCCGTCGGCGGACCGCGCGCTGCGTACTTTATGGCTGAACGCGTGGCAGGCCGACCGCTTCGACGCGGTGCTGGCCGATTGGTTGGCAGCCGGCCGGCCCGAGGAGCCGGGCGATTTGGTCTGGCACCCGGCCGCGGGCTTGGCACTGCCGCGGGGGCGCGCTGTCGGCGGCATCGCCACAGGCCCACTTTTTGGTGCGCGCATGGACTGGCCGCGCGGTGGCGCCGGTGCCCGCGAGGCCGCCGTGTTGGCGGCTGCCGGTTGGCAACGCGACGCGTTTACCCGTGCGGCGGCGCGGCGGCGTTTGTGGGGCGCAAGGCGACCGCTGTGGGTATTTCCGACCGAGGTGAGCGGCGCATCCACTGCAGACGGTGTGCAGCTCTCCTTCAGTCTCCCGCCCGGTGCCTACGCAACAACCGTGCTCAGCGCACTCGGCGCATGTCGCGCAGCCGTAGGCGCAGGCGACGCGCCTCTCGCCTGAGATCCCCGTCGGCCCCGCCCTCGCCGAAGCGCCAAACACCGTAGCGCGCCGCAAACCGCCGTAACGCAGGGGACTCCGGCAAATCCTCGAGTCCAGCCAGCCAACGGTCGAGTGGCAGCCCCGGCGGCCGAGGACCCATGTGGCGCTCGATCTCCCGCAGAAGCGGCCGCAGCCAGCGCGGCGTGTCGCCGGTTCCCGCCGCCACCGCGGCAATCCGTCGGCGCCGGCCCCACAGGCGGCGTACAACCATGGCTGCCAGCACGGCCATCCCGAGACCCAAGGCCGCCAGTAGTCCTCGCGAAACCCCGGCCACAAAGGCCTGCAGGTCGCGCGACCAGCCGCGCAACCGCCCTTCAAAGCCGCCACCGGCGCGCCGTGCCGCCTTGACGACCTGCGCCTGTGTATCGAGGTCGTACTCGACGACCCGGTCGAGCCACCACAGTCGAAAGCCGTCGACGCTTCGCTGAAAGGCTTCGGTGAGGCGGGCCGTCCAACCGGGCCGATACTCCAGGCCGGGGGTGGGATCGAGCGGCAGCCAGCCGCCAAAGTCGGGGTGGTAGATCTCGATCCAGGAGTGGGCGTTGCGGCGACGCACGAGCATGTACTCCTCGTCGTCCATCCACTCGGCGCCGCGAAAGCCATTGACGACGACCGCCGGGATACCGGCCGCACGAAAAGCAAGCGCCAGTGTCGTCGCAAAAAGTTCACAGTGGCCCGCGCCCCGCCGCCAAAACGCTGTGAGCGGATCGGCGCCCGTCGGAGTCTCCAGGGTGTAGCGAAATCCGCTCAGCCGCGCCAGCAAATCGGGCACCCAGGCCAAGGTCGGCCCGGAAACAAGCGCCGCCACCTCGGTCGGCAGGCCCGCCGCCGCGGGCAGTTCGGCGATCGGTGCAAGATCGAGTGGCAACGGCGGGAATGCTGCCAGATCGGCCCATTCCACACGTGCAGACAGGTAGTCGCCAACCCGGGTATCGACTTCGTAACGATACGGGCCGGTGCGATTTGGCCGCTGAAACCCGCCGAAGTCGTCGACAATCAAAAAACGATCGGGGATTTCCAATCGCCGGCTGATCGGAATCACCGGCAAAATCGCGGTGCCGATGTCCTCCAGAAAGATCCGTACCCGATGGGTAGCGCCGTTTCCGCGCTCGCCGAAGGTCCCCTCGGTCGAGTAGATGCGCTGCGTTTGGCCACTGGCGCGCCAGACGGCGCCGTCGAAGTGGTCCAGCGCCATACCTCGCAGGTAGACGTCGCCAGGTGCTGGCGGCCGGCCTTCCAGCCAGACAATGCGCGCCGCCGGACCGGGGTCTTCGAGAATCGTCCCATAAGAACCCAGCCGAACCTCGTCGGATAAGCCGGATACGGCCACATCGAGGGCGAGTCGCCCTTGAAACGTGCCCGTCGAAAGCCGCGGAAACGCCAGAAAAAACAGCACGGTGATGACCATCGTCATGCCGAGCGCCATCAAGATAGCGAAAATCGCGCCACTGGCAAGCAGCCGGTCCGCGCCGGGCGGCACAGACACCTCGCCACCTTCGGCCACCCGGCCGCGCAGAATATCGGTCTCGCCCTCGAACTCGGCCTTGACGGTCACCGCCAGCAACGCGAACGGCACCAGGATGAAAAACACCAAAAAGAACAGCGCATACGCCGCCGAAGCCGTGAGCACGCTGGCCGCCAGCAGTTGCAGGAAGGCCAGCCCGATCATCTGCTGCAGATCACGGTTGGCCTTGGGCGCGAGCGCGCGCACAGCAGACACGTACACGAGCAGAAGGACGATCGCCAAAAACCATGATCGCGTGCCCAACCGCCAGTCCGCCAGCGCGATGGCTATACCGAGCACCAGCAGCAGCCGGTTCCAACTCGGTTTGAGCGGATGCCGCCCGCGACGGTCGGCAACGATCCCGACAAGGATGGCCGCGAGGGCAGCGATCATCAGAATCGGGTGGATCCGCTCGCTGATCCAAATTGCACCCCAGCCGCACAGAACGATGCCGTAGACGGTCACCATCAAAAAACGACGAAACGTCACGCTCGCGCCTCGACACGCAGCGCCGGCACGCCGGGCGGCGTTTCGCTGCGGCGCAAGCGAGCCAAAATCAGCATTCCACGCAGCCAGCCCTCGGATCCCGACAAGGCCTGCACATCGGCCCCAATCACCAGGTCAAGCGAACGCTCGGCATGCACGGCCGCGTCCAGCCAGCCGGCGGTCTCGGCCAAGGCCGCCTCGAATTCGGCACGGTCAATGCCGGCCCGCAACTCGAGCCGAAAGCCCGCGTCAATCTCGGCCGTAAACTCCTTGGTCAGATGCCGACCGACCGTGGCCGATCGCCGCCAATGGATGCGTGAGGGCGAATCGGTCGGTACGCGCTCACGCAGCCCCTTGAATTCGTCTTCGCCGCCGCGCCGCGGCAGGCGGCGAGCCGCTGCCTGGCTACCGGACCGTTGCGGCGGCAAGGTAACCGGCGCCGGGGCCGGTGCGACCCACAGCGTCGCTGGAGCTGTGATGACTCGCGTTTTTTCGTACATCTGGAAGGGAAATCGCGTCGAGATACTCAAGGCGGCAACGCGGACGGCCCCCCGGCGTTCGGGCAGCCACGTCACAGCCACGCGGCGCGTCTCGCCGGCGCCGAGTTCGCGCAGCCGCCCACGTCCCCAGCGGCGCCGTGCTTCGTCTTGCAACGCCAAATCGAGCAGAAAAGCTGGCGCACGGGCGTCGACCGACAGCCGCACCGATACCGAGGAGGGGCGCCCCGCGACCAGCACCGGTGGCGGTTCAATGGTCGCCGTCAGCCCGCGCAGGACCCGCTCCGAGAGTACGCCGCTCGCTGCGATCAGGCCAAAAAGACCTCCCAAGATGAGATACAACAGGTTGTTGCCGGTATTGATGGCCGCCACGCCGATCAAAATCGTGAAGGCGATCATGATCTTGCCGAGGCTGGTGGTCTTGAGCTCCCGCGGCGGGCGCAACCATTCACGCAGGGCGGCCGCGCGCGGGTGTCGCACGACGGCGTCGTCCCCGGCTTCGGCGGTCGCGTCGCGTTGCATCCCGACATGGTAGCCGGGTTTGGGCGCCGATTGCATCCGGCCAGCGGGCGGCCTACAATATGACCTATTGAAGATGAATCCCGACTAAGGAGGTTGAGCATGACCCAGCATTTCGAGACCCTGCAACTGCACGCCGGCCAGGAGGTTGATCCGACGACCGGTAGCCGCGCCGTCCCGATTTACCAGACGACCAGCTATGTCTTCAAGGATGCCGACCACGCAGCGCGCCTGTTCGGGCTGCAGGAGTTCGGCAACATCTACACCCGCATCATGAATCCGACCGCCGATGTGTTGGAAAAGCGGATTGCTGCGCTCGAAGGCGGCGTAGCGGCGCTCGCCGTGGCCAGCGGGCAATCGGCCGAGCTGTTGGCGCTATCCACCGTCGTCGAGGCCGGCCAAAACTTCGTCACGGCGAGCAACCTCTACGGCGGCTCCTACAACCTGTTCAAGGTCACGTTGCCGCGCCTGGGTATCAAGGCCAAGTTCGTCACCGGTGACAACCCGGCCGACTTCAAGGCGGCCATCGACGACAAGACGCGGGCAATCTACATCGAGTCAATCGGCAATCCCGCCTACAACGTTCCCGATTTTGCCGCGCTGGCCAAGGTCGCCCACGATGCGGGTATTCCGCTGATCGTTGACAACACCTTCGGGGCCGGTGGCTTCCTTTGCCGCCCCATCGAGCACGGCGCCGACATCGTGATCCACTCGGCCACCAAGTGGATCGGCGGACACGGCACCTCGATCGGCGGCCTGATCGTCGACGCGGGCACATTCCCTTGGAACAACGGCAAGTTCCCGTCCTTCACTGAGCCGAGCAACAGCTACCACGGCCTCAAGTTCTGGGATGCCTTCGGGCCTGACGGCGTCGTCGGCGCCAACGTAGCCTTCATCATCCGCGCCCGCGTCGAGGGCCTGCGCGACATGGGCATGGCGATGAGTCCCTTCAACGCCTTCCTGTTTTTGCAGGGGATTGAGACGTTGAGCCTACGCGTCGAACGCCACTCCGAGAACGCCGCCAAGCTGGCGACCTGGCTCAAGGGCCAACCGCAGGTGACTTGGGTCAACTATCTTGGCGATCCAGCCCATCCGTACCACGCCAGCGCCAAGCGCCAACTGCGGCCCGGCTTGTTCGGCCCCATGCTGAACTTCGGGCTCAAGGGCGGGCATGAGGCCGCCAAGAACTTCGTCAATAGCGTCAAAATGGCGAGTCTGCTGGCCAACGTCGGCGACGCCAAGACCTTGGTGATTCACCCGGCGTCGACCACGCACCAGCAACTGACCGATGCCGAGCAGAAGACGGCCGGCGTTACACCGGACCTCGTGCGCGTGGCCGTCGGCCTCGAGCACATCGACGATATCATCGCGGACTTCGCGCAGGCCATGGCCTGACGGCCCCGTCGCGCGCAGGCGTCCCCCGTGACGCGGCGCATCTGGGGTGACGTCGACACCCGCTCCTTCGCTGCGCTGACACCGGCTTCGGTGCTCACCGCTGCGGAGGCGGCGGGGCGTCGCCCGACCGGTCGGGCCTTGCCGCTCGGCAGCCTTGAAAACCGCGTCTGGGACATTGAGGTCGAGCCCCAGGGCGACGCCGATCTCCACGACCGTACGGCCCGTTTCGTCGTCGCCAAGTTCTACCGGCCTGGACGCTGGAGCGAGGCGCAGATCCTCGAAGAACACGCCTTCCTGGGCGCGCTCGACCGTGAGGGCATTCCGGCCGCGGCGCCGCTCGTGCTTGACGACGGCAGCACACTCGGGCAAGGCCCCGGCGGCCTGCGCTTCGCCGTGTTTCCGCGCCACGGCGGCCGCCTGCCCGACGAAATGAGCCCCGAATTGGCCGGTCGCCTCGGTGCCTTGCTGGCCCGCGTCCACAATGTCGGCGCCGGCCTCGAAATCCGCCATCGCTTGACGCTCGACACGGCAACCTTCGGCAGCGCCAACCTCGAAGAGCTTGAACGGCTCGGCTGCGTACCGACGGAGCAGCGCTCACGGCTTCGCCGGCAGGTGCGCACGCTCGTTGATCTCTTGGCGCCGACGCTTGATCGCCTGCCCCGGCAGGCGATCCACGGCGACGCGCACCTGGCCAACGTGCTGGTGCGCCCGGACGGGCTTAGTATCGTCGACTTCGACGACATGCTGATCGGTCCGCCCGTGCAGGATCTCTGGCTGATGATTCCCGGCCATGACGACAATGCCGACGCAGTGCTCGACGCCATGCTGGATGGTTACGACGCACTGCGGACCTTTGATTTCGATACGTGGCGCGTCGTCGAAGGCCTGCGTGGGTTGCGGTTTCTGCACTTCGCCACGTGGATCGGCAAGCGTTGGCAGGACCCGTCGTTCCCCGCCGCCTTTCCGCTCTGGGGCAGCGACCGTTACTGGGAGGAATTGCTGCGTGATCTCGACGACCAGATCGACATGCTGCGCGAAGACCTGGACGATCCAGATTTCTGAGCGGGCGGCAAGCTTGACAATTTGCTGCATGTTTGTTTGCATGCATGGCCATGACGATTCAGCAGCTTGCCCGTGTCCGCAGCGCCACTGTCCTCGGGGTGGACGCTTTTCCCATTGACGTCGAAATCGACCTCGCCTTCGGCCTGCCTGCCTTTCAGGTGGTGGGGCTGGCCGACGTAGCCGTACGCGAGTCGCGCGATCGCGTACGTTCGGCGCTGCGTCACGCGGGCTTCGAGATGTACGCGCATCGCATCACCGTCAATCTGGCGCCGGCAGATCTGCGCAAAGAAGGCAGTGCCTTTGACCTGCCACTGGCGCTAGGACTGCTCGCTGCCCAGGGGGCCGTGCCGCCCGATGCGCTGAACGATCTACTGGTGGTCGGCGAGCTAGGCCTCGGCGGCGAATTGCGGCGGATACCCGGCGCCCTGCCGATGGCCCTTTTGGCGCGTCAGAGTGGTTTGCGCGGCATTCTCGTACCGGCGGACAACGCAGCCGAGGCGGCCGTGGTCGAAGGCCTGCCGGTGTTCGGCGCCTCCCACCTGACAGAAGCAGCCGCATGGCTTTGCGGGCTACAGGATCTGTCGCCAAGCCCAGCGCCGCCGACCGCGGCGGAGCCCGCGCCGGAAGAGGCCGGACCGGACTTCGGCGACGTACGCGGTCAGGAACACGTCAAACGCGCCCTCGAGGTGGCCGCCGCCGGTGGCCACAACCTGCTCATGCTGGGCCCGCCCGGCTCGGGCAAGACGATGCTGGCCATGCGTCTGCCCGGCATTCTGCCGACCCCGACCTTCGAGGAATCGCTGGAAACGACCCGTGTCTACTCGGTCGCCGGCCTTCTCCCACCGGGCCTGCCGCTGATGCGCCGCCGACCGTTTCGCTCGCCACACCATTCTATTTCCGACGCCGGCTTGATCGGCGGCGGCTCGATCCCGCGCCCTGGTGAGGTCAGTCTGGCTCACCACGGCGTCCTGTTTCTTGACGAGATGCCGGAGTTTCGCAAGCACGTGCTTGAGGTGCTGCGACAACCGCTTGAGGAAGGCGAGGTCACCATTTCCCGTGCCGCTATGCGGATCACCTATCCAGCGCGCGCAATGCTGGTTGCCAGCATGAACCCCTGCCCCTGCGGTTGGCACGGTGATCCAACCCACGCCTGCACGTGCAGCCCGGTGGCCATCTCGCGCTATCAGTCGCGCATTTCGGGCCCGCTGCTCGATCGCATCGACATCCACGTCGAGGTGCCGGCCGTGCGTTACCGCGAGTTGGCCGACGAGCGCCGCGGTGAACCGTCGGCCTCGGTGCGTAGCCGCGTCGAGGCGGCCCGTGCCCACCAACGCGTCCGTTTTGCCCGGCGCCGCCGTATCTTCTGCAATGCCCAAATGGGCCCGCGCGATCTTGAGGCCCACTGTCGACTTGACGATGCCGGGCATCGTCTGCTGGAGCGGGTCGTTGACAAGATGGGCATGAGCGCGCGAGCAACCAGCCGCATCCTCAAGGTGGCCCGCACGATCGCCGACCTTGCCGACGCCGGGGCGATCACGCCGGCCCATCTGGCGGAGGCGATCCAGTATCGGGCGCTCGACCGGGGGCTGGGGTGATTGTGGTAGACAGGTCATGGGCAGCGATCTCCTTACCACTGTACAATAATGGTAAGGAGTGCGAGAATATGCAGTGGGTTGTCAGATTGACTACGAAGCGTCAGGTGACGTTTCCGAAACGAGTCCTCGAAGCACTGGGGGTCGGCCCGGGCGATGTAATCGAGCTTATCGAAGAGCCGGACGGGCGCTTTCGGCTGGCCCCACGGCGCATCCGGCCGGAGCACCTAGCGCCCCTTCGAAGCCTGGTGCGCCCCGGCACACCGGATTTCGACATCGCCGCGTTCCGCGAAGGCACGTATGACCCGTCGCTTCGGGATTGACACGTCGGTGCTGGTCCGGATCGTCACTGGCGAGCCGGCCGCCTTGTACGACGCCTGCGTGGCGGAACTACGCCGCGAAGTGGAGGCCGGCGCCACCATTTGCGTCTCTACCCAGGTCGTCGGCGAGGCCTATGTGGCGATTCAGCACCACTATGGCATCGACAAGGCCCATGCCCGCCGCGGCCTCGCGCAGGTGCTGACGAGCGGCCTCATGCAGCCCGAACACGGGGACGCCATGATCCGTGAACTCGAAGCAGACCACGGTGCCGGCCTGATCGACCGCCTGATCGCGTTGGACTACAGCCGGCGTGGATGCGTCACGCTGACCCTGGATCGCAAGATGGCCGCCCTCCCAAATTGCCGCGATCTGCGGGTGCCCTGAAGGCCGACGACCGGACGGCCCGGCCTCTGCCGGGGTGCTTCGCCACCAAGCCCGGCGCCCGCGCGACGCACAGGGTCGACCGGCGGACTTGCCATTGGATCGGCCGATATTGCCGCCATGACCGAGATTTGCAATCAATCGCACTTGACATCCTCTAATTGCGGCGGCTAAGATTGTGCAAGGAGCCGCGACGCGCGCGGCTCCCTCACCCGGATCCGGAGACGCCATGCCCGCACCCATGATCGACATCCACGACCTCTGTGACCGCGCGCTGGCCGGCATCGAAGCCGAACGCTGGGTCGACGCCTGCATGACGCTGCTTCCCGGCCTACGCTACGTTCGCGCGCACGCCGACGGCCCGGGTTGGTCGGCGGCGGTGGCCCAGGCCCGCGCCCACGCGCTCGGCGAACGTCTGCGGGGCGAACCCCTGACCCGCCGCGCCGCCGACAAGCCGCGCGGCTACCCCGGCGACGCCGTGCTGCTCGACATGATCTATTTCGACGAGGGCCGGCACTTCGAGGCCGCGCGAGCCGACGGCCCGGACGATTCGACACGCATGGGATTCGTCTTCCCCAGCGCGGCCTGCGCCGCCGTCCGCCACCGGCGCGCCATTCTCGCCCGCGGCGTCGATGCGGCCGTGGCCCGCAAGCCCGATGCGGCGATTCTGTCGGTCGCCTGCGGGCACCTGCGGGAGTTCGAGCTGACCACACTCGCCGCCGCCCCAATCCTCACTAACCCGGTGGGGGGGGGGTCCGCTAAGCCCCGCTGGGTCGCGTTCGACCAAGACCGCGAAAGCCTCGAGGTCGTCACCCGCGAGTATGCGCCTTCGGGCGTTGTCGAGCCAGTCGAAGGCTCGGTGCGCGATCTGCTCAAGGGCTGCCGCTTCGACGTCGCCTTCGACTTCATCTATGCGTCGGGGCTCTACGACTACCTCGAGCAGCCCGTCGCCCGTCGCCTCACCGCGGCGCTCTTCGACCAACTGGCGCCGAGCGGACGCCTGCTCGTCGCCAACTTCCTGCCCGACCACCTCGACGTCGGCTACATGGAAGCCTTTATGGACTGGTGGCTCATCTACCGCAGCCCCGCCGAACTCGCCGACGTCGCCGCCGACATTCCGGCCGAGCAACTTGCGGCCATCGAGCAGTGGGACGACCCGTGGCGGTCGATCACGTATTTGGAGTTGGAGCGGGGGTGAGATGGACGTGAAGGCGCGTCGGACCAGCAGCAGCAACCCAACTACTCAAAGGAGTATTTGATTATGCCCCCCCCAGCGGAATACCATCCCTTGAGACCCTTGCGGCAGGCTTGAGAGACGCGGCAGCGCGTTTCGCAAGCGATCTCGCGGGCAT
>CAZUAB010000059.1:0-13761 GCA_964617795.1 uncultured bacterium
CGAGCCGGGCGCCAAGCCCCCGGCGCCGCAGCGCGCCCGTTTCACCGCCCCGAAAGG
This sequence comes from uncultured bacterium, assembly GCA_964617795.1. Lineage (GTDB taxonomy): Bacteria > J088 > J088 > J088 > J088 > CAZUAB01. The sequence continues at coordinate 58 of CAZUAB010000059.1, forward strand.
TTAGTGCAGCAGACGATCCAAATACCGCTCCCCCACCTCCCGGCCGGCATCGGGGATGCCCTCGCGAAACCCACGTAGGATCTCGGCGCGGGAGCCGGCTTGCGGGCCGGCTTCGGGAGCTGCGAAGGCCTCATCACCGTGGGGACGATTGCCTTCTTGTCCCTCTTGGCGGGGCGCCCCATCCGGTCGGCTCTGCGGCGCCAGAAACGACGGACTGCTGCTCTGCGCCTGGGCCTGTTGCTCGCGCTCACGAGCCAGTGCAGCCGCTTCGCGCAGAGCCTCGGCGGCCTGCCACGCCTGCATGGCGGCCTCGCCGCCGGAGTTCTCGGCCAGGGCGCGTGCGGCGCCTTCCTGCTTCTCCTCGGCGCGCTGCAGCGTCTGACCACGGCGGGCGCCGGCCTCAGGCGGTCCCGACTCGCGCAGGGCTCCGGTACGCTCGCGCAAATCCTCCTGCCGCCCGATCAACCCGCGCCGATCCTCCTCGTTGCGTCGCCACGCCTCGGCCAGACGGCGGGCCTCGCCGCCCCGGCCATCCTTGAGACCGCCGGCCAAATTCTGCAGGGCCGCAGCGTCACCCTCGCGTAGCGCACGACTCAGCTCGCGGGCACGGGCACCTTCTTCACCACCGAAGGCCTCACGAGCCAAGGCCTGCGTTGACTCGTCAAGGCCCTGACGGCGCGTCTCCCACGCCTGCTGTGCCTCGCCAAGTGCCTCCTGCTCCTTGGCCATCTCCTCGAGGCGGCGGGCCTCGCCACGGGCGCCCTGTGCGGCCTGCGCGGACAGTTGCTGGTCGGCGCCGGCGGCTTTTTGCATACCCTCACGCGCTTCCCGCAATTCGTCCAGGAGCGCCTCGAGTTGTCGGCGCGCCTCCTCACGGTCACCCCGCGCCATCGCATCGCGCGCGGCCTGCATGCGGTCGATGCGCTCACGGTCGGCCTCGGGCTTGAGCGCGTCTTCTTGCAACAACTCGGACGGAAGCTGCGGGCGCCGTGTCTGCATGGCATCGGCGACATCGCGCATCTCGCGCTCAATCAGGCGCATCAACCGCTCCAGATCGGCATCGCCCATCGTGTCCAGTTCGTCGGTGAGGTTTTCGAGACGGCTGACGAGTTGCTCCTGTTCCCACTCCAGCCTGGCCGCCTCTTCACGACCGATCAGCCGATCCGTAGCCCACACGGCTTCCTCGGCGGCCGCGATCGCCGCGGTCGACGGCGGGTGCGTTGCGCGGCGCCATTCGGCGGCAATCGCCGCCAGGCTCTCTTCGGCATTACGGCCGCGCAGCCGCAGCCCCTGAGCCTCGGCGGCCAGAGCGTCGCTGCGTGCGGCCAGATCGGCGGCGGCGGCGAGCGCGCCCACCTTGGCCCGTGGACCCGGCGCCTCCAGGCCGTCACCGAGCACCCGCACCCCTTCGCGCAACAGTGCCGTCAACGACGACAACCACGCCTCGTGCGCCGCCTCAGGCGAATCGAGCGTCAGTACAAGTGTCTCGCTGCGCCCAATGTTGGGGCCATCCCAAGGATCGGCGTCGCGACCCACGAGGGTCAACGACAGTCTCTCGCCCGGCGGCAGCTCGGCGAGATCGATACGCGCCGCAACCACACCGCTATCTGTGACGGGCTCGGCGTAGGTGGCGAGTTCAATCCGCACCGTGCGACCGTCGCCGACGGCCTCCAAGGCGACATCGGCAACGCCGCGATCATCGAGGGCACGCCAGGCGAAACGGATCCAGACGCCCGCGGGTGGCCGAGCCGGCGGGCGTTCTTCCCAGCGCAGCGAAGGCGCCTGATCCGGGCGTACATCAACACGACGGGCCAAGCGCTCGCGCCGTTCGACGTCCCAGCGCCACAGCGAAAAGCGATAACTAAACGCCTCGATGGCGGTCACAGCAAAGGCAGCCGTGCCATCCGTGCCGATCGGCAGCGTAACGCCGACGGCCTCGTCCTGCCAAAGCGTCACGGCCGTCGCCGGCCGCAGCGGCTCGACGCGCCAGCGCACAACCGCACCCTCGTCGACACGCAGGAAGCCATCACCGCGGCCCAGATCGCGCACACTGCCATCGGGATCCACCACCTCCAGGCCACGCAGGCGAACGAGGGGCGCGTGCTCTTCGATCAGCCAGCCGGTCGGGCGCCCCCACAATGCGGCCAGCGATGGCCCCCACAGGAAGGCGGTATTGAGCAGCACGCCGAACAATAGCGCTGCCGCGAGCGCCGTCCACCACGGGTCACGCCCGGCCCAGACGGCGCGGCGCCAGACCGTCTCGGCGGCCTTGGCATCGCCAGGCAGCCCCGCTCGCCAATCGAGTGCGCGGGCGGTGTTTCGGTCAAGGCCGGGCCGGCGCCAGAGGCCACGGCGCCAGGCCAGCCGGAGTATGACCGCGAGTGCGCCGGTCAACAACCCCGCAAAGCCCACCACGGCTGGCGGCACCAGCCCACGGCGTGCAATGAGCGCCCCGGCCAACCAAAGCGCAAGTGCCGCAGGCAGCCCCACCGTCAGCAGGGCATCGGACAGCCGCAGTAGCGCGGCGCGGCGGGCCAGACGGAGCCACGTGCTCCTCATGAATTGCCCCAGTCGAACCCAACCGTGAGCCCGTCGTACCCGGGACGCACGCCCGGGGGTAGATCGTGGCGCAGCCGCTGATAATCGAGATCGTGGCTCATGTGCGTGAAAATGGTATCCTCGGCGCCCAGTGACGCCGCCAATTCGACCGCCTGCCCAACCGTTAGATGGTGCGGATGCGGGTGCGGCCGCAGCGCCCCGACGATCAACGTGCGGATGCCCGCCAAGAGCGGACGCGATGAGTCCGGCAAGCCGCTGATGTCCGTCAGGTAGGCCAAGCTGCCGATGCGGTAGCCGTAAATGCGATCCCGGCCATGTTCGATCGGCACCGGCAACACCTGGCCCGCACCGATCGCCAACGGCCCTTCGAGCGCATCGAGATCGACCAACGGCACGGTGCTGCCGTGGCTCGGATTGGGATCGAAAATGTAGGCAAATATGCGCCGGAGGTGCGCGGCGTCGGCTGGGGCCGCGTGGGCGTGAATCCGCCGCCGCTGCATGAAGTTGAACATGCGCAGATCATCGATACCGTGGATGTGATCTGCGTGTGTGTGGGTGTAGAGCACGTGGTCGATGCCGGGGAGATTGTGATCGAGCGCCTGCCTCCGCAGGTCCGGCGAGGTGTCAACAAGGACGCGTACTCCGTCAATTTCGAACCAGAGACTGGCGCGGCTGCGACGGTTGCGCGGATCGACGCTGCGGCAGACGGCACAGAGGCAGCCGACGAGCGGCACACCGGTCGACGTGCCGCAGCCGAGCAGCACCGCTCGCCCACTCGTCAAATGGCCTCCCGCAGCTCGCGCAGAAACGATTCGACCTGCGCAGGGGCGCCGGCGCCAGCAGCCGCGATTCGGTCGATCAGCGCGCTGCCGACGACCACGCCTTCAGCGTGCGCCGCCGCTTCGGCCGCAAGCAAACCCGATGAAATGCCGAAGCCGACGACAAATGGCGCCGATGCCACGCTGCGCATAGCATCAAGCGGCGCCGCCCAGCCTTCGGGAAACCCGCTGCGGGCGCCCGTGACACCAGTCACACTGACGTAGTAAACGAACGGTGGCGTGGTCTCATCAACGATCCACGCCGCCCGCTCCGCCGAGGTGGTCGGTGCGACAAGCGGGATCCAGTCGAGGCCATGCGCACGCAGCGGCTTCAGAAACAGCGGGCATTCTTCGGTCGGCACATCGGGTACGATCCAGCCGTGCACGCCCGCCGCCGCCGAATCACGCGCCGCGGCCTCGGGGCCGTACCGGTAGAACGGGTTGGCGTAGCCCATCAATACCAGCCCAAGTTGCGGATGCCGAGCCGAAATGCGGCCGGCCAGATCCAGCACATCGCGCAGCCGCACGCCGCGCCCAAGCGCACGTTGGCTGGCGGCCTGGATCGTCGGGCCATCGGCCACCGGATCACTGAATGGCACCCCCAGCTCAACGACGTCGACACCCGCACGCACGGCGGCATCGACGAAGGCCTCGGTGCGTTCGAGATCGGGGTCACCACTCGTCAGGTAGATGGCCAGAACGCCGCGCCCTTCGGCCTTGCGGGCAGCAAAGATATCGTGCAGCCGGCTCATGCGCGCACCTCTGCCAGCAGGCGGGCGACCTGCTGGACATCCTTGTCGCCGCGGCCGGACAGCCCGACGAGTACCCGTGGCCGATGCGCCTCACCCCACGGCCGCTGCAGCAGCCAGGCAATGGTGTGGGCACTTTCGAGCGCCGGCAGGATGCCTTCGAGACGGGCCAGCGACTGCACAGCGTCGAGCGCCTCGCGGTCGGGAACAGCCGCGAAGCGAATGCGGCCGATGTCATGCAGGTGCGCCAATTCCGGACCGACGCCGGGGTAGTCAAGGCCGGCGCTGACCGAGTGCGCCTCCTGTACTTGACCGGCTGGCGTGCTGAGCAGCATGCTGAGTGAACCATGCAAAATACCGGGAGCGCCGCGGCTAACGCTGGCCCCGTGGCGCTCGGTATCGACGCCCTCGCCGGCCGCCTCGACGCCAACGATCTCGGCCTCGCCGTCGCGGTAGGCGTGAAAAAGGCCGATGCTGTTGGAGCCGCCGCCGACACAGGCCACCACAAGGTTGGGCTCGATGTTGCGGGTGCGCATCTGACGCTGGGCCTCCATGCCGATGATGCTCTGGAACGCCCGCACCAGCCAAGGGAACGGATGGGGACCAGCGGCGCTGCCGATGATGTAGTGGGTGTCTCGCACCCGCGTCACCCACTCACGCAGCGCCTCGTTCATGGCGTCCTTGAGGGTACGAGTGCCCGAGGCCACCGGCCGTACTTCGGCGCCCATCATTCGCATGCGAAAAACATTGAGCTCCTGCCGACGCACATCCTCTTCGCCCATATAGACGACGCATTCGAGGCCCAGCAGGGCGGCGGCCGTGGCGGTCGCCACGCCATGCTGGCCGGCCCCCGTCTCGGCAATCACGCGCCGCTTGCCCATGCGCAGAGCAAGAAGCGCCTGCGCCAGCGTGTTGTTGATTTTGTGCGCCCCGGTGTGGTTGAGGTCCTCGCGTTTGAGCCAGACCTCGGCGCCGACCCGCTCACTCAGGTTGGCCGCCAGCGTGATCTGCGACGGGCGACCGACGTAATCGCCAAGCAGCCCGAACCAACGCTCGAGAAACGCGTCGTCGTCCATGGCCGCGCGGAATGCGGCGTCAAGATCAAGGAGCGCCGGCATCAGCGTCTCGGGAACAAAACGACCACCAAACCGTCCGAACCAGCCGCGCGCGTCGGGCGGGTAGGCCAGCGCGGCGCGGCGAAACTCTGCGGGGCTGGGAAACTCACTCATGGGGGATCTTTTCGGAGAGCGCGAACCGTCTCCATCAGTGTACGGACTTTTGCCCGATCCTTCACGCCGGGCGATGCCTCGACGCCGCTGGCCAGGTCAATGCCCCACGGCCGCATCACGGCCAGCAGCTCGGCGATGTTGTCGGGGCCGAGCCCACCGGCAACCAAAGTCGGCCGGACAAATGCAGCGCCGGCCAACAGAGACCAGTCGAAGCGCTGCCCAGCACCGCCGTGGCCGGGCACATCGGCTTCGACGAGGTCCCAACCGGCATCGGTCGGCGCGGTCAGTTCGGGCAATGCATCGCGTACCTTGAGTGGGCGAATCCAAGCCGCGCCGGCAGGCAATGTGACCGCTGGCCCATAGATCTGCAGACGATCCCAGCAACCCTGCGCCCAAACACGGGCAATCGCGTCGGCGTTCGCCTCGACGACAAGTGCGACCGGCGACATGCCGGCCTCGCGGGTTGCCGCAGCAAGCTCGGCGGCGCGCTTCCCGGGCACGTGGCGACGGCTGCCCGGCCACAGATTGATGCCGATCCAATTCACGCCAGCCTCGGCGCAAATCTCAATATCCTCGACACGGGTAACGCCACAGATCTTGACCAGCATGCCGACGCGCCGCGCGGCTATTCGGTGCCGTCGACGAACTCGTCGTGCAGCACGAGACTGCGCCCGTCGATCGTGCAAAGGCCCGTGCGCGCGAAGTCCCCCAGCACGCGGCTAACCGTCTCACGCGAGGTGCCGGCCATGGCGGCAAGCTCCTGGTGGGTCGGCCGCTTGACCAAGACGAGGTCGGCGCCCCGCTGTTCACCCTCTTGCTGCGCCAATTCACGCAGCGCCCGGGCAACGCGGCCGTAAACGTCCATCAGCGCCAAGCTACCGATACGGCCATCGGCCACACGTAGGCGCCGTGTCGTCGATTCGAGGATGCGCAAGCAGAGTTCGGGATGTTCGCGCAAAAGCCCGAGAAATGGCTCGCGCCGGATCCGCACAAGGCAGCTTTCTTCGACGGCCACCACCGAGGCGCTGCGCGGACCGCCGTCGATGAGGGCCATTTCGCCAAAAAAATCGCCATCGCGCAATGTCGACAGAATCACTTCGCGCCCGTCTTCGCCGTACAAAACGACCTTGACGCGGCCTTCGATCAAGACATAAAGGGCATCGCCCGGCTCGTCTTGCTGCAAGATGATCTGGTCGCGCGCGTAACGCACCTCCGCCGACAGGTCCGCCACCCGATTGAGCTGGGCGTCGTCCAAGGTGCCGAACAGCGGTACGGCCTTCAGAATATCGATTTTACGAGCGTCCACGGTATCACCCTCTTTGAGTTCCAAGGTACCCGAGGCACCCCGGCCTGTCAACAAACGGCGGCGCAGAAAAACGGGACGGGCCCCCAAGGACCCGCCCCGCTGAACAAACCTTGACGCGCGATTGACTCAGGCGTCGTAGTAGAGATCGAACTCCTTGGGGTGCGGGCGCATCCGCACGGGGGTGACTTCCTTCTCCATCTTGTAGTCGACCCACATCTGGATGACATCCTCGGTGAACACGTCCCCCTTGAGCAAAAACTCATGGTCGGCCTTGAGTGCGCTGAGCGCCTGCTCTAGATCGCCCGGCATCTGCGGGATGTCGGCCAGCTCTTCGGGGCTGAGCGCGTAGAGGTCTTTGTCCATGGGCTCGCCGGGATCGATCTTGTTTTCGATCCCATCAAGACCGGCCATCAGGAGTGCCGCAAAGCCGATGTAGGGGTTCATCAACGGATCGGGGAAGCGGGCTTCCATACGCTTGGCCTTGGGGCTCGGCGAGTACATCGGAATACGGATCGAGGCCGACCGGTTGCGGCTCGAATGGGCAATCGACACCGGGGCTTCGAAGCCGGGGACTAGGCGCTTGTAGCTGTTGGTTGTCGGGTTTGTAAAGGCCGCCAGTGCCCGCGCGTGCTTCTTGATGCCGCCAATGTACCACAGGCCCATCTGGCTCATCCCGGCGTAGCCGTCGCCGGCAAATAGCGGCGTACCGTCCCGCCATAGACTCATGTGGGTGTGCATTCCCGAGCCGTTATCGCCGGTGATCGGCTTGGGCATGAAGGTGGCCGTTTTGCCGTGGCGTGCCGCTACGTTGCGCACGATATACTTGTACCATTGCAGCCAGTCGGCCATCTTCATCATGTCGGCAAAGCGCATGTCGATCTCGCATTGTCCCGCCGTCGCCACCTCGTGGTGGATGGTTTCGATATGGATACCGACCGTCGCCATCTCAAGCGCCATCTCGGCGCGAATATCCTGCAACGTATCGTTCGGCGGCACCGGGAGGTAGCCACCCTTGGCTCGTACCTTGTAGCCCAGGTTGGGCTCTTCGTCGCGATCGGTATTCCAGAAGCCTTCTACCGAATCGACGTGGTAGAACTGGACGTTCGGTCCGTCCTTGTATTGCACGTTGTCAAAGATGAAGAATTCGGGCTCGGGGCCGAAGAACGCCGTGTCGGCGATACCGGTCTGCTTCATGTACTGCAGAGCCTTCTGGGCGACATAGCGCGGGTTGCGGCTGTACGACTCGCGAGTGATCGGGTCGAATACGTCGCAAATCAACACCAGCGTCGGATGCTCGAAGAATGGGTCCATTTGCGCCGATTCGGGCACCGGCAGCAATAGCATGTCGGAGGCGTTGATCGTCTGCCAGCCGCGTATCGAACTGCCATCGAAACCGTGGCCAGTTTCGAATTTTTCTTCATCGAGTTCGTGAATCGGGACGGTTGTGTGTTGCCAGGCGCCGAGAAAATCGGTGAACCGGAAGTCGACGAACTGTGCGCCGTGCTCCTTGGCGAACGCAATCACCTCTTTTGGGGTCTTGCTCATGAGTCGCTGTCCTTTCTGGGTTCAAAAACCCTGCGTGGCGGGAAGCCGACGCACTTCTACGGTGTGCCGGCAATGTTCGAGAAACGTCGCGTGCTCAGACCGCGTCGTCGCCGGTCTCACCGGTACGGATACGAATCACTTGCTCGACCGGTACAACAAAGATCTTGCCGTCGCCGATCTTACCTGTGCGCGCGGCGGCGGAGATGGCTTCAACGCACTTTTCAACGAGGTCGTCGGTGACGATGACGTCGATTTTGACCTTGGGCAAAAAGTCAACCACATACTCAGCGCCGCGATACAGCTCAGTGTGCCCCTTCTGGCGGCCATAGCCCTTGACCTCGGTAACGGTGATACCGCGCACGCCGATCTCATTGAGGGCTTCCTTGACGTCGTCGAGCTTGAATGGCTTGATGACGGCTTCGATCTTCTTCATGCGGGGCCTCCTTTGGAAATGTCCGGACCGTGCGTAGGATGTAGCAAAGCCTGTGCCAAGGCGTATGCCGCTGCAACGGCACGTCAGACGCCCGACGTGCTGCCAACGACGGCATGCGCGCCGAAAACTGCCCGATAAACAGGCAGTTCCATCCCGTCTGGCCGCTTGGCCAGACGCCCGGGATGCCTCTATTTGCGGGATCACTGACAGCATGCTTGAATGCAAGGGCCTGCTTGCATCCGACAGCAGACACGCCCGGCGCGTGACAAGGCGGCCATCCCGGCTGCCGGCGACCGGTCGGTTGCCGTGACAACTACACACCATGCACGAACCTGCCGCACCCCGTGCTGTCGCAGCACTCGCCAATCACCTCGACCGCCATCCGCGCTTTTGGGTCGGCCTGCTTGTCGCACTGACCTTGCTGCTCGGCAGTGGTCTGCTACGCCTCAAAATTGACAACTCGGTCGAAGCGCTCCTCAGCCAAGACACCCCGACGTCGGAGGCGTTCCGCGTCTTCGGCGAGCTGTTCGGCAATTCGGAACTTGCCGTGATCGCCTTCCGCGACGATGGCGGGATTCTGCAACCCGCCGTGCTTGCCGAACTCGACACGCTGACCGCCCGTATCGCTGCCGATGTACCGCATGTCGCCGGTGTCCACAGCCTCGTCAACCTCCCGACGGTGGTCGCAGTGGACGGCACCCTGACCGTCCGGCCGCTGCTCGACGACGCCGCACGCGCCGCTGTGGCGGCCGGCAACACCGAGGCCGTCGCGGCGCGCCTGTTGGCCGAACCACTGGTGCGCCGCTCGCTCCTGTCGGACGACACACACACCACGAGCATTGTCGTGCAGGTGGAGCATCGCCCCGGGGACTCAATCTATCGCCGCGACCTCACGCTCGGACTGCGCGCGGTGCTGGCCGAGGCGGGCACGGGCCGCGACTATGTACTGGGCGGCCCGCCGATCTTCTTGACCGAGTTCGACGAGGCGATCGTCCGCGACCTGCTCGTATTCACGCCGCTGGTCTTGCTGATCCTGTCCATCCTGTTGTGGTCGACATTCCGCTCGTTGATCGGTGTCATCCTGCCCCTCGGTGCGGTCTCCATCGGCGGCATCTGGGCCATGGGGCTCATGGGCTGGCTGGGATTTCCGGTCACCCTGGCCACCACGATCATTCCGCCGCTGCTTCTCGTTACGGGCATCGAGGATGCGATTTTCATCCTGTCGTTCTACGAAAACGAGGCACGCCGCACCACCGATCGACGGCGTCGTGCCCGGCGTACGGTCATGGTCACGCTGGTCGCCTGCACATTGACCTCGGTAACGACGGCCGTCGGCTTCGGCGCACTGGCGATCACCGAGATTCAGGCTGTCTTCGAGACCGGTGTGATCGCGGGGGTCGGCACGATGTTCATCTGGGTCGCCAACAACTTGATGCTGCCGCTGGCCCTTCGCGTCGCGCCCTTCACGCCGCGCCCGCTCGCTGCCGATCCGCGCCGCGGCGGTTTCGTCTCACGGCTGCTCGACCGGCTGGCCACGCTGGCCCTTGGCTGGCCCAAGACGATCGTTGCCGCAGCGCTCGCTGTACTCGTTGCCGCCCTGCCCGGCCTCGGCATGCTCAAGGTCGAAACCAATTTGATCAAATACTTTGACCCCGAAAGCAAGATTGCCCGCGCGCATAGCTTTTTGGAGCACAATCTATCCGGTGTGGCGCCGCTTGAGGTGCTGGTGGATGGCCGCGCCGCGGGGGGCGTGACTGCGCCAGCGGTGGTTGCCGCCATGGCCGACCTGCGCGAGCGGGTCGCGGCCGAGCCGATTGTCGACTGGTCAATGGGGACCGCCGATGCGCTGGGCATGCTCGCCAAGTCACTGGATGGTGCGGCGACCGAGGCGGCCCGGATCCCCACGTCAACGGCCGAGATCGAGCAGCTTCTGCTGCTCTACGAAATGAGCGGCGGTGGCGCCGGACTCGAAGCCTATATGTCAGAGGACCGGCAATGGGGCCGCGTATCGGCGCGCCTCAAGGATGTCGGCACCATCGAATTGGAAGGGGCGTTGGGACGTATTCGCGCAGCCTTCCCGACCGAAGGCGACGTGCGCATGTCGTTCGCCGACAACACGTCGATGTTCGTCGAAGTGGTCGACGCGATGCTGCTCAACACGGCCCAATCATTCGGCCTCGCCACGTTGGCCATCTGGTTACTCATGTCGATCGTGCTGCGCTCGCCCAAAATGGGCCTCGTGTTTATGTTCCCGAATATTTTGCCGGTCTTTGTGGTCATCGGCTGCATGGGCTATCTCGGCATCGACGTCAACCTCTCGACGATGATGATCGGCTCAATCGCCGTCGGCATCGCCGTCGACAATACGATCCACGTGTTCGCGCATTTCCCCGAAGCACTCAAAGCGGCCGGAGGGCGCACCGAGGTCGCCGTGCGCGATGTGATGCAGACGGTCGGTCGCGCCTCACTCTCGGCCGCAGCGGCGATTACAGGCGGCTTTCTCGTACTCACGCAATCGGGTTTTTACCCGAACTTCGCCTTCGGGACGCTGTCGGCACTCACGGTGGTGGTCGCGGTGATCTGCGATCTGACGCTGGCCTATGCGCTGTGGACGCTGATCGGGCGTCGTCGCGAGCGGGCAGCGGCGTCCCGGGGTTAGTCGGCCGCGCCGCCCGACTGGAGGCCAGCCTCCAACACCTCGCGCAGGCGCGTGGGCAGCGGTAACGCCTTTTCGGCGGCGTAGTCGACCCAGACGTTGGTCGAGCCGCCGTCGGCGTAGAGCGTGCCGTCAGCAGCATCGACGACGCGAAACTCCAGCCCGAACGAGCGCCCACCGATACGGCCGGGCCGCACCTCGACGACGACGCTGGCTGGATACTTGAGTTGGCGGCGGAAGGACAAATGGGTCGCCACGAGGCCGGGTCCGTCCGTCGGCTTCTCCTGCAGATCCTGCATACCGAGGCTGTCGTACCAGGCGATACGGGCCGACTCCAGATAGCGGAAGTACATCGAGTTGTTGACGTGGCCGAGTGCGTCCATGTCGCCCCAGCGCACTTCGATCGGAAAGCGGAAGGGCCAGCGGGCGGAACTCATGCAAAAACCTCCGGGATGTGACCGGGCCGACACGCGATTTACAGACGGCGGCACGCCGCAGTCACCGGCATCACTGCCATTCAGTTGTAGACCCTATTGTAGACGAACGCAAACAGGGGGTCACGGCCATTGCCGTAACCCCCTGAAATCATTGGCGCGCCCGGGATGATTCGAACACCCGACCTACGGATCCGTAGTCCGTCGCTCTGTCCAGCTGAGCTACGGGCGCGCCGCAAAGATTCAACCTGTCAAACAACCAGTCTATCAACCTGGCGGAGGAGGAGGGATTCGAACCCCCGGGAGCCGAAGCCCCAACGGTTTTCAAGACCGCCGCTTTCGCCCGCTCAGCCACTCCTCCGGGAAACTGCGCCCGTAGAAAAAAACTGGCGGAGAGGGGGGGATTTGAACCCCCGGTACCCCTATAAAGGGTACGACGGTTTAGCAAACCGCTGCCTTCGACCGCTCGGCCACCTCTCCGAAGTGTGTCGAAGGCCTCCGTCGAAGTCGTCGAAGGACCAAGCCCCCCGCGCCTCGCCGGCAGGCCCCGGCCATTCTTGACCTCTTCAGGTCTTCAGACTGATGATTGTATCCGATCCAAGGCGATCCTTCAACACGGCAGGCAGCCGAACGCTGCCGTCGGGTTGCTGGCCGTTTTCGAGGATCGCCACCAGCGTGCGGCCGACGGCCAGACCGCTGCCGTTGAGGGTGTGCATGTACTCCGGTTTGCCGCCCGGCTCCGGACGAAAGCGCAGACCGGCACGGCGCGCCTGGAAATCGCCAAAGGTCGAACAGGACGAAATCTCCAGCCAACGCCGTTGCCCCGGCAGCCAAACTTCAAGATCGTACGTCATTGCTGCCGAGAAGCCCATGTCGCCGGCGCAGAGCTTGACGACACGGTACGGCAGTTCGAGCAGTTGCAGGATGCGTTCGGCATGCCCTAGCAACTCGTCGAGCGCAGCGCGGCTTTGCTGCGGACGTTCGAAACGAACCAACTCGACCTTATGGAACTGGTGCACGCGAATGATGCCGCGCGTGTCGCGCCCAGCGGCGCCTGCTTCGGCGCGGAAGCAGGGGCTGAAGGCGACAAAACGCTGTGGTACGTCACCGGCTTCGAGAATCTCACCGGCCAGTAGGTTGGTGACGGGCACCTCGGCCGTTGGAATCAGCCAAAGATCCTGCTTCTCGATGTGAAAAAGATCCTCGGCAAATTTGGGCAATTGCCCCGTGCCCACAAGCGCCTCGGAGCGGACCAAGTACGGCGGCAAAATCGCTTCATACCCGGCCTCCGCATGAACGGCCATCATCCAGGCGGCAAGCTCCAACTCGAGCCGCGCCGCCATCCCGCGGACAAACGCGAACCGGGCGCCGCTAACACGCGACGCACGTTCGAGATCGAGGATACCGAGTGCCTCACCAATATCCCAATGCGGTTTGGCCCAATCCGGCGCTACGGCCTCGCCGTGCGTGCGAACGACCACGTTGTCGTGCTCGCCGACTCCGTCAGGAACCTCGTCGAGCGGGAGATTGGGAATCTCCCGCAGGCGGGCTTCGAACTGCTCCTCAATCGTGGCCAATTGGGCGTCGAGGGCGGTGATCTCTTCACCCAGCGCCCGCACAGCGGCTTGTGATTCGGCGGTGTCCTCACCCGCCTTTTTGCGTCGGCCGATTTCCTCGCTGGCCGTCTTGCGAGCATGCCGCTTCTCTTCGACGCCCGCAACCAACGCGCGGCGGTCGGCATCAAGTTGGACGATGGCTTCAAGGCCTGCAATGACGGCAGCGCCGCGCCGCGCCAAGCCCTGCCGTGCGTCTTGAAGGTTGCCGATGAGCCATTTGCGATCAAGCACCAAGAGGTCCTTCCCGCGGACGCCGTAGTGGTGTCCGGAACGTGTTATTCTAAGGATCGCCCGGCCCCGCTGCAACCAGCGGACCCGCCGTTACCCACCCACCCCGCGCGCCACGGAGTCCAGCCATG
>CAZUAB010000060.1:0-11897 GCA_964617795.1 uncultured bacterium
TCCGATGGGATGACTCCATGCGTCGTTTTAGAACCCTTCTGATTACAGCCTTGGTTGCAGCGGCTGTAGTTGCTCTTTTTCGTACGCAGGATGTGAGCCGTGACCGTACGGCTGCCGCACCGTCGGCGGCCAATACGCCGGATGCTGTGGCCCGTACACCTATCGCCGCACAGCTCGTCAATCCCAATCGTATGGATACACAAACTGCCGCAGTCGCAGCAGGTACGGGGGGGGCGTTTGAGCAACTGACGCCCGGTATGGATGCTCTTATCGCCGAGCGCCAGGGGTACTTTGTCGACGCCGACCATCGCGGTGTTCGTGTCGTCTCGGCCCAAGGGCTCGGCTGGCAGGTTGTGCTCGGTGGTGAGATTGGCGGTATTCACCGCGACGAGGAATTGCTGACGATCGACCGCAGTTGGGGCCAGGAATGGTACCGGCTGCGCCCCGAGGGGATCGAGCAGGGCTTCATCGTTGAGCGCCGCTCCGTTGCCGGGGGCCCGCTCGTGGTGGCGATTCCGCTCGAGGGCCTCGCGGCCCGCACCGCCGGCAACGCGCGTGACCTCGCGTTTGTCGACGATGCCGGCCGTACCCAGTTGCGCCTGGAAGGCCTCAAGGCCTGGGATGCCAACGGCACTCCGCTCGACGCGGTCTTCGTAGCCGACGCCTCGGGCTACCAAATGCTGATCGATGATGCCGGAGCGACCTACCCGGTGCACATCGACCCTCTGCTCGTGAATCCCGTGACGATACTGCCGGCAGTCGCCGGTAGCGCGATTTACGGCGCCAAGCTGCGTGTCGTCGGTGACCTCAATGGTGACGGCTTGGACGATGTCGCCGTTACCGGCAATAGCGATGGTCTTGTGGCGATCTATCTTGGCGATACTCTGGGAATCGCGACGGCGCCGACGACGATTCTCGGCGTGGCCGCGGCTCCTGGGCTCTTCGGCGCCGGCCTCGGCAGCGGAGATTTCAACGGCGACGGCTTGGCCGACCTCGTGATTGGTGCCCCAGAGGCCGAAACCATGCCTGCGCAGCCCGGCGGCCGCGTCTATATCTACTTCGGTCGTACCGATGGTTGGGGCGCCGTTACCTCGGCGAGTGACGCCGATATTGTCATCCAAGGCTGGGTCAGCGGCGGTGAGTTTGGGACCGCTTTTGTGTCGGGGGACTTTGACGGCGACGGCTTTGACGACCTCGTTGCTCAGCAGCGCCGGAACCCTAACGCGGGAACACTTTACATCTTTAGCGGTGCGTCGCTCGGGCCGTCGCCGGTCACGGCGGGTTCTGCAACGGCAGTTTTGACTGGAGAGCCCTCGTCGTTCCTTGGTGGCCTTGGCTTCCCCGCATTGGCCGTCGGCGACGTCGACAACGACGGGCACGACGATCTTCTCGCCGGCGCCCCGCAGTTTTTGAACGGTTCACTTCAAGATGTCGGCGCTGTTTATCTCGTATCGGGCGCGGCGATGGCGTCGGGGTCTGTGGCGACGGTAGCCGCCGCCAAAATCACGGGCGAGACGCTCCCCCTAAGCCCAAGCTTCGGCGGCGCCGTGCAGCTTGCCGACCTAAACAGCGATGGCTACGATGATCTCATTGTCGCGGCGATCGCGGCAACGCCAGCGACAGCGGTCGTCTACTACGGCGGGGCTGCACCGCTGACGGCGACGCGGGTCACCGATGCCGATCTTAGTCTCCATGATCCGACCGCCAGCTTTTCCGGCCTTGCCGCGGGTGACTTCGATGGCGACGGGATCGCCGATCTCGTCGTCGGTCAGTATAGCGCATCGCGATTTTTTGTACTGGAGTCCGATGCCGCGTGGGCGACCGGTGCGATCGCGCCCCAGGCCCAGCCGATTGAGTTTGCCGGTTCCGGCGCCTTTTTCGGATATATGCTGGATGCCGGCAACTTCAACGGCGATGGCCGCGACGACATCATCGCCGGTGCTCCGTCCTATCCCGGCAACGGAGCGGCATATGTCGTGTACGGTGCAGCCGCCTCAATGCCATCTACCCGTCATGTGTTCGCCTACGTCTCCGGGCTTGCCGCCGCGGCCCAACCCCTCGAGTTGATCGTCCGTACAGGCTTTGGCTCCCCGGTCACCGCGACCGCCACAGCCGATGGCTTCGTGGTGATCCCCGGCATCTTCGACGGCAGCCTCTTTGTGCTCGAAGTCGCGAACCAGCCGGCGGGTCCGACGCAGTTTTGTACGGTCGCCGACGGTGTCGGTATTGTGGACGGCGCCGATGTTGGCGGTCCAGTCGTCACCTGTGCGGCTGTCGCCGAATGGACACTTGGCGTCCAGGTGAGCGGCCTTGCTGGCAGCGGCCTGCGCCTCGTCGAGGCCGATTCCGGTGCAGCGACGAATGTGGTCGCCGATGGGCTTGTACCGCTTGCGGGGCTTTTTGCCACAGGCGATGACTTTTCGATTCAAGTTGATCGCGCGCCAAGCGGTCCGTCGCAGACCTGCCTCTTTACGGGTCTGGCCTCGCCGGTCTCCGACGGCACCTTTGCCGCGGCCGACGTTGTTGCCGACCTGGTCTGCACCACCGACACCTTCACGGTCGGCGGTACCGTCAGTGGCCTCGGTGCTGGCACGGTGACGCTGCTGCTCAATGGCGTCGATCCGGTCACCGTCGGCAACGGTGCATTCACGTTTGCTGCACTGGGCGACACCGCGGCCTATACGGTGTCGGTCAGCGGCACGTCAGATCCCTCTACGTCCTGTGACGTCACTGCCGGTATCAGCGGCGCGTTGCAGGGTAGCAACCGCAATGATGTCGTCGTCGCCTGCCGCGTCCAGGCACCGGCCACCTACGCGGTGATGGCCACCGTCAGCGGCCTCAAGGGCAGCGGCCTTGTCTTGACCAACAACGGCGTCGACGCTCAGCCCGCCGCCGGTGACGGCACATATACTCTCGACCCCTCGGCGATCAGCGGTGATGCGTATCACGTCGAAGTGGCCGCGCAGCCGACCGGTCCGGCACAGACCTGCGTCGTCGCGGCTGGTGGTCCCGGCCTGATTGGGGCATCCGACATCACGGCTACCATCACCTGTACCGACAACCCGACCTTCGAGGTGGGCGGCACGGTGAGCGGCCTCGTCGGCAGCGGTATGCTGTTGGCCAACTTGGCCAACGGTGACTTGGCCGGCGTCTACGGCGGGGCCTTCACGTTCCCGACCGCAGCTACCGATGGCGATGCCTACGACATCGTCGTTTTCTCGCAGCCGGCGAATCCGGCTCAGACTTGTTCACTGTCCGGCGCTCAGGGCGTGGTCGCCGGTGCGGCGGTGACGGCGGCCGTTGTTTGCGTGCTCGATCAAGCGACCCTTTACGGCACGGTCAGCGGCCTCGTCTACGGACAGGTCACCGCCTATACGGCATGGGACGCGCAGACGGTCGGCAACGGCGGATTCGCGTTCGCGACAACCGATGTCGGTACGGCTTTTGCAGTGACCATCGACACAAGCGACGCCCGCGACCTCTGTGTTGTGGTCAGCGGCGCCGCCGGTGTGCTCAATGCCTCGAGCAGCGCAGTCAGCATTGCCTGTAGCCCCGCGGCACCGACGCCCCGCAAGGTGTCGGCGACCGTGTCCGGCCTCAAGGGCAACGGCCTCGTCTTGACCAACAATGGCGGCGATGCGATCAACGTGGGCGGCAATGGCACGTTTACGCTCAGCTCGACCGCAATCGACGGCGACAGCTATCTGGTGGCCGTTGCAGCCCAGCCGGCCAATCCGGCGCAGACTTGCTCGGTGGCGGCGGGTGCTGGCACCGTTTCGGGTGCCGACGTCACGGCGCTGGTTACCTGTATCGACGACGGCGGCTATGCGCTCGGCGTTACAGTAAGCGGCCTCGTAGGCGAAGATCTGCAACTCCGCGAAGAGTTCAGCGGCACCACGATTAACGCGGCTGCCGACGGCGCCTTCGTGTTTCCCAATACCTTTACGACTGGCAGCGACTACCGCGTCGTCGTGCACCATTGGCCCACGGCGCCCGAGCAGGCTTGCTCGGTCGCCAATGCGGCGGGTATTTTTGCTGCGGCCAACGTAACCGATGTCGCGGTGACCTGTACGACCGTCGAGTATGCATTGTTCGGCACGGTGAGCGGCCTTGCCTACGGTCAAGTGACGGCCTACACGGCCTGGGATGCGCAGACGGTCGGCAACGGAAACTTCTCCTTTGCATTGACGGCCGCAGGCACGCCCTATGCCGTTACCATCGCCACCACGAACCCCGGCGATGTTTGTAACATCGTCAGCGGTGGTGCTGGCGTCCTCGCCGCTGCCAACAGTACGGTGAACATCCGTTGTACGCCGTTGACTCGTAACATTGCCGCCACTGTCAGCGGCCTCAAGGGCAGCGGTCTTGTCTTGACCAACAACGGCGGTGACGCGATCAACGTGAGCGGCAATGGTACATTCACGTTGACTTCGGCACTCGATGGCGAGGCCTATCTGGTCGCGGCATCGGCGCAGCCGAGCAATCCCGCACAGACCTGCTCGGTGGCGGCGGGTGCTGGCACCGTTTCGGGTGCCGACGTCACGGCGCTGGTTACCTGCAGCGACGACCCGCTGTATGCGCTCGGCGTGACGGTGGCAGGCCTCAAGGGTACCGGCTTGGTTCTGCTTGAACAGCGCAGCGGTTCGCAATTGCCGATCACTGCGGTTGGCGCGGCGAGCTTTGCCCTTGACCTGACGACTGGCGACGAATATCGGATCTCGATCTTGGCGCAACCCCGCACCCCTGCGCAGACTTGCGCGGTTGATGCGGCGGGCAGCGGCACGATCGCTTTGGGTGATGTCACGGGCGTTGCCGTGACCTGTGTCGACGACATCTTCACCGTCGGCGGTACGATCAGCGGGCTCGTCGGCACGGTCGACCTGACGCTGACGATCGACGGCGTGGCCCAACCGACCTACGCGGTCGCGGCTGCGGGTGCGTTTGCATTCCCGTCGACGCTGACCGAGGGCGCGGCGTGGGGCGTCACGGTTGCGACGCAGCCGGTGGACGAGAAGTGCGTTATCTATGCAGGCGCCGGCGGCATCATGCCGGCAGCGCATGTGAGCGACATTCAGATCAGCTGTGTGGAAGACATTCCGTACTACCGCCTGGACGTGCAGGTAAGCAGCGTTGACGGCAGTGGCCTGGTGTTGACCAACAACAACAGCGGCGCCTTCGGTGTGCCCGGCAGCGGCGTCTACACGATCGGCGTCCTGCCGGTCGGCACCGCCTACGCCCTAGCTGTGGCCGATCAACCGGTTGGCCCCGATCAGACCTGCGTTCCCGTAGGTGCGACGCCGGCGGCCGGAACGCTGACGGCCGATACGACGGTTCAGTTCTTGTGCACCACCGACCCGCTGTTTACGCTGTCCGGCACAGTGTCGGGCGTCGCGGGGCCGGGTCTGCAGCTGCGTGAGGAATTCACGGGCGCGATGATCAACGTGGCGGCCGACGGTGCCTTCACGTTCCCGAACCTGTTCACGACGGGCAACGACTACCGCGTTGTTGTGCACCGCTGGCCGACCAATCCGGTCCAGGGCTGCGGCGTCACGAGCGGCAGCGGGACCTTCGCTGTGGCGAATGTGACCGATGTGTCGGTGTCTTGCAGCACGGATGCGTTCAACGTGTTCGGTATGGTTAGCGGTCTCGTTTGGGGTCAGGTGGACGTCGACCTTAACGGCACGACTTTGACTGTGGGCAATGGCAGCTTCAGCTTCCCGCCCGTCACCGACGGCACCTCGTATCTGGCGACGATTGTGGGTACGACGGACAGCCGCGACGCCTGTGAAATCACGGCGGGTGGCAACGGCCTGATCTTCGGCGGCCCGGCGAACGGCCTTGTCGTCACCTGCCGCAACGTATCGTCGCATGCCGTATTTGCCTCGGTGAGCGGTCTCAACGGCCGTGGCTTGGTGCTGACCAACAACGGGGTCGACGCAATCAATGTTAATGGTGACGGGACGTTCACCTTCGAGTCGGGCGTGCCCGATGGGACGCCGTACGCAATTGCCGTTGCTGCCCAACCGGTTGAACCGGCGCAGACTTGTTCGGTGACGGCGGGCGGACCGGGCACGATTGCGGCCACCGATGTGACGGCGATCATCGTCTGCACGGACGACACGCTCTACAGCATCGGCGGCACGGTTACGGGCTTTGCGGCTCAGGGGCTGCAGCTGCAGGAGCGCTACACCGGCCAAGTCATCAACATCGCGGCCGATGGCGCCTTCGTGTTTCCGCGACTGGTGGCCGACGGCTCGGCCTTCAGCGTCGAGGTACACCGCCAGCCCGAACTGCCGCGTCAGACCTGTACGGTGGCGGCGGGTAGTGGCAACATCGCCACGGCCAACGTAAGCAACGTCGATGTGGAGTGCAGCACCAATACCTACGCGGTCGGCGGCACGCTACGCGGCCTGATCGCCGGATCGGTCACACTGACCAACAATGGTGGCGACAACCTGACGCTGGCGGCGGACGGCTCCTTTGCCTTCGCGACAGCCCTAGCCGATTTCAGCACCTACGAAGTTGCCGTGCTGACGCAACCGGCCCTGCAGCAGTGCTCGGTTGATCAACGCAGCGGCGTCATCAACGGCGCCGCCATCGGTACGGTGGCGGTGGACTGCGTGCCGCTCGACGCCGACGGCGATGGGCTGCCCGATATCATTGAAACCACGGTGACCAACACCGATCCACGTTCGGCGGACACCGACGGTGACGGCCTGAGTGACTGCCAGGAAGTCAAGCATACCAACTTGACCGACTGCCAGAACACGGCCTACGCTGGGCCGTTCGACGGCGGCTACCGCACCAATCCGCGGCGGGCCGACACAGACGGAGACGGTATCCGTGACTACGACGAGCTTTTCCCTGTGGGCGTTGCCGCTACCAACCCGTTGGTGCGTGATACCGATGGCGACGGCTTGAGCGACTGCCAGGAAGTCAAGCACACGGTCTTGGCGCAGTGCGAGGACGTCTCGTACACGGGTCCGTTCGACGGAGGCTACAGCACGGACCCGAACGATCGTGACAGCGATGATGACGGCCTTGAAGACGGCAACGAAGTCCTCGTCCACGGTACCGATCCGCTGCTTGCGGACACGGATGGGGACGGCCTGTCGGACGGCGACGAACTCCACGTGACGTTCACCAATGCCCTGTTGGCCGACAGCGACGGCGACGGCCTGAGCGACTGTGCTGAAGTCCGCCACACGGATGAGGCGGAGTGCCAGAATCCGCTGTACGCCGGTCCGTTCGATGGCGGCTGGCGGACCGATCCGCGCCGTGTCGACAGCGACGGCGACGGTCTGAGCGACAGCGAAGAAGTTCTCACGTATCGGACGAACGCGCTTGTCGCCGACAGCGATGCCGATGGCCTGACGGACTGCCAGGAAGTCCGCCATACGGTGGAAGCATTCTGCAATATGCCGGGCTTCAACGGGCCGTACGACGGGGGCTACGGTACGGATCCCCTGCGCTGGGATACGGATGGCGGCGGCAGCCCGGATGGGCTCGAAGTCGAGCTCTACGGAACCAGCCCGCTGGATCCCACCGATGATCCGCTCGACACGGATATGGACGGCATCAGTGACTGGCACGAAATCAACACTGTCGGCACCGACCCCTACAATCGCGACAGCGATGCCGACGGTTTGCTCGACGGCAAGGAACTGGCGCTCGGCACCGATCCGAACAACCCCGACACCGATGGTGACGGCCTCGGCGATCTGCAAGAAGTGGAGATCTACTTCACCGATCCGTTGGTCGCGGATACCGATGCCGATGGGCTCGGTGACTATGCGGAAGTCACGACTCACGCAACCAATCCACGGGTCGCCGACTCTGACGCCGACGGCCTCACGGACGGTGCGGAAGTGCTGGAGCACCTGACCAATCCGCTGGCCATTGACAGCGACGGGGATCGCCTTGATGACGGCCGTGAAGTGGAACTCGGCACCGATCCAAATCACAGCGATACGGACCGGGACAACATCCCAGATGGTGACGAAGTCGATATCTATGGGACGGATCCGCTGAGTATCGACACGGACAACGACGGCTTGACCGATTACCAGGAATTGTTCGTCTACGGCACCGATCCGCTCAACCCCGATACCGACGGCGATGATGTCTCCGACGGTGACGAAGTGGCTTTTGGTTCTGACCCCCTCGACCCCGATCGCTATGCTCTGTCCGGCGGTGGTGGTGGCTGTTCGGCGGCGCCGGGCGGGACCCGTGGATTCGACCTCGGCTTCTTGGTTCTGCTGTTGCCGATACTCGGCCTCGCCCTGCGGCGGCGGAAAGGGGCCGTGCTGGTCGTGGCTTCGTTGGCTGCCTTGGCCGGTGCAGCGCCAGCATCCGCGGCACTGCTCTCGTTTGAGTCCTACAACGCCCAATCGTTCGGGCTCGCCGAGGATGTCGGACCGTTTCTGCAGACCCGCGGCACGACTGTGTTGCCGCAGTGGGCGTGGACACTCGGTGTCGCCGTCAATCATACCGACAATTTGCTCGTGGTTCGTGAACACGGAAAGGTCAAGCGGACCGTGCTCGGTACGCTGCTTACCGAAGACACCTCGTTTGCGATTGGGCTTTTCGAGGGTTTGCAGTTTGAAATGACGCTGCCGTGGCACGTATATGTCGAGGCCGGCCATGTGGCCAAGAATGAGACGTTTACAAGCAATTATTTGGGCGACCTGCGTTCGGGGGTCAAACTGTCCATTTTCAACCGCTTCCAGAACCCGGTCGGGCTTGCCCTGCGCGCCCACATCGGCGCGCCTACCGGCAATGCTGGCCGCTACTTGGGGGACACGGCGGCGACCTACGGCCTCGACATCATCTCCGATGTGCAGGTCGACGTCCTGACTTTCGGCCTCAACGTCGGCTACTACGGTCGGCCTGCGGCCCAAGTGCCCGGCTATCAGGTCGATGACCAGTTCGTCTGGAAGTCCGGCGCAGCCTTGGCCCTGTCCGAGCAGTTCGACCTGCTCGTGGACCTGGCCGGTTCGACGATTCTCAAGGATTTTTTTGGTACCAGCTCGGGTTCGCCCGTCGAAGGTCTGCTGGGTGGACGCTGGTGGCTCGACAGCGGCTTCGTGCTTTCGGCCGGGGCCGGGCGCGGCTTGACAACCGGCAACGGTGCACCCGCCCTGCGGTTGTTTGCCGCACTCACCTACCGGGCGCCCAGCGCGCGTGACCGCGATCTGGACGGGATTCCCGATAAGCTGGATATGTGCCCCGGCCACTACGCCAAGTTTGACGGCGCCGGTAACTGGGACGGATGTCCGCAGCCTGCCGCGGCCGGCCCAGCATCCGAGATCCACCTCGGCGGGCGGGTTTTCACCGACGATGAGAGCGCAGTGCTGGAGGGGGTCGTCCGGGTTCAGCCGGGCGGACGGGAATTCCCGATCAAGGCCGGTCGGTTTGATATCGACTTGGACAGCCCGCAGAGCTACACGTTCGAGTTCCTCGTCGAAGGGTACCCCGCTGTGCAGCGGCGTTACAGCCTCGATCTGGGGCAGGATATTTTCGTCGACGTTCGCCTCGAAGCCGGGAGTCGCTAATGCCACGCCTCTTGATGCCCTCATTGCGGTGCCGTTCGTCGACGCGCGCGGCGGCCACGTTTGCCGTTGCCGCGGCGGTGGTCCTTTCTCCAGTCTTGCTTCGTGCCGGGGAGTCGGAGCCGGTGCTGCCGACCCGCACGGTGCGCCCGGGCGACACGCTCTCGAAGATCGCCGCGAGTACTTGGTGGCGAGCCATCTGGGAAGCCAACCGGGATCTGGTCGCCGATCCGGATCTCATTTACCCGGGGCAGACGTTGGTCATCCCAAACCCAGGCGCCGCGGGCCATGGCGACGAGTCGTTGCGACTGGTGGACCTCGTCGACGTACTCGAGGCGTCGGGGGATGTCCGGCACCAGAAGCCGTCCGGATCGCTCCAACTCAGGTCGGGTGACCGTTTGCTGGGTATCGGCACGGTACGCACCAAGGCTGGCAAGGCCACGGTGCGGATGTCCGACGGTACGGTGGCAAGGCTGGGCGAAAACAGTACGCTGCAGTTTTCGGAATACGCTCTTCGGGTAACAGATGAATCGACACAACGCGTGTTGGCGATTGACTCCGGCGACGTTGCGCTTGAGCCATATCGCTCGGCCGGCGCACGAGCCGGCCTTATGGTCCAGGTGGCTGGTGCTGACCTCGACATCGCAAGTCGTGCCGTTGATGTACGTATTGGCGGCGATGGGCGGGCCCGTATCAGCGTGTTCGACGGCGGTGTCTACGTCCGTGCCGCCGCTGGTGATCTGAAACTTGGAACCGGCCAGGGCGCAATGCTTGAGGGGGGGCGAGCCACCTCGGTGCAGCTACCGCCGTCTCCTGCGCCTCAGGCCCCGGGGCCGGTTGTTGGCACCGACGTAAAATTCGTATGGCAGCCTGTCGCCGGCGCCAAATACTACTGGTTGACCGTGGCCAGAGATGCCAAAATGCGAGATACGCAGTTTACCGGAGCCGTCTACGACGCCAGTGAGTTCGCGATGCGGTTCAACCGTAAGGGCGAGTACTACTGGACAGTCGATTCCGTCGACGAGCGTGGTTTCCGTTCACGCGCCTCGACGGTTGCGCGCTTTGCCGTAGACCCGGCGTTCGTCGGGCAGTAGCCGCGCACAGGCCGAAGTCGCACGAAAGGGGGAGGGGTAGGCGCCCGCCCCCTTTCATCATGGCACAGGGCGAATCAGGCGCGGAGCGGCCAATCAGCGGGCAGGCCGACGTGCTCGCAGAGCCGAGTCCACAACCTTTCTCGCAATTCTGGGCGGCGTGCGGTGCTGGCCACGTCGGCCTGGCGATGGCGATGGAAGTAACGCCCGGCCTCCGCAGGGCCAATCGGGCGCAAAAGGGCCAGATCGATGAGCGGCGCTGCGCCGGTCTCCGTCGAGGACAGCACAAAACGACCAACGCGCATCAGGGGCCCCAGAAAGCCGCCGCCTTCCTGTGCAAAGTTGCTGGCGATTGCGCCGGGATGCACGGAGACCGGCACCACGGACCCTTCGCCGGCCCGGGCCGCAAGTTCCATCGTCCACATTACGGTCTGCAGCTTGGCCGCTGCATAGGCGCGCATCGGTGCCCAAGCGCGCGTGTGGGCCAAGTCCTCGAGATTGAGTCGACCCCAGCGATGCGCTACCGAGGCGACATTGATGACGCGCGCGGCTGGCGCACGCTGGAGCAGCGCCCAAAGCCCCGCCGTGAGTAGCAGTGGCGCCAGTGTGTTGACGGCGTGGACAGTATCGTGCCCCTCGGCGGTCGGTGTCGCCGCACCCAAGTAGAGGCCGGCATTGTTGACCAGCACATCGATGGTGGCCGTGAGCGCCGCGATTTCGTCCGAAACGCGCCGAACATCGGCAAGGCGGGAAAGGTCCCCGTAGACCACGTCGATGTCGCACCGCCCCGTCTGCGACCTGATGGCCGCGATGGCCTCAGCGACCTTGACTGGATTGCGGGCAACGAGGATGAGGCGGCCGCCCTTGGCCGCAAGGCGGGGGGCTGCTGCGAGACCGATCCCACTTGTACCGCCGGTGAGAACGATGGTCGGCGCGCTCGTCATCGCGACCAGATACTCGCGGCCTAGCGCCCGGGACCCTTGCGCGGCCCTTTGCCGCCGCCTGGCCCGCGCCGTGGGCCGCCCTTGCCGCCGCCGGGCCCCTTGCGAAACCCACCTGGGCCCCCGGGCCGCGGGCCGCGGGGCCGGTCGGGGCGATCCCCACCTTCTGGCCGATCGCTCTCAAATGGGGGTTGACTTCGGGGCTTGCCGGGTCCCTTGCGATAACCGCCCGGACCCTTACCAGGTCCACCTGGGCGGTCGGGGCGTTGGGGCCGGTCGCCTTGCGGACGATCACCCTGGGGGCGATCGGGACG
>CAZUAB010000060.1:11997-13724 GCA_964617795.1 uncultured bacterium
CGGGGCGTTGGGGCCGGTCGCCTTGCGGACGATCACCCTGGGGGCGATCGGGACGCGCTGGGCGGTCAGACCAAGGCCGGTCGGGGCGCTGAGGCCGGTCGCCGTACGGCCGGTCACCCTGAGGGCGTTCGGGGCGCGCGGAAGCGGCTGGCTTCGGACGTCCCGGTCGGCGAATCGTGGCTTCGGTCGCTGCCTCGGGGCGTAGGTCGATTGCCCACAGCGTGCCGTCATCGCGTAGCTCGATCGTAAAGCGCACGCGCTGCCCGGCCCGCACCTGAAAACGGCCGTCGAGCGCCGTGTCGGCGCGGAACGGGAAGGTGCCGCCCAAATCATCGGCGATGCTGCCGAGGCCGCGGTCCCAGCGCACGTCTTTGACCACGCCGTGGCGCGTGCCGAGCCGGCCGCGCCCGAGTCGCGCCGCGACGAGCGCCAGTGCCGCCGCAAGCTCGGCGTCGTCACCGATACCGGCCGGTGCTCCGGGCGTCTGGCCGCTGCGTTCGGCTTCGATGGCGCGCCGTTGGCGGGCGACAACATCCTCGAGCTCGCGGAGCTTGTCTTTGGCCTCTCGCAGGTCTCGCCGCGCGCGCCGCAACTCGGTTTCGGACTCGTCGAGTCGTTCACGCACGGGTGCCTCGTCGTCGACGATTTTGTCGGCCTTGGCGTCCACGAGCCGCTGCACGTGTGCCAACACCTTTTGCTGGCGGTCGGCAAGCACCCGAATGCGTGAGAAGTCATCCATGCGGCTGCCCTCATCGCGCCAGACGGTCACGAGGGCCTGTAACGCCTGCTGTTCTTCGAGCAGGTTGGCGAGAAGGGCGACAAGATCGCCGGTCGGACTGCCCATATGCGGATGGCCTCAAGGAAGGGGGTGGGGCCGCACCGCAGCGGAAGCGGCCCAAACCGTTATTGTACCACGAAAGGCGCGAAATCCCGAGAGGACAACCTCTGTCCACGCGGTTCGTCATGCTGGACTTGCCGCCACTTGGCCGCGCTGGGAAAGGAACGGAACATGCAGCAGGACAACGAACTCGACAGCGCCATTCGCGAGACCGAAGGAAGCTGCTGGAACTGCACCTGGCTGCAGTGGCATGTTGCGCTGGGGGCTGGCGCCCGATGCCGGCAGCCAAACCGCTGGTCGGGCGTTGGTTTGCCGCCGCGCATTCCCCCCCGCCAGCCGACCTGCCGTCATTGGCGTGCGGGGGAATCGAGCGCTGCGCCCCTTGCCGGACGCGTAGGGGACCGAACCGGTTGACGGCAGCGCGATGTATGCGGTAGTCTGAATATGTACTAAGGTCTCAATATCCGCCGGAGGGCATCATTATGCGCCGACTTCGTCTCACCTCAATGTTGGTTACCGCCGTGCTTGTGCTCGGGGTGTCGGGCACGGCCTGTACTGCTCCCGAGGGGGACGCGTTGATGACCCCAGTTGCAGCGAAGACGTGGCTCGAGGGACCGGGCGCGCAATCGGTCGTGATCGACACGCGCACACCGGGTGAGCATGCCGCCGGCATCATCCCCGGCACCGACCTGTTGGCCGACTGGAATACGGGCCCTGCCGCCTTTGCCCGTGCTGTTGCCGGTATTGCGAAGGATGCGCCGATCGTCGTCTATTGCCGCAGCGGCAACCGTTCGGCGAAGGCCGCCGCATGGCTGCGCCGTAATGGCTATACGAACGTACGCGACCTGCGCGGTGGCTTGATTGCTTGGCTCGACGCCCGATTGCCGGT
>CAZUAB010000061.1:0-13721 GCA_964617795.1 uncultured bacterium
GAAGGCGGCGAGTAATCGCCACTCTCCGTTGATTTTCAAAGGCCCCGGCTGCTTGCGCAGCCGGGGCCTTTTTTGTTGGTCTGCATTTGGCGCGCGTGGATCGGGCGATGCATGGTGTACCATGAACGCATGGTCATTAATATCTTTTTGACGATCGAGAACCGCAAGGCCCGGCACGACTTCGAGATTCTTGAGACGTTTGAGGCCGGCATGGCCTTGATGGGCTCTGAGGTCAAGTCGCTGCGTGGCGGCAAGGCCAACCTGCAAGACGCCCACATTCGGATCAAAGACGGTGAGGCCTGGCTGATTGGCGCGCACGTTGCGCTCTACAACCAAGGGGGGACCTACGGCCACGACGACCCTGGTCGCTCGCGTAAATTGCTCCTCAAGAAGGCTGAAATCGAGCGGCTAGGTGGACGGATGGCCAAAGACGGCCTGACGATCGTCCCGCTCAAGATCTACTTCACACGCGGCTATGCCAAGCTACTCCTGGGCTTGGCCCGCGGCAAAAAGAAGCACGATAAACGCGAAGATCTGCGTAAGCGCGACAGTCTGCGTGAAATGCAGCGTCTCGCCAAGGGCGGCAAGGTCCGCGGCTGAACGTGGCGGCGCGGCCCGCTGGCTCCCCATCCACACGGCCAGACCTTGAGGCGCGTCTGCGTGGCCTGCCCAAGGCCCCGGGTGTGTATCTTTTTCGCGATGTTCGTGGCCGAGTGCTCTACGTCGGCAAGGCAGTCGATCTGCGCAGCCGGGTGCGCAGCTATTTCCGGCAAGGCGGCGACGGCCGCCCGTCGGTACCGCTGATTGTGCGGCAGGTCGCGGATATCGAAACCGTGGTCACTGCTAGCGAGACCGAGGCGCTGATCCTCGAAGACACTTTGATCAAAGAGCATCGCCCCCGTTACAACGTGCGGCTGCGCGACGACAAGAGCTATATTTTTCTGCGGCTGCGTATGGACCACCCGTACCCTTGGGTCGAGCGTGTGCGCCGCCCCAAACCGGACGGCAATCCGCTTTTCGGCCCGTTTCCCAACGGGCTGGCCGCGCGCGAGACCAGCCGCGTATTGCATTCGATCTTCCCCTTACGCACCTGCTCCAATAATAAGTTTGCCCATCGGCAGCGGCCTTGCCTCGACCATCAGATCGGCAAATGCCCGGCCCCTTGTACCGGCCTGATCAGCCGCGAGGCGTACCGCGAGTTGGCCGAAGGGGCAAAGCGCTTTTTGGGCGGCGAACGCCGCGAGCTGATCCGCCGCCTGCAAGGAGAAATGGAGCGGGCGGCCGAGGATATGCGGTACGAGGATGCCGCCGTGCTGCGTGACCGGATCCATAGCCTCGAACATACACAGGAACGCCAAGACATGGTTCGCGTTGGTCGTGAAAGCGCCGACTATTGGGGTCTTGCCGAGCAAGCCGAACGGGTTTCGCTAGTCGTCTTGCGGACCGTCGACGGCAATCTGATTGATACCGAAAGTTTTCCCGGACTCCGCAACGGTGCGGACGACGACGCCTTGGCGCAATTGGTCATGCAGTTCTACGACACTACACACGAAGTTCCTGCATCGGTTTACCTACCGCGGTTACCCATGTCGGCGCCGGCGCTCTCCGACGCGTTGACGGCGCGGCGCGGCAAGGCCGTGCGTGTGCTGACGGCAAGCCGCGGTGAACCCCGACGGCTGCTCGCCTTGGCCCTGCGCAATGCCGAGGCCAAGTTGCACAGCGAAGCGCCACCTGATGCCGACCGGCAGGCGGAGGCGCTGGAACGGCTGCTGCATTTGCCGCGCGCGCCGCACATCGTGGAGTGTTATGACGTATCTGTGCACCAAGGCAGCGAGCCGGTTGGTGTGGGGGTTGTCTTTGAGCGCGGCGAAGATGTACCCGAACGGCGGCGTCGCTACCGTCTAACGCCGGGGGAAGGTCAAGGAGACGTGCAATGGTTGCAAGAGATGCTGGCCCGCCGCTTGGAGCGCGGCATTCGCGACGACGATTTGCCGGATTTGATTGTGTTGGATGGCGGGCGGGCCCAACTAGATGCCGTGCTGGCCGTGTACCGTGATCTCGAAATGGAAACCGCGCGGGTTCCGTTGGTGGCGTTGGCCAAGGCTCGCAGCGCATGGGCCGACGATCAGAGCCGCGCCGACAGCGCCGAGCGTGTCTTTTTGCCCGGACGCAAAAATCCCGTCGTGCTGAAGCCCGGTGCACCGGCTTTTCGACTGCTCGTGGCGCTCCGTGACGCCACGCACCGTGCGGCGGTCGGTTACCATCGCGTACGTGGCCGCAGCGCACTGATTGCGGGGCTTTCTCAAGTGCCAGGACTCGGGCCGGTCCGTCGGCGCGCGCTCGTCCAAGCCTTCGCTGACCTGCAGGTAGTGCCCGATTTGACGCCGGATGAGGTGTCCCGTGCTGCTGGTATCCCCGTGAATGTCGCACGTACGCTGCAGGCCGTGCTGCGGCAGTTGCGCCATGGTCCGGGGTCGGATACCCTTGAGGAGGAGATTACGCCCCCGTAATGAGAGTACCGGCCCAAGATCTGATCGAGCAATTGCGCCGGGTGGCCGTCCTTGACGACACCTCGGCGGAAGGCGTGCGCCGTCGCCTGGCCGAGGATCCGTCCCTGCTTGTCGCCGAAGCCGTACGTGACGAGATCGGCCTTCGCGGGGAGGGATTTCAGCATCTGCTTTGCCAGGAATTCGGCAGCGAATATCTGGATACGGCCATGCTCGAGAAATGGCCGATCCAGCCGGCGGCCATCGAGTACATGCCGATGCAGCGCGCCCAAGATCTGGCGGTGTTCCCACTGTCTTGGGATGCAAGCCGCGGCCGGCTGTTGCTTGTGACGGCCTATCCGATCAATCCGCACGTGTTGGCCGATCTGGAATCGGCGTTCGAAGACATCGACGTCGAGATGGCCTTTACGGACGAGAAAGCACTGCTTTCATTGCAGAAGCGCGGTTATATCGGCCGCGATGACAGCATGGCCGACCTCGCCGGGGAAGACGGCTTCGAGATCGGCGCCGCGAGTGACGAGGATGCCTTTCCGGGCATCTATGGCGGCAACATCTCGGACTATCTTTACGGTGAATCGGACGAGGAGACGGACGCTGCGGCAGAGGAAAGCGACGAAGGCGTCCGGGGCAATCTGCTCGACATGTCCGTGATGGAACTTCTGCAGCCCCTAGGGCAAAACCGCAAAACGTGCTCGGTCTTCTTCGAATCGCACGACAAGCGTGCTGCCGCCGTGTATCTGCAGGACGGCATGGTCATCCACGCCGAATGTGGTGATCTCCTCGGTGAAGACGCCGTCTACGAGGTGCTACATTGGGACCGCGGCCATTTTGAGATTTTGCGCCGCGGGTATCCCGGTAGCCCGTCGATGTTGGCGACGGTCGAAGGCTTGCTGCTTGAAGGTGTGCGCCGTATCGACGAAGCGGGGCGTTGAATCCCGGTCGGGGTGGTCTCAGGACGGCTGTCGTAGCGGGATTTTCAGCGTATCGCCGATTCGAATGGTGCTGCCGCGCAGACCATTCAAAGAGCGCAGCGTCTCGACAGGCACTTGGTGCCGCTGGGCGATGCTCCACAACGTGTCGCCTTGCCGAACACGGTAGGTGCGGATATCTGCATCCTCGCCGATCGCAGCGGTCGAGGCGTCTTTGACGCGCAAGGTTTGCCCGACCACAATCCGGTCACTGTGCAGCCCGTTTAGGCGCTTGAGGGCATCAACGGTCGTGCCGGCTCGCCGCGCGATCAGGCCGAGCGTGTCTCCCCGGCGTACGGTGACGGTGGACGTGCCAATCGGCACCCTTGAGGCCTTCTCTGACACCTCTGGGCCGCTGCCGCTCGTTGGTACGACCAGCTTCTGCCCGATGCGCAGAATCGCCCGAGAGGAAATATCGTTCAGTGCGCGCAACTCGGAGATTGTGGTGCCGTATGCGCGCGCAATGACCGAAAGTGACTCGCCGGCGCGCACCGTGTGTACTCCGCCGAATTTGCGCCGCGGCAGGTCGCCGGCCGCCACCCAAGCCTCGATTGCGGGCGCGTGCTCGACCGGAACATTGACGAAGCTGCTATGGCCGTCCGGCGGCGTTAGGCCCCGGCGTAGGTGCAAGTTCAGAAGTTTGAGATCAGCTTCTTGGAGGCCGACTTGGGCTGCTACGTCAGCCAACGCAACCTGCGAAGGCAACGGAATCGTCCGCCAGTATTCCGGGTCTGCTGGCGCGGTGACAGAAAACCCATAGGCGGCGGGGGCCTGACCGATCCGCCAGGCCGCCACCATCTTGGGTACATAATGGCGCGTTTCGCGCGGCAAGACGTTGGCACGGTGGACCATGCGCCAGTAGTCGCGATGGCCGGCAATACGCATGGCGCGGTCAACTCGCCGTGGTCCCGCGTTGTACGCGCTGAATGCCAGTTCCCAAGACCCATAGGCCTCGTAGAGATCTTTGAGGTGGCGGGCGGCGGCTCGCGTGGCCTGCTCTGGATCACGACGGTCATCCGTCCAGAAGTCGTAACGAAGACCATAGCGACGCCCCGTTGCCGGGATGAACTGCCAGATCCCCGCTGCTCGGGCCCGCGAGTAGGCCAACGGGTTGACGCCGCTTTCGATGAAGGCCAACCAAATCAGGTCTTCGGGTACGCCTTCTTCGCGGAGCCACGCGCGAAGGGCAGGACCGTACTTGGTCGCACGTTCAAGGAATCGAGCGTATTGATCGCGGCCGCGGCCGGTAAAGTACTCGATCCATCGCTCGACGAGCGCGTGACTGTGGCTGAACATCAAAGCCAATTCGGCGTGTCCGATGCCGACGCCTCGATCGCGGTACTGCGCGGCATCGATGCCGCGATCGAGTGCCGAATCGGTGTCGGGAACGTCCAGAAACCCCGGTACGAAATCGTCCGCATCGGCCATGCTTTCACCAAGGGCCAGCAGCGCGGCATCCAAGTCTTCGATATCGAATTCGGCGACGCGGTATTCCGTGGGGCTGGGGCCTGCAAACGGCATAGCGGTGCCGCAGCCGGCAAGTCCGAAGAGGGCCAGCACGGCAAAGAAAGCGGCGGCAGTGCGGCGGCTCGGCATTACAGACAGTGTCCCAGATGACCGCAGGGCAGGCAAGCCGGCCAAGCCGCTGCAACGCAGCGGCGGCGGTGCCGACGTGCGGTCTGCCTGATAGCATGAACGCACGCTGTATGTACATCCGACGCATTCAAATTCAGGGATTCAAATCCTTTCCCGACCGAACCGTACTGGAGTTCGGGCCGGGGATCACAGCCATCGTTGGCCCGAACGGCTGCGGCAAGAGCAACATCATCGATGCGTTGCGCTGGTGTTTTGGTACGCAGTCGCCACGCCAACTTCGTGGCGCGTCGATGCAAGACGTCATATTTGCCGGTACCGAGGAACGTACGGCAGCAGGTTTCGCCGAGGTCGCCGTCACATTCGTCAATGATGCGGGCCGCGCACCGGCCCCTTGGCAGGAAGCCGCGGAAGTCCGCATCGAACGGCGGATCAATCGAGACGGCGACGGCGAATACCGCATACAGGGGGCCAAGGCTCGTCTGCGGGACATTCAAGACCTGCTCATGGACATTGGCTACGGCGATTACTCGCTGATTCAGCAGGGAACCGTTGGGCAGCTCGTCCAAGCCAAGCCGGCCGAGGTGCGTGAGCTGATCGAGCAAGCGGGGCGGATGACCAAATACCGTGCTCGTCGCGAGGAGGCGCAGGCGCGCCTGACGGCAACCGAGGAAAATCTCGTTCGAATCGCAGATCTGATCGGCGAATCGACGCGCCTTGTGCGTAGTCTTGAGCGGCAGGCAGCTCGCGCCCGCGACGGCCGGGCCCTGCTGGCGCAGCTACGTGCGGTACGGGCCGTGCGGCTCCAACGATCACGCCGGGCCATTGCCGCCGAACTGCGCGAGGTCGATGCCGAAATCGCCCAAGGCATACAGGCGCTGGCTGCTGCCGAGCAGGAAATTGCCGCCCTTGATGCCTCGCTTGCCGAGGCGCACGCTTCACTGGGAGTCGAAGAAGGACACCTACTCGAAATCGATGCCGCCTGGCAGGCTTGGCGTGCCCGGCGTGAAGACGCAGTCGAGCGCGTGGCGACGACTAGGGCTGAGCTCGACGGGCTCAAGCGCACGCAGGTTGAAGATCATCAGCTGCGAGAGTCGGCATCCGCGTCTTGGGATGCGCAGGTTGGCCACCTGGCGGAATTGAAGGCCTCGGCAGAGCAGGCGGCTGCTCGTCTGGCTACCGCCGACGCGGCACGAGCGTCAGCGCGGTCGTCCTTGGCGGCGGCGCGTTTGGCAGCGCGTGACGCCGCCGCCGCCGCCGCAAAGGCCCGCGATGACGTCGTCGAGGCCATGCGCGACGAGGCGGCGGCAACCAATCGCCGCACGGCAGCCGAGATTGAGCTGCGCCATTTGACGCAGCGGAGAGGATCGCTCGCTGAGCAAATCGAGGCCGCCGGAGTTGCGTCACGACAGGCACAAGACGCACTGCGGCGAGCCGTGCAGGTTCTTGAACGCGCTCAAGCCGAGTTCGAGCGCCTGGGCCGAGAGGCGGTAGAAGCGGAAACGACGCTGCAAGCGTCCCGCCAAGCGGCTGCAAAGGCAGACGAAGATCGCCGGATTACGGTTCGCGCCCTCGATGAAGACCGCCGCAGCCTTGACAGCTTGCGCGCGGCGTTGTCACAGGGAGCGGAGGGCGGCGACTGGGGGGACTGGCACTCGCTTTGGTTGCGTGTTGAACCGGTTCCTGGGCATGCAGACCTTGTCGAGACGGCGCTGGCCCGACGCCTCGATACGTTGGTCGGTGGGGACGTGGCTGCGCTGACGGACCCGCCGGCAACGGATGGTCGCCGGGCGTTTCTGTTGCCCGGCGCGGCGTCTGATGCACCGGCGCCGTCCGGCTGCCGCCCGCTGCATGAATTGCTCCGGGCCGCCGCCGAGGTCGATCGCCATGCCATTTTGCGTCTGACCCGCGGTCTATGGCTGAGCAGCACACCCATCGGGCCGTCGACGCCGCTGCCAGCGTCTGCGGGGGATGAAATTTGGGATGCCGAGGGGCGCAGCCTCGATGGCCGGGGAGTGCTGACGACCGGGGCGCTGCAGGTCGAAGGAACCGCACACTTGGCCGCCGAGCGCGCTGAAGCGGAATCCAGGGTATCGGCGGGCGAGGCGCAGCTTGCCCTCGTCGATGCGGCCGATGCGACCGCACGCACGGCGCTTGCCGCAGCATCCGCCGCCGCAGAGAGGGCCCGCGAGCACGAAGGCCAAGCGAGAATGGGCGCCGAAGCGGCTGCTGCCGCACGAACTCGAGCCGAACTCGACGCCAAGCGCGCCGCAGCGGAGGCGCAGCGGCTGACCCAGGAAGCCACCGCCGTCGACATGGCGCTTGCGGTTGCCCGTGGGGTTTTGAGCGAGTCCACCAAGCACCTGGAGGCCGCCGCTGAGCATCTGAGGGGCTTGCGCGAGCACATGGCGGATGCGGCACGACGATCCGAACTCTCCCAAGCCGCTGCAGATACCGCGGAGTTGGCCGCGGGCGCCGCCGAGGAGTCTTGGCAACAAGCACTGCTCTTGGCACAGGAGTCTGAGCGCGCGCTTGCCGGGCTGCAGCGTGATTTGGCGACGCTGACGACCACTCGCGAAGCGGCCGAACATCGC
This sequence comes from uncultured bacterium, assembly GCA_964617795.1. Lineage (GTDB taxonomy): Bacteria > J088 > J088 > J088 > J088 > CAZUAB01. The sequence continues at coordinate 7,663 of CAZUAB010000061.1, forward strand.
CTGCAGGCTGTTGTGCAGCGTCTCGACGAGTTGCAGCGTGCGCTCAACGAGGCCGAACACGCTGCGCAATCGCTTGCCGAGGAGGGCGACCAATTCGCATCCGCACGCCATGCAAAACAGGTACTTATGACGGATCTGCGTAATCGTCAGAGCATGTTATCATCGAAGCTTCGTAAATCACATGAAGTCCATGCAGCTGCCATTTCGCGGCAGTCTGAACGGACAGCGCGCCAAGTTGCGCTGGCGACTGCCGATGCCGAAGCCCTGGCCGCCTGGTCCGCCCGTTTCGGCGATGAGACACCAGACGTCGCTGGTGATGATCCGCGCCCGGATGCCGAACTCGCCGCAGCCGATGCCGACTTGAGCGCACGACTCGGGCGGCTCGGAACTTGGGATGCCGATGCCGAAGCCCTTTACGCGGAAGAAGTCGCCCGTCAAGACAACCTGCTGCGCCAGCGTGACGACGTGCTGGCCAGCATTTCATCGCTGCGCGAATCCATCACCAAGATGAACAAAGAAAGCCGCGTGCGTTTCGAACAGGCTTTCCGTGAAATCGACGAACGATTCCGTGAGATTTTTATGCGCCTGTTTCGCGGAGGCCACGCCGAATTGCGGCTCTGTGAGCCAGGCGATTGGTTGGAGTCCGGCGTTGAGATCGTCGCGCGGCCACCCGGCACGCATTTGCAGCGCCTTGAGCTTCTGTCGGGCGGCCAAAGCGCGATGACCGCGATCTCGTTGGTGCTGGCGATCTTTATGACCCACCCGAGTCCGTTTTGCATTCTCGATGAGGTGGATGCGCCGCTGGACGATGCCAATATCGCACGGTTCAATCAGGTGGTTGTCGACCTCAACCAGATTGCACAGATCTTCCTGATCACCCACAATAAAGCCACGATGGAGATCGCCGGCACCTTGTACGGCATCACCATGGAGACGCGCGGCATCAGCCGTGCCGTCCCGGCCCGTCTAGGCTGAACCGCGTCCGGAGCGTTCGATCATGCAGAGTTCGACTTGGTTCATCGTCGCGGTGATCGCGATCGCCGCGCTACTCGTCGCGTCTGCCCTGCTGCGGGCGCGTGCAGGTACCACGGCCGGCGCGTCGGCGAGCCGCGGGCAGGGCTTGCTGGCCGGTCTGCGGCGGGCGCTCGGTGGGCGCAAGGGGCCCGCGCCTGAAGACCGTGCGCGGTTACGCGAAGTACTCCTTGCCGCCGACGTCGGCCCCTCCGCTGCCGACCGCGTGCTCGATCGTCTCTATGCGGCTTCGGGCCAAGATCTCGAAACGGCGCTGATCGACGCAATCACCGCCGAGCTGTCGGGCCATACTGCCAATCTGACGGACATTCCCGATCCGGCCGTGGTCGTCATTGTCGGCATCAACGGCAGCGGCAAGACGACGACCCTTGCCAAGGCCGCGAAGCAATTGCAGGCTGCAGGGCGAACTGTGCTGCTTGGCGCTGGCGATACGTTCCGGGCGGCCGCTGCCGATCAGCTTGCAACATGGGGCGAACGGCTGGGGGCGCGGGTTGTACGGCAAGCAGCCGGCGCCGATCCTGCAGCCGTTGCCTTCGATGCGGTCAAGGCGGCCGAGCGTGACGGCGCGACCGTATTGATCGATACAGCCGGCCGTGTCCATGGCCATGACGGGTTGATGGGTGAACTCGCCAAGATCGTTCGCGTGGTCGGCAAGGCGAAGCACGGCGCGCCCCATGCCGTGTGGCTGGTGCTGGACGGATCGCAGGGCCAGACGGCCCTAGAGCAAGCGCGACGATTTCATGAGACGGTCCACATTGGCGGCGTCTTTGTCACCAAACTCGACGGAGAAGGGCGGGGCGGGTTTATCCTGCAGCTTCTGCGCGACCCCGGCCTGCCGATTCTGGGTATTGGCACGGGAGAAAGCATCGACGACCTGCAGCCGTTCGAGCCGGCGTCATTCGCCAAGCGACTTGTCGGCGCCGAATAGCGAAACGTAGCCTCGCCGGTCAGCCGGCGTTGCCGGCTCGCAGTCCCGCCGATATTTCAGCCGCAACGACCGCCGCGACCTGATCAAGCGGCACGTCAACCGCCTCGCCGCCGCGCCGGCGTACCAACTCGGCCACCCCGCGTTCAAAGCCCTTGCGTCCGAGGACGATCCGGAAAGGAATGCCGATCAGCTCGGCATCGGTGAATTTGACGCCGGGGCGCTCATCGCGGTCATCGAGTGCGACGTCGAAACCCTGGGCAAGCAAGGCATGGTAGATACCCTCGGCAGCCGCTGCGAGCTCCGCGTGGCGCCCGTCAAGCGGCACGATCACCGCCGCGAAAGGGGCAAGCGGTACAGGCCAGATGATTCCCCGCTCGTCGTGGTTCTGCTCAATAGCGGCTGCGGCCGTACGTCCGATACCGATGCCGTAGCAGCCCATGGTCATGGTCTGCGTGGCGCCCTGGGGATCGAGGAAAGTCGCCTGCAAGGCCTCCGAATATTTACGGCCGAGCTTGAACACATGCCCGACTTCAATACCTCGGTGGATCCGCAAGGTGCCGCCGGCGCAGCGTGGGCAGGGTGCTCCGGCCACAGCCTCTGCGATGTCGACCGTGCCTTCAAGGGCGAAATCGCGTCCTGGCAAGACGTGTACCAGGTGTGCATCGGCCTCGTTGGCACCGGTTACGCCATCACGTACCGTGGCGACGCTGTGGTCGAGCAACAGACGAACAGCGGCGGGTAGCCCCATGGGGCCCATGAAGCCGACCGGAACCCCGAAGCGGGCCGCGATCTCACCGGCCTCCAGCAAGAGCGCCCAGTCGGCGGCAAGCACCGCCCGGACCTTGGCCTCGGCAATCTCCAGGTCGCCGCGCACAACGGCCACGACCGGACCCAATGAGCTGTCGAACGCCAGTGTTTTGAGCATCTGTGCGGGGTGGACGGCGAGAAACTCCGCAACCTCTTCGATCGAGCGCTTGCCCGGTGTCGCAACCCGCCGCGCCGCCGGTGGTTCGGCAACATCGGCCACAGGGCCGCGCCCGAATTCGGCTTTTTCGATGTTGGCGGCGTACAGGCAACTCGTACACGAGGCCACCGCGTCTTCTCCGGAATCGGCCAAAACCATGAATTCATGGCTGGCGGAACCACCGATCGAGCCCGTATCGGCCTCAACCGCCCGAAAATCAAGCCCGCAGCGGGTGAATATGCGGCGGTAGGCCGCTACCATCGTTTCGTATTCCTCATCCAGCGACGCCTCGTCTGCGTGGAAGCTGTAGGCGTCCTTCATCGTGAATTCGCGGCCCCGCATCAAACCGAACCGCGGCCGCACTTCATCACGGAATTTGGTGTGGATCTGATAGAGGTTGACCGGCAGCTGCTTGTAGCTTGAAACGGTGCGCCGAACGAGATCTGTGATGACCTCTTCGTGTGTTGGGCCGAGCACGAATTCGCGATCGTGACGGTCGCGCAAACGCAGCAGCTCTTTGCCGTACGCGTCCCAGCGGCGGCTTTCACGCCATAGCTCGGCCGGCTGCACCACGGGCAGTTCAACCTCCAGAGCGCCAGCACGGTTCATTTCTTCGCGTACGATGTTTTCAACACGCCGAATCGTGCGCACTCCGGTTGGAAGAAGATCATAGATGCCGGCGGCAAGTTGGCGAATCATCCCGGCCCGCAACATCAACCGGTGGCTGACCGTTTCCGCTTCTTTGGGATCGTCACGGAGCGTCGCGGTCAGGTAGCGTGAGAGTCGCATGGGCTGCCTCAGCCTTGTGAGAAGTACAGACGGATGGTCCGGTCGCGCGGCCCGTCGAACTCGGCAAAGAACACTCCCTGCCAGCGCCCGAGTTGCATCTTGCCGCCCAACACCGGAATCGTTACGCGTTGTCCGGTCAGCGCGGCCTTGGTATGCGCATCAGAATTTTGACCCTCCCGAATCCACGGCCCCTCGGCCGATGCGATCCGTGACAGGGCGGCCATAATGTCCCGGGGTACGTCTGGATCGGCATTCTCGGTCATGAACATGCCTGCCGTTGTGTGCGGCGCTTGCACGACCAACATGCCCTCATGCCATCCCTGCTCAGCCACATGGGCCTCCAGTTGGCGTGTAATTTCGACCAGCATCTCCCGGTCGGACGTGTGTAGTCCGATTTCGGTGGCGCGCATGAGGGTGGCTCCTTCCGGGGCGGTCCGGCGGTAAGGTCGTGGAAATCAGGTAAACCGGCACCCGCAACTTGCGGACGACACAGCGTGTCATGATGCCACGATGGGCGGCGCGGGGCAAAGGGAAGGACGCTGGACAGCCGGACGGCGGCGCGGGTATCGTAAGGACGTCCGTTGCAATCGAGCTGCGAGGCGGGAAGGAACCGTGGTGAACGAAGTCCAACCTCCATACCGGGGCCTGCGTCTGACGCTGGCCTCCATGGCTTTTGCCGCGTACCTTCTGCTCGCGGGGGGCCTTCTGCTCGCCGTCCTCTGGCCTTTTTTGACCGCACTGCTGCTCGCAGCCGTCGTTGCAGTGTGGCTGGCGCCAGCCCACGAACGCATGCTTGCCCGCTGGCACCGCCCACGCATCGCTGCGACCTTGCTTGTGCTGGTACTTTTGGTCGGCGTCATTGGTCCGCTGATTGGGCTGTCATTCATGCTTGTCCATCAGTTGCGCAGCATGACAGGCGATCTGGCTGCCCATATCGCCAAGCCCTTAGAAATCCCCGCATTGCAGGATGCGCTGGAATGGTTGGCCGTACATTGGGAAATTCCGATTGAGACCGTGCCCGGTCGTATCGAAGTGTCGGCGCGGCAAGCCCTGCAGGAGTTCGCAGCTACGGCATCCCGCAACTTGGGTAGTTTGGCTGGCGGGATCGCCAATGTGTTTCTACAGGGGACCGTATTTTTGTTTGCGTTGTTCGTGTTCTTGCTGCAGCGTAAAGAGATCCTTGTGCGCTTCAAGCGGCTCAGCCCGCTAGAGGACTCCTACGAAGACCGGCTGATCGAGATTTTTCGTGGGTTCAGCAAAGGATTGGTGCTCGGCGGTGTTCTTACATCGACGATCCAGGGCGTGGTGGCGACACTCGCGTTTTTGGTGGTCGGAGTGCCGCAGGCGGTGTTCTGGGGCGTGCTTACCGCTCTATTCAGCGTCGTCCCCGTGGTCGGCTCGGCCTTGATCTGGGTGCCGATCTCGATTGGTCTGTGGTTCGATGGACGCCCACAAGCGGCGCTGTGCCTGCTTCTTTACAACGTGTTTATTACCGGTACCGTGGACAATCTCGCGCGGCCGTATCTGATCGGGCAGGGTGCCAATGCCCAAGAAGGATCGGCGCGAATGGGCAACCTGATGCTGTTCTTGACCGTGCTCGGCGGACTCTTGACGTTTGGGTTTCCGGGGTTGCTGATTGGACCGGTGTCCGCTGCGTTTTTCTTCGCCTTGGCCGAGATTTTAGAACAGCGCAACCGCGGTCTCGGCCAGCCTGTGCCGGAGGCAGCAGCGGGCGAGGTTGCAGAAGCGCAGGATTCGGGTGGTCCCGAAGCGGCTTCTCCGCTATCATGACTCGAATTCATTCCGCCCCCCTTCGCGAGGAGTCCGAGCCCCGATGAGCGTACGTTTTGACCGAAAAGAACTGCGGCAGCCCGACACCTTCCAAACGACCGTGGTGCGGGCAGGCGAAAAGCTCGCACCGCACCGCCGCAAGTTCGCTTTTGCGGGCATCGCCGTTGTGGCGATTGTCGCGGTGGCGTGGGGGGTCGGCTACCAGCGCCACAATGATCTGCTCCAGCTTTCAGCGGATTACGCACAGGCAACCAAGGCCTACGACGCCGCCAAGAATGCCGCGTTGACCGGCGAAAAGCCCGACTGGTCCGGGGTCGAGACTTCGCTGCGCGACCTTTATGCGCGTAGCGGCGGCACCGATCTACACCCATTCGTGCTTTTTTATCTGTTCAACACGTTCCTCGAATCCGGGCGGGCGGATGCAGCCATCGACGTTGCACAGGAATTGCGGGCGGCCGCGGGAGATCGGCAGGATCTTTTGGCCGCGGCGTTCTACGCAACCGCCAAGGCTTACGAGGTGCGTGGCGACATGCGGACCGCCCAGGCCTATTATGA
>CAZUAB010000062.1:0-13590 GCA_964617795.1 uncultured bacterium
TGCGGGGGCAGGATTTGAACCTGCGACCTTCGGGTTATGAGCCCGACGAGCTACCAGACTGCTCTACCCCGCGTCAAGGGCATTTGCTGCCATTGCAGCGTAGACCATGATTGTAACGCGCCGCGTCGGCGAATGCAACCGTGGACGACGACGCGGTGCCCGCAGGCGGCGGCGGGGCAGGCCGTGCTACCCTGCCATGATGAATACGACCCGCGAGGAAATTTGAGTGAGCGCCGATCGTTTTTCCGCTGCCCATCGCGCGGCGCCCATCTATGACACCGCTCTGCCTGTCGATGAGGACGAACGACGGGCGCTGCTGCGGTCCTTGGCCGTGGGCGAACGCCGACTTGGTCGAGCCGCAATCGCCGCAATCGGAGCCGAGGGAGCGGCGGGCACACGCCGCAATCTGCGGCTTGACGTTGCGGGCGCCGTGGCCGTTGAACTCGCCGACCGACCATTGTATTTGGCGGCGGTCATGTGGGATGCCGAGGACCGGCGCGGTCTTTGGCGGGCGCTACACGCACATCCGGTGTTCGCAGAGCGCATTGTCGGCTACGGTATGACGCTGCTCGGTGGCGAGCAGGCCGATCCGCAGGTCGCGTGGAGGCCCTTTGGCGCTTGGGTCTTCGGGCGTGGCGAGGGCTGGGTGCGGCTACGCGGTCGGCTGGCCGGATCGGCGCGTGTGGCCCGTGAGTTGGCGGCCCGCGAGCAGGGTGCGGCACCGTGGGCACGACCGTGGATCGTCCTCACTTGGCTGGCCGGTCACGAGCGCCAGATCGAATGCGAGACGCTGCTTGAATTGGCCGCCACGCACGGCGGCTGGTTTACGCGGTTGCGCGCCCGTGGCGCGCTGTCCGAGGTCGCGCGGCTTCGTGCCGCCGCGCATCAAGAAGCCGCTACTGCCGTGTCGTCAGCGCCCGCCTATCCCGACCTGATTCCGCTCAGCCAATTCGGTGACGTGCCTGTCCGGGGCGAGCGTCCTGAGGGCCCGAACGAAAATTGATCGGGGGCCGCGGCCCGTGGTATCGTCATGGAGGCCGTTTCGACGCCGTCGACCTTGCCGACGCAGTTTGCGGCGCCTATTTCTCGCGAAAGGGATTCCGCCATGTCCGATCACAGCGCCACGGTTGTCGCCCGCACCCTGGCGGCCGCCTATTTGCCGCGCGATCTACGTTCGCCCGAGGTGATCGTCCAGAAGGCGATCGAGCTGTTGGCCGACAACGCCAGCGTTACCGGCACCGCTGCGTTGGCGGCGGCGTTGGGCGGCGACCTTGGTCGTCTGGCCGGGGCGCGGGCCGACAAGATTGAGCATTCGAGTGAAGAAATGATCCAACTCCTTGCCAAAGAAGCCGGCGTAGCGCCTACCGTGGCCGACGACGTATTGGGCGCGCTTTACGAGACGTTATGGATCGTGCTTGGTGCTGAATTGATGCTCGATTTGATCGCCCAAGCACCGTATGATTTGGGACGTGAACTGCGGGCCGCAATGCCCGGTCAGAAGCGCGGCGCATTCTGAGGCGGTTGCTGCTTCGGCCATCGGTGGCGCTGCTGCGGCTCGAAGGCCTTTCCCGTGCGTGCGGCCTCTGCTAGAATGGGAGCGGGAGCCACGCAATGCACGACGCCAGAATACTCCGTCACCTCTATGTGTTTGAAGGCCTGTCCGGTCTTCAACTGACGCAATTCAACAAAATCCTTGAAGTGCGCAGCATGACTGCGGGTGAACGCATCGTGCAGGAAGGTGACGACGCCGACCGCATGTATGTTGTCGTCAGCGGTCGCGTGCGCGTCGTCCGGGACGGTGGTGGCCAGCCGCAGGTGTTGGCAGAATTGGGTACTGGCGAGCATTTCGGCGAGATTTCACTGATTGACCGGCGGCCGCGCTCGGCCTCGGTGGAGGCCATGGAAGACGGCGAGCTTTGCGTCCTGCGGCGGGACGATGTGCGGCGGATTCTCGATGCCTTCCCCGAGATCAAGCTCAAGGTTTACGAGAACTTTCTGGAGTCCTTGTGCGAGCGTCTGCGGGCGTCCAACGACCACCTTTTGATCGCCACGGGAGCGGGCGCCTCCTGAGCGCAGTGCGGGCGGCCGTCGTCGCCGTCGCGCTGCTGCTGCCCGCCGCCGCCAATGCGGCGGTGCATACGGTCACGACTACTGCCGATGCCGGCCCGGGAAGTTTGCGGGCCGCCTTTGCCGCTGCGGCCACCGATGGCGGCGATTCTACCATCGACGTACAGGTGGCGGGTACTGTGTTCGTTGGTTCGACGAGCGGCCTTGCGCTGCCCGATCCCGGTGAACCCGGTTTTACACTTACCGTACTTGGCAATGGCCTTGTGCTCGACGGCAGCGCCCTGCAGGTATTGCCGCTACCGGCGCGTAACGGGATTGACCTGTCTTCCGGCGGCCTGATTGACATCCGCGATCTTGGCATTCGACAGTTCCCCGACCACGGTGTGCGCATTTTCGGCAGTGTGGCCGGCGGCGAGTTGAACGGTATCGTCGTTCAGGACAACAAAAAGAGCGGCATCCTGATCGAAGGTGCGTTCTTGGGGCCGCTGACCGTACGCAACGCATGGGTCGAGGGCAATGCCGACGACGGCATCACCTTCTCGGGTACGGCCGGCCACCGTGTGACGGCCAGCCAGGTCCGCGCCAACGACACAAACGGCATCAAGCTGTCGTCTGGCAGCAGCGGCATCGTGATCGACCTCAATCCCGACATTGGCGACAATTTTCAGGCTGGCGTGCTGATTACCCAGGGGTCCTGGGGCAACGACGTCGGGCCAGGCAACACGCTGGCGCGCAATCGGCGTGGCGGCGTTCAGATCGAGTTTGCCGGCTCCGACAACAACCGCGTGCTCGGCAATACCGCCATCGACGACAACGGCTTTGCGGGTGTATCGATCGGTGCGGCGGCGGCGGGCGGGTTGGTCGATGGCAACATGTCGATCTCCGGCAACACGGGCGCCGGTGTGCTGATCGCGGATGCAGTCAATGCGATGGTGCGCGGGAATCCGGCGATTGTCGGCAACTTCTTCGGTGTGCAGATTTTCGGCTCGTCGGATGTGACAATCGGCACGCTGGGCGCCGGCAACACGATCAGCGGCAACGGGGCAGGCCTCGAGATCGGCGGCGCTTCGCTGCGTGTGCAGGCCGACGCCAACACGCTTGCTCAAAACGGCAGCTACGGCGTCAGTGTCGGTGGTACATCCAGTGACGTAGATCTCGGTCAGGCCAGCGCCGGCAACCTGATCGAGCAGCACACAGGCAGTGGTGTTCCCGGCCTGCGTGTGGTCGGGACGGCCAGTGCCGTGCGAGTCGTCGAGGCGACGATACGCCAGAACGGCATCGGCGTTCTGATCAAGGATGCAGCCGCCGACGTTGAGATCGTCGACAGCCTAATCGAAACATCGACTGCGGAGGGGGTACGCATTGAAGGCAGTGCCGATGACCTGCTGATCGGCCCCGGCAACACGGTGCGTTTCAACGCTTCCTGCGGCATCCGCATCGCCGGTGGTGCGGACATCACGGTCACGGGCAACCTCGACATCGCACAGAACGCGCGCTGCGGTGTGGCGCAGAACGGCGGAACCGGCCCTGTTCTGATTGCCGGCAACGTGATTCGCAACCACGGATCGCGACCGTCGTCGCTCGGCCTGGCCGGGCTCGACGAGCGCGGCGTGGGGGTGGTGCGGTTCGGCGGTGGCCCACTGACGTTTGGCCCGGGAAACCGTGTACAGGCCAACGTGATCGGCCTTCTGGCTGGCTCGGCGGCGGGTCTCGTTGTCAGCGGCAACACGGCGCCCGAGGGCTTTTTGTCCAACACGGGGGCCGGCGTTTCGCTGGTCGAAACCACGGCCGCCCAAGTGCTGTCGTCGCGCTTTCAAGGCAACACGGTTGGCCTCGTACAGCGCGGTGGCGGCACGTTGGTGAACGGCAATACCTTTGATGGCCAGAGCGGACCGGGCGCTCGTCTTGAAGGCGGCCATTGGGACGTGCAGGGCAACACATTCACCGGCAACGGTGATCGTGGGTTGCGGGCGGCGCTCTACGATGCGCCCAACGGCAGCGGGCTGCCGGACGCAGACCTCAACCTTGCCGACGACCTCGAAAGTACGCTCAATCTGGTCGGCAATGCGTTCAACGGCAACAGCGGTGGCAGTGCGCTCATCGAGGATGCCTTTTTGCTCAATGAAGCCAGTGTGCGCAGTGGCGCCGCCGGCAACACCTGGGGTAGCGATGCGCCAGGCCTACTGGTTACATGGCGCGGCTTGATCGAGGTGCAGAACGGGGCTGGAGCGCCGATTCCCGGGGCGACTTGCGACCTTTCGGGCGTTGGGCTGCCCAATCTCAGCAGTGATGACCGTGGGCTATGCCCAGGCTACGGCAGCGGATCCGCACTTTATCTACAGATGCCCGACAACCACGCCTTGTGGCCGGCAATCCCACAAACCCGTATTGACGCCGGTGGCGTGGTGTTCCACTACGATGCCTCAACATCGCAGCCGGTCGAGGTGGCAGCGTCGGGACGCACGGCGGATGCGCTGTTCTCCTGGAACGGCATTCGCAGCGATGACCCCGCGAGCCGCCGCAGCACCGTTTGCGGTGCGAGTGGCTGCGTCAACGCCGAGGTGGCGGGGCGGGCCCGCTTTCAGGCGGCCCGCGTGCTGCTGTATTTCGACCCGCTGATCAGCTTTCTCGACGGCAACGCCCAGCCGACGTCGGTGTATCGCGAAGAAGCGACAGCATACGTGCGTTTCGAGGACTTCGACCTCAATCAGGACCCCGATTTTCCGGATCTGGCCACCGCCGTCGTTCGCAACCAAACCAACGGCGATAGCGAAACGATTTTTCTGATTGAGACGGACAAGGCGAGCGGTGTGTTTCTTGGCGGCATTCGGCTGTCGACGACCACCGTCATGCACACGATGAACGGCAAATTGCGCGCCGTCGAGGGCGACATCCTCACCGTTACCGCCTGGGACACGATCGACCCTATGCAACCCTCGGCCACGAAAACGGCACGCGTGCAGAACGTCACGGACGGAATCCTACGGTTCCTGTCACCGGCCGGCGACCCCGTCGAACGAGTCGATCCCGGTCTGCCAATTCGCATCGAATTGGTGGACGCCGATCGGAACCAAGATCCACTGGTTGTCGAAACCCTGCCGGCGACCCAACTCGTACTGCGGAACTTGACGCTCAATCCGCCTGATCGCGAAGAACTGGTGCTGGTTGAGACCGGGCCGGATACCGGGGTGTTCCGTGCCGCCGTTACGGCCGTAACCTCGCGCACCGCAGTCGTCGGCGATGGGCTCTTGCAGGGCGGTTACGGCGACGAACTCCAAGCGGCTTGGACGGACCCCGACCGGCCGCTCGAAAAGGCCTTTGCCGTGGCTCGCCTAGTACCACCGTCGGTGCCAGCCACCTTGCGGATCCGTGAGCCCGAAACCGCGACCGTGCTGAGCGGCAACGTGCGCCGCGATCAGGTGCTCTTGCTCGAGATCGCCGATACGGGTCGCAACTGGTCTGCCGATGCGATTAACCGGATTACGCCGGGCAATCTGGCGACTGCGCCAACCGAACTTGAGGCCATTGCCTGGGCCTTTGTGCGTGTCGATAGCTTTGACGCATCCGGGGCGCGCATCGATTGGGCTGCGCCGACGCTTGTCGAAACGGGCCGGAACACCGGCGTATTTCGGGCCGTTGTCGGCACATCGAGCCGCTTCGGCAGCAACACCGGCGTGGTCCCCAATTCCGTGTTACGCGTGGCGCCCGGCGGGCGTATCGTGTTTTTCTTCCGCGATGACGATGACACATCCATACCCAAGGAGACGGCTTCACTGTCGTTGGCTGTTGTAGAGCCACCGGAGGGCCTTGACGTGCGGTTTGCCGATGAGCTTGGTGAGGGACGCAGTCAGCTTCCCTTGGCCCCGCAGCGCATTCTGCCGTTCAGTGTGCTGGCCTTCAGCCCTGCCGACGCAACGGACCCTGCACGCCGGGATCAGATGCCCGGGAACCGCATTGCCTTGCGCAATCTCGGCAATGGGGACCGCGTCATACCACGGGGGACCGCGCTGGAATCGGCAATCAACAGTGGCCGCTTCGATGTTCTCGTCGGTACCGATGAACGCACTGCGGTCCTGTCGCAAGACGAGGCCGTGCAGGGGCAGGTCGGCCACGTCGTACACGTCCGCCTTGTCGATGCCGCCAATCCCAGCGATATCACCCGCTGGGCTCACGATACCGCCATGCTTTGCCGCAATGTGCAGGCCAGCGTACGGGTCGTCGATGAGCAAGGCAACCGGCTTGAACGGCTTGTACCTGGCACGCGGGTTCGCGTGCAGGTCGTCGATCGTGACCAGGATGCCGACCGCACGCGCCGCGAGACAGTGGCGGTCGATTTGCGCACGCGGCGATTGGCTGACGAGGAGCGTTTGCTGGCCGTTGAGACCGAGGTGGATAGCGGTATTTTTGAGGTTGAGATCTTCTTGCAACCGGCCGGTGATGCGGTGCCTGGCGACCGCCGACTGCGCGTCGACGGTGCCGATGAGGTCACCATCCTTTACGAGGATCTCGATGTGATCGTCGGTGATGCACCGGAGTGCCAAACGACAGACCGGCGCGAGTTGCGGCTGACCGTGCGTGCCGGAGACCGCCAAAGCGATCTTGTTTTCATCGACAGCCAGGGCAAGGTCGTCGAGGATTTGCGCCCCGGGCAGCCCGTGCGGCTACGCCTCAAGGACGGCAACGCCAATCTTGATTTTTCGCGCACCGAGACGGCTGCGGTGATCGTGTTCCGTGACGACGCCCGTCTCGGCCGCCCAGCTGTTGCCGGAGATGCGTTTGCTGCGATCTTGCGTGAGACCGATCTCGATACGGGTATCTTCGAGGGTGCACCGGAGCTCCCCGGCTGGGTGGCGGCCGCGCCGAGTTTTGACCCCACGCTCGGCATGTGGGTTTCTGCCCGCTACGAGGACCCCGACAACCCCGAGGATCGCATTGTCATTTCGGCGCCGGTCGTTGCCGCGCCACTTGCCGTAACTCTCACCACACGGCCGGGGCGCGGTTCGGTTGGCGATGCCGTGCTGATTGAGGCCGTCGTCTACAATCCCAATCCCTTTCCGACGATACCGGCGTCGCTGTTTGTACGGCCGTTTCCCGGTGTGCCGGCCACGCGCGGCGGTGTACGGCTCGATGGGCGTGAAATCGCAACACCTTCGGAGGCGCCGTGGCAGGTGCCGCTGGGGGTGGTTCGCGGCGGCGCTGTGCGGCGCTTGGTCTGGACGGCGGCAGTGTCTCCGCGTGCCACGGCCGAGCAGCGAGCTTGGGCCGAGGTCCATGCCGACGGCGTTCGCTTGTCTGAGCGCGCCGAGGCCGTCTTCCGCGTGATGGAAGAGCCCATTTTCACCTTGTCGACGGTGTTTTTTCACGTCTTCGAAGACCTCAACGAGAACGGCCGCCGCGATTTCGGTGAGGCTGGGGTGGGTGGCGTGCGGCTCGTCGCTGGCGACGGCCTCGCTACGTGGACAGACGAAGACGGCCTTGCCCATCTGGCCTCGCTGCAGCCCGGACCCGACGCCTTTCGCCTCGATGTTCGCAGCCTGCCGCCCGGCTGGTCGCCTGTCGGCAGCGGCCACGCCTACGTCGACCTGCGCCCGGGTATGTTGCATGCCGTGTCGTTCGGCGTGCGCGCGGCGACCGAAGTGGTCGATTTGCCAGCCGGCGACACGCCGTGGCGGGAGCTCAGGATCGGCCAGCCACAGTTGACGGTACCTGTCCAGGGCTCGCTGGACAACCGGGAGATCATTGTTGGACGCCGCCGCGTGCCACTTGTCGAAGCCGGTTTGTCACTGGCCTCGTCGGCGCCGGATGCGCTGTATTTGAGCGAAGTCGAACGGGCCGGCGGCGTGCGGATACGGCCGCTTGTACGCGGCGACAAGGCCCTTGGCTGGACCTTGTCGCTATTTGCCGAGGGCGCATCGACGCCGCTCAGAGTCTGGTCGGCCACCGGGGCCCCGCCGCCCGAGATGAGGTTGGCGTTGGCTGCTGTGCGTGAGCTGATCCGAGCCGGGCGCAGCTACGCCGTGCAACTCGTGGTTGATACCGAAGGTGGGAGGGCGACCAGTGCCCGGCTGCCATTCCGCGTCTTCGACGATCCACCGCGCCAAGAACTCGGTTTTGCCGCCAATTTTGGTAGCGGCGAAAGCGGCCTCGACCCCAAGACAATTGTGGCTCTGCGCGATGCTGCGACCATGCTGCGGCGCTTCCCGAGCGCCACGGTGCTTATCGAGGGCTTCACTGACGACCGCGGCCCGCGCGCCCTCAACATTGAGCTGTCACGGCGGAGGGCCGAAAAAGCGCGCGAGTATCTTGAGCTGGTCGAGGGCGTCGATCCGGCCCGTGTCGAGGTGCGCGGCATCGGGCCCGAGCGGTTCCTGATGCCCAACGACAGCGACGAAAATCGTGCCCAAAATCGCCGTGTCGAGATCTCTGTGTTTGGTGTTCCGGCCGGACGCGCCGAGGAGCAACCACCCGAACTGCGCTTTGCTGGCGAAAGTCGTCGCGTCGATCGTCAAGGCCGCTTCACCGTGCCAGGCGAGGTCACGGATGGCCGACTTCCGCTGGCCGTGACGTGGCCAGATGGCGGTACCTATGTTACTGCCATCGGCGTACCGCCCGTGGCCGTTACCCATGTGGCAGAGGTCCTGTTTGGCCCGGCATTTCTTGGACGGTTCGTGGTGGCGGCCCCACCGGGCAGTGAAGTGCATGGCTTTCCCGAGCCGCTGACGGTTGGCCCGTCCGGTGTTACCGCGGTTGCCTTACCGTTGGCCGGGGTCGCAGAGCTACGCCTGCAGGTGCTGGTGCCCGGCGACGTGACGACGACATGGCAGGCAACCATGACGCTCGTACCGCCGAGCGCACCACCACCGGGCTACGGCGACATTGATCTGTCACGCTTCCTTTCGCTCAACCTTCCACGCGCCGATCAGCCATTGCGTACCGGGTCGCAACGTCTGTCGGGGCGGGCATTGCCGGGCACCGAACTGCGCATCGACGGGCGCAGGGTGGCTGTCGGCACCGACGGCAGTTTCGTCGCACCGATCGAGGTTACGCCCGGTGAATCGTTTGCCCTTGCGGTATCGGCCGAGCACCCGCGCCTTGGCCTCAAAGCGGCATTCGAACGCAGCTGGGCGGTTGAAGACCCCGGTTTGCTCGCGGTCGGCGTCGTGGATCTGCATAGCACCCATGTCCGCGAGGCCGACCATGCCTCCGGCGACTTCCGCCGCTTCTGGGAACACGGCGGTAGCGCGCGCTTTTACATCGAGGGCACCATCAAAGGCGAGGCACTGCTCAAGGCACGGTTGCGCACCGCCGATACAACCGTCGAGGAGTTTCTGCCGACGCTGCTCAAATGGCAGGGCTCAGCCGCCGATCTGATCGATCCCGAGCGGACGTATCCGGTCTACGGCGATGCCGCCACTTCTGTCGACTTGGCGCCGGCGGCCGGGCCGTTGTACCTCTTGCTCGGTTGGCGCGACCAAGTGCTTGAGGTGGGCACCATCGAGGTCGACGATGGCCCAAGCCGCCTCGATGACGGACTCGACCGAGCCTACGGCGCCCGCGTCGGCCTGTCGTCGGCGCCGCTGATGCCGACGGCACCGACCGAACTCGATGTTTGGGGCACCCAGCCCCAATCTGCCTTTGCCCAGGATCGTTTGGCCGTAACCGGCGGCCTCATTTACCGCCTGCGCCACGGCGACGTCGAAGAGGGCAGTCTGCGCATTTTGCTGCAAGAGGAAGACACGGTCACGGGCACCATGCGTACGTTGCGCGAACTGCAGCTCGGTGTCGACGTGGATGTCGATTGGTTGAGTGGTCGTTTGTGGCTGCTCAAGCCGGTCAGTATCGGCGGGCCGGGGTCTGCTGTGGTGCGTGACGACACGCTGCCCGGTGGCACACGTTGGATCGTTGCCGATTACCGCTGGTGGCCGCTCGATCCGCTTGAGGCGGCGGGGCACGGCGAGCGCTTTGTACAGCGGATCGGCGACCACGGTGAGGCCGGTGTTCATTATCGCGAGGAGCACGACGACGGAGACCTCAGCCGCCGCGGCCGTACGTGGTTGGTCGTCCGGCCGGTAACCGACACGACGGTCGACCTTGAATTCGGCCGACGCTGGGGACGCCAACTGGAGCGGGCCACCAGTTTGGATGGCGGCCTTCTTTGGGACGTCACATCATCGACGGTTGACACGCCGTCGAACGCTTGGGCCGGGGGTGTGCGCAGTCGCATCGGGCCGGTCGAAATTGAGGCCGATGGACGTCATCTCGATGCTGGCTACGGCAGCCTGCGCTATGGCAACAGCGGCTACGAGGACGCTGCGCGCCTCGGCTTTGCCTGGCAGGTCACCGACGAAGTCCACACGGGCCTAGCCGGGGAGTTTTCGGATCGTGAGGGCACGGCGATCAGCGAGGAGCGGTTGTGGGCCGAGTACCCGGCTGGGCCCTTTGTGCTGCGTAACGAGGCGCGTACTCGTCAGGACCTGCGGGGGGCTGGCGACCGCGGTGATTTGGGGGCCCGCCTGACGCTGCCGCTACCGCCGCGCTGGACCGTCTGGGGCGAGCATCAGCAGCAGGTGTTCGGGACGCCGAGCGGCGGCGCTGCGACGATGGACGTCCGCAGCGGCCTCGGCGCCGAATATGCAATCAATGCCACCTGGAGTGTTTTTTCGGAGGTCTACGCGGGCAATCGCGACCATAACGGCCGCTTGGGCGGCGCTATGAACCATCGCAGTACGAGCCTGCAGGCAAGTTACGGCGTCGTCGAGGACATCGCCAGCGGCGACTTGGCCGGGGTTGCCGGGGTCGGTGGGCGGCAGGATGTGGGCAGCAAGGTTAGCTTGAACGGCGCGGAAGAGGTGCGGCACGGCGACCGCGAACGCGGCCATGCGACGATTGCCGGTACGACCGTACGCCCGATTACGGGCCTCAGTCTCGCGGTCGAGGGGGAAATGGGCCGTTTCGTGACACGCGAGGACGACCGGTTGTTTGAGCGGCGGGCGGCGCGAGGCTTGGCTGGCTTGACGCTGGGCGCCCAACGGTTGGATGCCCGCCTGGGCTGGACGCGCGCCTTTGCCGCAGGCCTTGATATCGAAGGCCGCAGCGCAGACACGAGTTGGCGTAGCCGCTGGAACCGCATTGCTGAGACGCTCCTTCGCTTCCGCTACGCTCGCGAAACGAGCCGCCCGACCGACGAACTCCTGGCGCGCTATCAGGAATGGGGCCTCGGTGCGGCTTGGCGCCCCGTCGACCACGACCGCCTGCAAATGCTCGCCATGGCGCGTTGGGCCCGCGAACTTCTGCCACCCGACCGCGATCCATCTCGCACCGAACTCACGGGTATTCTGGCCAGCCTCGATGGCGCCTTGCGCCTCGGCCGTGCTTTCGAGATCGGCGCCAAGCTGGGCGGCAAGCGGACCGGCGTGCAGTGGGCGGGCCTGCGCACAGATCCTGTCCACACCCTTCTGACCGCAGGCCGCATCGCCTGGATCTTCTATGAACCGTTTGATATTCTGGGCGAATATCGCCTCTGGCGCCAGTTCGAAACCGGCATCACCGAACACGGGCCGCTGGTCGAACTGGGCGTTCGTCCGGCCCGCTACGTGCGCTTTGCCATGGGTTGGAACTTCACGAGTTTCGACGACGAGCTTCGCCCGCACGACCGTTTCGACCGCGAGGGGTTTCGTCTCAGGTTGCAGGGCTTGTTCTGATCGACCGAACGTGCCGCCGCCGAGGGTGGACAGTGGCCGGAGGCAACGAACGCCCCGTCTCCTCTTAGGCCAGCAGGCGTTCGAGGTCGAAGGGGTCGCGGTCGTCTTCGTCGCTGGGGTCGACGATCTGCAGGATGCGGGCCCAGCCGAGGCCGTAGAGGATCCGCATCACGTCGAGGTCGGGCAGTGGCGCCTCACGGACGACGGTGGCGACATCACGGCAGCCGTCGACCGTGCTGAGAACGAGCGTCTCGTCTTCGTGCAGGCGGATCTGCCGAGCCTCTTCGAGATCGACGTTGGTGTTGAGGCGCGGGATGCGGTGCCATGGGGCCAGATACTCTCGCAACACTGAAAAACGTGACTCTTGCCGCTTGCCGCGTAGAATTAGCTTGTAGAGACTCGTACGCAGCAGAATCGACTCTTCAAGCGGCGGTGTCCAGCGATAGAGATAGCTGCCCGTGGTCCAGCGCATCAGCCCATAGACGATTCGTTTCATCTGCTTACGGATCTCACGGGCCAGTTCGTCTTCGCTGATCCAGCCTTCGGCGGTCAGGATATCGCCCTGCCGGCGGCCAGTGTCGAGCATAATCTCGACTGAGCTGCGGTATTGATCGAGCGTGAGGATTCCCTCGCCAAGCAGGAATTCCCCCAGTCGCAGGTCGGGGTCACTTGCTGCCGCATGGACGATTTGACCGTCGCGAAATGCTAGATCGACGCGCTCGTCGTTGCACGAAAACGTGCCACGGCCGGTCAGTTTGCGTTCACGGACCGTGTGCAGCATGTTGGCGACCGGGGTTGCGGCGATATTGCCGCGAATATCGCGGCGGGCAGAGTCGACAGTCATGCCCCTATTCTAGCACGACGGCGGCTCGGGTTCCCTTGCCGGGGCGTTGCTGCTACAATGGCCATAGAGGATGCTGCACGACCAAAACCGGAGGGAGGGCGCGTTGCACTTCCGAGCACATTTTTCGCGCGACGAGGCCGAGGCGCTGATTCCGCACCTTCGACCGATTGTCGAGCGCATGCTCGATCTGGTTGGACGTTTGCGCGAGGACCGTGAGACCGACGACGATCAAGAAGAGCTGGTCGGCCTGATTCGCAAGGTCGAGAGCTGGGGTTGTCAGGTGCGGCGGCTCGAGGAGGGCGTCATCGACTTTCCGACCGACGTGGGCGGCCAGCCTGTGTTCTTTTCTTGGGCGATCGGCGAGCATGGTATTCGCTACTACAGCGAACCCGACGAAGGCGCGGCGGCGCGTCATCCGCTGCCCGACACGGTGCAGTCGAATGCCCGGCCCAACTGAGCGGCCTTTGGGGCGGCCGGGTTGCATGTTGATGGCGCGTGGCGGTTTCTGATACAATCCCTTGGTTTGAGGTCGTGTAAGCGGGGCCTGTGGTGATCGTCCGTATTGATACGCTGCCCGGCGCTGGCGGCACCTTTACGCTGCAACGGACCCCGGATGAGATCCGGTCCGACTGGGGCGAGCGTGCGTGGCCGGCAGGCGGCGAGGTGGGCCCGGCTGGAGCTCAGGTTCACCTCGTGCGGGCCTTCGGGGGCGTCGACCTCAGGGGTCATGTGGAGCTCGCTTGGGCGTTGCCCTGCGATCGCTGCTTGACCGAGGTAACCGGCTCGGTTGCCGAGGATGTCGCCGTTCGCTTCGAGCGGAGGCGCGCTGAGGTGGTCGACGAGCACGAGCTGACCGAGAGCGAGTTTGCCATCGAGGAATTCGATGGACAGGCCATTGATCTCGGTGAATGGCTCGATGGGCAGGCAGCTTTGATGCTGCCCGACCAAGTGCTCTGCCGACCCGACTGCCCGGGGCTG
>CAZUAB010000063.1:0-13339 GCA_964617795.1 uncultured bacterium
CGGTCGGCGCCCCCGTTTAGTGCGGCAGGCCAGCGGCCGCCGCAATCAGAGGTCGTCATGCCCCAACCCGATGAGCAAAACGGTGCGTTCGGTGATGGTGTTCATCCCGTATGGTGGGTACTGGTACCTGCGGGGCTGTTGGTTTGGGGCCTGCTATCGTTTCACGACGGCAGTTGGGAGCTCTGGCGCAGTCGGGTTGGCGCCAGCCCGCCACGGGGCCTGCTGGCCGGGGCCTTCGTTGTCGTCACACTGATTCATGTAGGCGAGGGACTCTGGGCGTGGTCGCTGGCCCGGCGCGCTGGGCGGCCGGGCGAGGCGCTGCGCTGGTTCTGGCAGACGACGTTGCTCGGCGTGCCCTCGCTACTGGCGCTGCGGGCGAGGGTCGCGCGGGACTAGTCGGCATCCCCGCGGGCGGTACTCTCCAAAATGAACACGCGCCCGACCGCGCCGTCGACTGCGATGCGGTCACCGGTGCGGATGCGGCGTGTAGCGCTTTCGACACCGACGACTGCGGGTAGACCATATTCACGCGCCACCACCGAGCCATGCGAAAGCAAGCCGCCGACCTCGACGACCAGGCCAGCGGCATTGATAAACAAGGGCGTCCAGCCCGCATCGGTGACCGGGGCGACGAGAATCTCGCCCGGGGCGATGGCCGCGTCGAGCCGCGGATCGAGAATGACGCGGGCGCGACCCTCGATGCGGCCGGGGTAGACGCCGATCCCGTGCAGGCTGCGGTCCGCGCTCAGCGTCTCCAGCGCGATCGGCTCCGCTTTGCCGTCGATCAGCTTTGGCATGACCAACTGCCGACACCACTCGAATTCCTGTCGCCGCTCAGCGGCCGTCCTCCCGGCATCGGCTGGGCGCAGCGTACCTGCGGCCAGCGCACGTACCTCGCGGGCGGTCAGAAAGTAGACGTCGTCCGCCGACCCCAGACGTCCCTCGGCGACGAGTCGTGTCGCCACGAGTCGGTAGACGCGGCGCGCCCGGTCTTCACGCAGCGTAATCAGGTTTTTGAGGTCTTCGCGCAGATGAATGAAATGCCTCGTCAGCTTGAGCAGCCCTGCAAGCAGGACGCGCCGCAGGCGGCCGAGTTGGGCGAGCGCTTCGTGGGTCGCCGTCTTCCGGGCCTCATCTTGCCGCGCACGGATGATGGCTGGCGGTGTGACGTTGGGTAGCAGGTAGTTGCGAATCATGGCGATCACCTGGGTCGGGTCGTCGCGCCAGCACTCCGTCCGTAGCTCGGCCTCGCAGATGCCGCGGTGCCCGTGCACGGATAGAAATGCGTCCAGCGCCTTACCAAACGCAATGGCTGCCGCCGCGGTGCTGCTGCGAAGCGCCGACAGCGTACGTGCGTCATCGGGATCGGCAAAAAGGCGATGGAGCGTGTCGTCGCCCGCAACGCGCTGGGCCAGTGCGTGGATGCCGAAGGCGGGCTCGGCGCTCGGCAGGATGCCGATGCCCGTGACGAGGGCCGCTGCGGCCGTGCCGGAGTCGTCGCCGAGCCAGGCTTGCGTGCGTCCGCGGATGGCCGCGAATCCGGCCGAGGCGAACGTGGATACCCAGATGTGAGCCAATGATAGATGGCCAGTTTCCGGATTGAAGGCCAGACGGTCGAGCAGGGCGCCGCTTTTCTGCTCGGGCAATCGCGCATCGGCAAGCTCGTCGAGAAAGGCGTGGATACTGCGCCGTGCTCGGGCGACGCCGCGTCCGACCGTAGCCAGATGGTAAAGAAAACCGCCGATCAGGCGCAGGAAACGTTTGATCTGTCGCGGGTGGAGATCGCCCACGGTGAAGGGAGGCGTGGGCGTCGCTGGTCGACCGATGAATTCCTCGAGATAGATGTCGGGCGTCAGGCCGGGTGTGGCGCGGGCGGCCTCGGTGAAATACGAGATGCAGATGTAGGGGCGGTAGTAGAAAAACGCCAATGACGCCAGCTTCGTCTCAGGGTCGGGTTCGTTGTCGATGACCCCGAGTTGACGATACTGCTTGGTGAACGCATAGTCGATCAGCACGCCGACGCGACTCCAGGTCAAGGGCGTGATGCAGCCCGGCAGAATCTCGCCGATGTTGCCGTTCGTGTGCAGTGGATAGCGTGGATCGACCGCCGTATTGGTACTCGGTATCCAGCCAGCCGGCGGCCCCGCGGCCACATCCGCCGCCGCCGCGACGGCTGTTACGGGCCGCGATTGCAGCAAATACAGGTCGTCGCCGGCAAAAGCCCATTCGACATCGACAGCGTCGCCCTCTTCGGCCTCAACATCGCGCACGAGAGCGACCAATTGTGCCACCTGCACAGGGCTCAGACTCGGCTGCGCACGTTCCTCCGGGGTCGTCGGAATCTCTGAACTACCACCGGTGACGCGGACTGTCTTGACAAGTTTGCTGCCGAGCGTTTGGGTCAAGATACGTCCGTCTTGCTTGGCTGCAATGAACGTATCGGGCGTGGCCGCGCCGCCGACGACGGACTCGCCAAGGCCGACATTGGCGTTGATGACGACCTCGTCGCGCGCACCGCTTACCGGGTTGAGTGAAAAACAGACACCGGAGGCGGTCGCCTCGACGAGTTGCTGCACGACGACAGCCATGCGTTCGTCGCCGATTCCGCGACCTCGCTTGTAGAGTAGCGCCTCGGGATGGAAGAGCGAGGCCCAGCAGTGCCGGATCGCGGTACCGATTGCTGCCGCGCCGGTGACGCCGAGCACAGTGTCGAATTGGCCGGCGAAGCTGGCGGCCTGCGAATCCTCGGCGACGGCGGAGGAACGGACGGCCCAGACGGCGTCGTTATCCGCTTCGGCCAGCGCCGCCGTGAGCGCCGCCGCCAGATCGTCGGGCAGCGGCAGGGCACGGATGCGGGCCTGCAATTCGGCAACCTGCTGCCGCGTTGCGGCATCGTGCGTACCGGCGCTGCTCGTGATCAATGCGATATCGGTATCAATCGCGTGGAGCCGACAAAAGGCCGCGAAGGCTTTGGTCGTTACCACGAAGCCCGACGGCACCGGGCGTCCACGTCCGGTCATCGCCGCAAGCGCCCGGCCTTTGCCGCCGCTCTGCTCGATATCCATTGCTGCTGGATCGTCTAGGCGCAGAATCATCGAATCACCTGGTGCATGAACTCGGCGATGCCGAGCGCATCGGCGCCCTGCCAATGGAAATTCGCCAACCCTTCGTGGACGATCGCCGAACGGCCTTCGGTGGTCACATGGACGGGCAAATTGAGGCGGGTCGTCGCCGTGACCTCGTAGACATCACCGTTCCCCACATCGAGCCGCAGCGTCACACGCGGGGGCCGCGGCCAGGCATTGGCCGGGTCCGTATGCATGGTCAGACTGCGCAGCGGCCGGCAACGCCCCTCGTGCCAGACGTGACCACCGACCGCGGCGAGCCCAAGAAACTCGACACGGGTGGCATTGAACGCCATCCGGTCACCGAACTGACACGAAAACCATTGCCACTCGCGGATAACGCGCATGTCACGGACGCCCCACGAATGGTCGCGCTGCCCATGGCCGGAAAAGGCGTGCGCCGCACCGTCGATGGTGATTGTGCCGACGACGTGCCCGCCCTGCTCGTAATGCGATGCCCCGCCCATCGCTCGCAGTTGCCCCAGCTTGTAGAGTGCGAAGGCGCCGTTACGCAGCAGATAGTCCGGGCGCAACTTTGCGGCCAAACGGCGCAGCGGCAGGGGGCGGATTCGCATGGCGTCGTGAAAATCGAAGGGATCGTGGAAGGTGCGGAATTCCAGGTCGAGCCGCACCTGTCGCGTCGGCAGTACATGCAGCGTTGTCAGGTGAAAGTTGGCCGCATCGGCCGGGTCGTCGAACACAAAGACCGGGCCGTCGTAGCGGATGCGCCACGCCGCAAACGGCGCAGTCGGCTCGAAGGCGAGCGCGCCGACCTGTGCCACGTCTGCGTCGACAATTTCGCTGCGTTCCCAGAGGCGCACGAAACCGGCCTTGCCGTCGGGGAAATAGAAGATTACAAAGCCGTCTTGAGCACCCTGATTGGGTGAAAAGCCGATTCGCGCCGAGCCGCCCCAGCCGCCGTTTGTAGACAGAAAGCTGAAGTAGTACGATTCGTTCCAAAAGCGGTGCGGCGACCCTGCTGGATGCCTGCGCTCGTCGGCTGCGGTCAGCATCGCCCGGCGCTCCGCGGGCGTATATTGGGGGTCGCTTGAGATGCCGGGCCGTTTCGTCGACAATGAAGACTCATGCAAACCATACCTGACCATCCTCCCGGTTCACTGCTCAGTTCGCTGCTGATTGCGCTGCATTGGATTGACGACAGTCTGCAGGCACGGCTCGAAGCTACCGGTTGGCCCCGCGTCAACTTCTCCAAGTCCATGGTCATGGCCAATTTGCTCAATGGCATCAGCCGCCCCGCTGACTTGGCCAGAAACCTTGGCGTCAGTCGGCAAGCAATTTTCCGAACGTTGGCTGAAATGACGCGCGACGGGCTCGTCGTCGTCCAGGACGACCCGAACGACCGCCGCGCCAAGGTCGTTTCGTTCGACAGTGGCGCATCCGAATTGATGCGCGACGCGCTGCGTGCCTTGGCCGCCATTCAGGACGATCTCGCGTCTCGGCTCGGCCACGACGACCTCGACCGCCTGATCACGACACTGGCCCGCGACTGGGGCCCGCTGTCTACGGGCGCGGAGTAAGACGGCGGCCATCGTCGGATTCCTGTGCCCGGCCGGTCGGCAAGTCGCCGTCGAGCCAGAGAAATGATGCATAGATGAGCAACGCAAAGACGAACACCGACGTTGCCACGACCGCGATCGTTGTCGCGGTGAAGGCGTCGCCATGGCCGCGCCACACGAGGTCGACAAGGGCATAGAGCGCCCAGACAGATCCGATCGACGATGCCGAAACCATCAGCGCGAGCCGCCGATAGAAGATTCGATTTCCAAGTTTTTCCACGCGGGTGGGCTCCTACATCGGCTTGACGATGGCCAGAAAGATGATCAGCGGGATAAAGACGCCGACAAGCGGGGTCGAGATGAGCAAAAAAAGCCAGTGGACATGCATCATGGCGTCGTAGCGCGTGTGTTCGCCGCGACGCCGCAGCCCGTGCTTGTTGCCGCCGAAATGCGACAGATAGTAGTCGACGATCTCGATCGGAATCATGATCGCGACGACGATGCAGAGCTTGAGCACGAGCCAGCCCGTTTCGACGGACCAGATACCGCTCGTCAGTAAGAGCAGGCCCGTAATCAGCACGATTGGGAAAGCGACGTGCTCGATGATCACGCCGGCATCAAAGCGCTCCATGGCCCAGTTGCGCATGCGGATGCAGTCCGGATCGGTTGGGTTGCGACGCCACTCCCGCACGACCGGCACCAGATAGAAGAGGAATGCGTGCGAGGTGCTGAGCGACCAGGCCATCACGGCGGCTACATGCACGAACTTGATGTGCAGGTACCAAGGGGCGAGTGTCGAGCCAATCGACGCGATGAGCCCGGTGCTTGCAGCCATCAGAACATCCTCCGGCCACCGGCGTCGCCCGCGTAGGTCCAGCCGTCGCCCGCGCCATCGGGGTCGACGGCCTCACGGATGCGCTGCAGCCACTCGTGGTAGTTGTGGCAGTGCGGCCCCATCACCGCATTGCCGACCGCACCGACTGCGCCGATCGGCATCCCGAAGGGCGCCTCAATGGCCGCACGGATCCCAGCCTCGGCCAACTCGCGGGCGGCCCGTACGGATTCCGGTGCGTTGGCTTGATATGTGCAAATACCCTCAAGGTAACCCATATGCCCAGCCTCGAACGTTCCGCCGACACCGGTGTCGTCGCCGTCCTGTACCAACAAGCCGGCATCGGTGAACGGCTTTTTGTGCTTGGCCAGCCATTCCGTCTGGGCAATGCCGTTGTCCCAGGTGTCGAAGGCGCCCAGCGTCGTAAATAACGTGCCGACGCGGAACGTCGACTGCGTGTTGGTCGCGTTGGGTACGAGTGCGAGGTAAGACTGGGCTGTGAACCGGCGCGCTTGCTCGCGGTTAAGCGGTGCCTTGTCGAGGATCTTCTGCAGCAACGGAATACCGGACATCACGCGGATGGGACTGTCCATCATGGCGATGATCGGTTTGATGGCCTTGAGGGCGGCCAGGCCGGGGTAATAGATCGGAATGCTCAGGCCATTCGTTTCCTTGAGAATCTGGCGCAGCGCCTTTTCTTTCCAATCGAACTCGGCCTGCGTGGCGCCGGACATAAATGTGACCATCGTGGCCTTGGCGATCTTCTGAAAAAGCCCTGTTTGCCAGATATCGACAAATTCGCGGTTGTTGTCGGTCAGGCCCATGACGGCGAAGTAGGCGGGTATGCGAAACTCCGCGTACATCAGGTCGGCCTCGCCCATCAGGTAGCCGGCGTCGGCCAGCTCCTTATTGCCCGGCCAGACCAGCATGTAGCACTTCATGTTTGGCGGCAGATCTTCTTTGAGTGTGTAGACTGGCGAGGCGCCGACCGTTTCGGGCTTCTTGTCTCCGTCCCAGTGGTAGAGTTTGACGGCGGCTTTGGTGAAGGTGCCGAGGCCCCCCATCGTGCCGAAAAAGCCACGGATCGCACCCCGTGTCGCTGGTCCCGGTCCGTCGGCATTGAACCACGCGGCGCCGTCACCGGCGCTGCCGAACGTGAGGATTTCGCCGTCCGGCATGACCCACTCGGCGCCCAGCATATTGCGGGCTTGATAGGACATTGCCGGCCCCGTGCTGCCGTAGCCCCAGGCCGCGACCACCGATGCCAGTGTCGAATGATTGGCGCCGGCCGAGACGATGTGGACGTTGAGGCCAACCTTCATCAGCTCGTGCTGCAAGACGCCGGCGCGGACATAGGGCTCGACGACGGCGATCTGGTTCTTGACGTCAATATCGAGGATCCGATCCATGCGGATCAGATCGAGCATCACGGTGCGTTCGGAGCCGGCTGCGCAGGTTGCTATCCAGCCGGTCGAAAACGGCTTGACCTGGTAGCCGTGGCGCCCGCACAGCTTGTAGATCTGTGAGATTTCACGTGCATCGATGGGCGTGACGACCGCGGCGGGACGCGGTGCCCAAGGGCTGCCGTCGTCGTTGAGCGAGGCAGAATTGTACCAGATCGCATAGGCTTCGGTCTGCACATCACTGGTGACGACGTGTCGTGGCCCGACAATATCGGCAAGGGCCTTGTGCAGGTCAGTTTTGCTCAGCATGACACGAGTCCGAACTTGCCGGGGTTCAAGATGTTTGCGGGGTCGAAGAGGCGCTTGAGCCGTCGCAGGAACTCCGTGTTGTTCGTATTGTGCGCAAACACGGCACGCTCGGCATAGCCGTAGGGCCGGCTGAAGAAGGCGCCCGCTGTTGCCAGAGCCGTGAAGGCCTCGCATTCGAATGTACGCAGGCGAGCGATCGCGGCCTCGTCGGTCGCCGCGTAAGGCATGAGCAATTCGACCTCGCAGAAGCGAGTCTGCACGATCGGCTGCACATAGGCGCCGATGGCATCGTCGGCCAAACCCAGCGAGCGGCCAGCCGCGCGGGCAATCCCGATCAATTGCGCGCTGCGGTCAAGCGTGCACTGGAAGGTTAACGACAGGCACTGACCACGCAAGTCGCGCCGCCAGTCGCTCGGTGACGCATCGTTGCGACCCGCCGTGAGCAAGTCACGGGCCGTCAGATCCCGTAGCGCCTCGGCTGGCCGCAGCGCCGCGGCGGTGGCGTGGCGCATAACATCGTCCGTCTGGTAGCGCAGTCGCTCGTGCGGCAGTCGCTCGAAGCCGGCGATGTTTTGCAGGAGCAGCCAGGCTGGTAGCGATTCAAGGAGGGTGGCGAAGCGCGCGGCATCGGTGCGGGCCAGCAGCATGGCCGCCGCAACCCGGTCGAGGATGTAGCATTCCTCGCCGAGTTTGATGCGTTGGACAGCATAAACAAAGTCGAACAACTGCGGCAGGGTGTCGACCCCGACGAGCAGTGGTCGCTCGACCGAGGGCGCCAGCTCGGCGCGCACCGTCAGCCACAGGGCAATACCGAAGCTTCCTTGCGATCCTTGGACGAGCCGATGGAAGTCGGTGGCACCAGGCCCGAGCGGCGCCTTTTGGGCCTGGCCAACCCGCCGTTGCTGCTCAAGTGTACCGGGGCCACCGGCTGCGCCGGTGACGTACAGTTCTCCACTGCCAAACAGGAAGGCCATGCAGGCCATCGGGTCGACGGTGTCCCATTGCTTGTTCGGCCAAGTGACGGGTGCGCGTTCACACAGCGAGGCGACAACACTTTTGCCGGCGCGTGGGCTGAGCGGCATCGGCGCTGCCATGCCGTGCGCCCCGAGCGTTCGCTGGAGTTCGCCCCAGGTCACCCCCGGTTCGATCTGCACGACGCGGTTGCGGCGGCTGATGAACGGAATGTCCTTCCACGCCGAAAGGTCAACGGCACGGTGGCCATGATCGCAGCAGAGCCCTGTCCGCGCGTGCGTCCCGGTTGAAGACAGCGGCACCAGTGCCGCACCGCGATCTGCCGCTTCGCGCACGGTCGCCTGCAGGTCATCGGCGCTACTTGGATGGATCGTCGACGACGGCGCAGCACCGTGGCCCTGAACCGGATTGTCGACAAGTCGGGCTGTGCTGGCACTCATGACAGGTCCACTGCGTCGTGCACGAGGTCGACCAAGTCGGCGATACGTAGTTCGCTGTCCGGTGCGCCCGCCCGGGCCTGCGTGTTCTGGAAATGGTGCGCGCAGAACCCACAGGCCGTGGCGAGCACATCCGGCTCAACCGAGACCGCTTCGCGCAGACGCTCGCGACCGGATGCGTCAACCAGCTCCGCATACTCGGGGACGCCACCGCCGCCGTAGCCGCAGCACAGTGCATATTCGCGAATGCGCGGCATTTCGACCAGTTCGATACCCGGTAGCGCTCGTAATACCTCGCGCGGCGCATCGTAAACGCCGCGAGTGCCGTAACGAACCGCCTTGGGCGGTTCCTCGTAGTGGAGCTGGCCAAAGGCAACACGGACCTCGCCGCTCCACGGCGCCGTGGGCTCGCTCTGCCGCCCAAGGAAGCAGGGGTCGTGATACGTTACCCGCAGCGGCTGCGCTGCCGGTCGTGGGCGCAGTTTTCCGCGCTGCAACAAATCGGCCAGGATCTCTGAAGCGTGCTTGACCTCGACGTCCGCCATCGTCACCCCGTAGTCGTGGTACTTGGCGCGCAGCATGCCAAGCGCGGTGCCCGAGGCGGTAACAACGGTACCGGCGCCGCTCGCGGCGATTTGCTCCGCCATCGTTTGGGCGGCCTGGAGAAACGCCTGCCGGCCAGCTGCCCAGAATGCGTGAATGCCGCTTGCCGGCTCGTCGGCAAGTACGCCGAAGTCAATGCCAGCGTGGCGGAGCAGCGCCGCCAGCTTTTCGATGACGGCAAAAGCCGCCGGGTCCGTATGCATCTCGTCACCCGCCAGCAGCAGAACCGGCGCCCGCTGCTCGGGCAGCACCTTGATGCCCTGCGCACGAGCCCAGTCGGCCACTCGCGTATCGGCTGGCCCCGTCGCGTGTCCGTGTTGCCGCATATTCTCCAGCGCCTCGCGATTGGAAGCCGGTGCGAAGCCGGCCTCGACCAGATGTTCACGTAGCGTCTGAATAACACCGGATCGTTCGGCGTCCATGATGCTCTTGCAGGCCACATCGCAGTAGCCGCACACCCGGCAGCCGAAGGCCACTTCAGCCATGTCGGCGGAGACCTCAAGCCGCCCGTCGATCAGCGAATGCGCCAAGAATTGCAGACCGGAGCCGGACCAGGCGTGGTGCTGATAATGACTGGAAATCGGACACGCATCCACGAAATCGATGTCGCGGATCAGCGGCAGTGGCACCATCTTGCACAGGTTGCAGCGGAAACACTTGTTGATGTCGTCGCGATAACGCTCAAGTTCCGCCAGACTCATGGATCCTCCGCGTTTGGAGCAGGTTGAAGTGATCGCCGCAGTTGGTATACCATGGCCCCAGCGGAGTCGTCAACAAAATTGACAAAACCGGATCCGCTGCGATCGGAGAAAAGTACGATGCATCGCGTGTGGATGGTTGTTGCGGCGGGCTTTATTGTTTCCTTGGGGCTACCGCCCTCGTCGGCTGTCGCCGCGGATGCACCACGTGTTTCCGTCGCGCGGATCCCGAACTCGACCGCGGCGACGGCCCGTCTTGAGGGCGAGATGGATGCGCCCGCGTGGGCAGTGCAGGCAGTTCTTTGCGACCTAGAAGCGCATCCGAAATTCTCGCCGACTTCCGAGTTGGTGGCCGTGGTCACCGACGAGGAAGCCGCAGCCATACGGCAATCACCACCCCGCAAGCGCGCGGCAGTCGAGTCGCAGGTTGTTCCTGGTCGTCGTGTGGCGGAATGCCCCGGCCGCACGCATGTACTTAGTCTGCTCGACTATCCCTTCCCACTCGGCGATGGCTGGTCGCTGGCCGTTTACGAGGGCGCCGTGACCGGAACGTCCTTTCGACTCGTCTTCGATACCTTGGCCGGGCCGGACAAAGGCGCCGGCGAATATCGCGTAGATCCGCTCCCGGACGGCCGTTCGAGCTTTCGCATGCGCTATGTCATCGACCTCGGCGTGAAGATGCCGGAATTCATGCTCGGTTGGGCCATGAACAAACAGCTTCCGAAGATATTCAATTCGCTGCAGGAGCTGGCTCAAGCCCACGCGCAGCGCTGACTCGGGCGTCAGCGTACCGAGGGCGTGGCTGGGCGCGCCAGCCGTCCGACAAGCGCCGCTGCGGCGATGACGAGGCCGACGGCGGCGAGCGCCTGCCCGGCCCGGTGGCCGGCGCCCGCCAGCCAAACACCAAGATGCAGCAGCGCGCCGCCCACAAGGAGGACGCCGGCATGGCGGCGCTTGCCGCCGTGCCGCGGGAAGATCCACCAAGCGATACCGATGGCGAGGCCGGTCCAGGCACCGAGGAGTGCTGCCTCAATGTGTAGGGCGCGTAGGCCATGCGCCCAGCCGAATGACGGTGCGACGCGAGCGACGGCCAAGGCCCAGCCGACCCAGGCGGCCAGTACGAATTGAGCCAGTGCGGCGGCAACCAGCACGCGGGCCACCGGCGGCATCAGCGAAGCCGCCGCACAAGCA
Organism: uncultured bacterium; assembly: GCA_964617795.1. GTDB lineage: Bacteria > J088 > J088 > J088 > J088 > CAZUAB01. The sequence continues at coordinate 11,088 of CAZUAB010000063.1, forward strand.
GGCCCGCGGCCAAGGTGCAGCTGAGCGCCAAGAGCGTTGCCCCTGCTAGATATGCAGTCGCCGCCCAGCCGCCCTCACCGGCCCGCGCCTCGCCGGTTAGCCGGAGAATGAGGCCCAGATTGAGTAGCAGTCCGGCGACGCCCATCGCAGATTCCGGCCCCCGGCCAAGACCCCGACCGAGCGTCGGCAGCAGCCACCACGCGACACCCAGTATGAGTTGGGTGAGCCAGCCGATCGTCCAGATGTGCAGGCGTGCCGGCCAAGGAAGCCCCTCTGCCACGACGGCGGCCCATGGCGTAGCCGCACCGATGGACAGGGCGGCGCCCAAGACCATCCAGACCAACGCCGCGCGGATCATGGCGCGAGTTACGGGCGGCACGCAGCAGCCTCGATGCAGGTCAGCCTCAGATACGGCATGACCAGAAATACCGCGTGAGCAGTGTGCACGGTCGATCTCCTCTGGGCAAGGCGGGGTCTTGAGGGTATTTTCGCAGACCGCGATCGTCGTCGCCCATGTGGTCGATCGTTTCCGGCAGATCGCCGACGGCGGCGATTCGCTTACGGTACAATGACCGGATGGCCGACGACGATTTTCTGGACCTCATCGGAGCCACGCTGACCGGGCTCTTCGACGACGGTGCCCTGGCCGCCGCGAGCGTACCGACTGCGCCGGCGCCGGCCACCGCACCGCCACCTCCAGTGACTGTCGCGGTTCGTCCAGGCGTCATTTTGTATGTCGGGCTGGACCAGGCCACCTACAACGCATTCGAGGTCAATTTTGCTGGTCGGCGTACCGTCTATGCCACGACCGATCTGCCCGAGGTGCGGGCGAAGCTGCAGAGTGGTGACGTCGCGGCGGTTGTCTTCGATCCGAGTTCGTTTGTCCGACCCGGCGTGGCGATTACCCGCTGGATCAAAGAAAATGGCCTTCCGGTCGTGGTGATGCACGTGGTCAGCGAGGCGCGGATCACTGAAGACTATGAGAAGTTTCGCCTCTATCACATGCATCTGCAGCCCGACTTGCGCGGCGACGCCAACGAATTGCATGGTCTGATCCGCAAACTTGCCGAGTCGCTCGGCGTCTGAGGCGATGCGCGTGGGCGCGCCGGTAGCTGTACGCTTCGCGCCGTCGACGACCGGTCCGGCACATCCCGGTACGCTGGTGTCCGCGCTGCTCGTGTGGCTTGACGGCCGCAGCCGCGGCGCCCGTGTCGATCTGCGGCTCGAGGACTTGGACCCCGTGCGCAGTACGCCCGCGCTGGTGGCGGCCATGGCCGCCGACCTGGAGTGGTTCGGCTTGGCGTGGGATGGCGTTGTACGCCAGTCAGAACTCACAATCCAGCACGCCGCGGCACTTGACCGGCTGGCCGATGCCGGCTGGCTGTACGCGTGTGATTGCAGTCGCTCGCGGATGGCTGCCTTAGGTCGTCGTGCCCCCGATGGGGGGTGGGCCTACGACAACCATTGCCGCGGGCGTGGTCTACCACCGGGTGGGTGGCAGGCGGTCGAGGGCGCCGTGCGTTTGCGGCTACCAGACGAGGCGGTGGCGGTGGTCGATGAGAGCGGGCTCGACTTGTCGCAGCGTCCCTCGGTGGAGATCGGCGACCCGGTCGTGCGGCGGCGGGACGGGGCGATGGCTTATCATCTCGCTTCAGTAGTCGATGACGCGGCTGCGGGCTACCAGCGGCTGATTCGCGGCCATGACCTGGCGACGAGCGCGGCAACCCAGCTACAGATCTACGATCTTATCGGCGCCCCGGCCCCGGTGCTGCGGCACCACTTGTTGCTGCTTGAGCCGCGCGGTGACAAGCTGGCCAAACTGCACGGCGCCGTTGGTGTACCGGCGCTACGGGCGCAGATGAGTGCCGCTGAGCTTTGCGGAGTCTTGGCGCACGGCATCGGCCTTCTGGCGCAGCCGCGGCCTTGCCGCCCCGCTGAGCTTGTCGCCGATTTTGACTGGGGTCGCGTTGCTCAGTCGGACCGTGTTGCCAAGTGGGACGGGCGGCTGCTTACGCTTTCGCCCTGCTGACGCCAGATCCCCCAGCCCCTAGGTCAACCCTCAGTCAGCTCCACGGCTTCGCCGCGCCCGGCCAATCCAAGCAGGCGTTCTACCGCGGCCCAGGCCTCGTCTTCGCCCATCAGGGATGCGCCCGCCAGATAGGCGGTACCCACTCCACGAAGTACTCCGACTACGGTCCAGACCAATACCTCGACAGGAATCGATGCCGGAAATCCGCCAGCGGCCTGAGCTT
>CAZUAB010000064.1:0-13120 GCA_964617795.1 uncultured bacterium
GCCTCGTCTCGGAGCACATACGCGACCTCGGCGAGGCCGGCGTGTGCGGCCGCGGCCTGCCAAGCCTCGACGAGAGCGGAGTCCGCCCCGACCCTCTCGAGCCAGTCGATGGTAGCCAGCCATAGGCATCGGGCCTCTTCGTCGCGGGTGCGAACAAGCGCAAGTGTCTCTTGCAGAAACTGCACGGCGGACGCCGGTGAAACAACACTGAACCAGCCGTCGAGGCGGGCCAAACGCATAGCATGCTCCGGCAGACCGCCCCAATGCAGGATGCGGTCTCCGAACAGTGCGGCCATCAGTCCTGACTTCCGCGCTGACTGGCGACGGTGCGAACACGTGCCGAGATTTCTGTGCCTGTCGATGTCGGATCCGGGGCAAAGATCGCCATAACTGGCACGGCGGCTCCGGGTGCAATATTGAAATTGCTGAGCTGATCGCCGACTTCGACCTGCAGGCGCTGGTGCAATTCGGCGGGAGCGAAGGTCCGTAGCTGCAAGCCAGTCAGCATGTTGCCTGCAAATACGGTCTCCGACGTAACCCGTTTGCCGGCGCCATCGAACAACGTGACTTCTGCCTTGACAAAGCTATGCGGCACGCGGTCATCGTTCCGCAATTCGCCTTGTACCACGAGCAAAGTCACGCCGCGCCGGTTTTGCTCACGGCTGATGGTAGGAACACCGGACGCCACCACGGGAATACGCAACTCGGGCGCCTTGTTCACCGCGCGCAAAGGACTATTGGGCGTGCCTTGAATCTGCTTCACGACGAGGTCTACAAGGTCGGGGCGCAACACCAGCGCACCTGCGGCCGCAAGCACGACGAGCAGTGCAAACACACCCAGCAGGAGCCCTACACGGCTGCGCGGACGCTGTGCCGTGACATCCTGAACGACGGCTCGACGCAGCACCTTTTCGGCGTCTTGCGCCTTGATGGCCGGGGCGAAACCGTCGTCGGCCGTTGGGTCATCGGCCAATTTTTCGGGCTGAGCGGGCTCCGGTTCCTCTTCTTCGTCCCAGTCGAAATCCGGCGCCGCTGGGGGCTCGGTTTCACCGCCGTCGAACAGCGAATCGAGTGCCTCTTTGTGGGTGCGATTTTCAACCGGCGGCGCCGAGGGATCAGGGTCGCCAAAGAGGTCTGTGGCATCACCGAACATATCGTCGTCATCGGTCGGGGCGGCTGCCGGCGGCGCAGCTGCGGGCGGCGCGGAGAACAAATCGTCGCCGCCGCCAAACAAATCATCGGCCGGGGCGTCGAAGGCATCAGGCGGCGGCAAATGATCGGCCGGTTCATCAAAAAAGCTATCCAAATCATCGGCTGGCGCCGCGGATGCGCCGGTCGAGGCGCCAAAGAAATCATCGAGATCATTGGCGGGAGCTGTCGCGGCGGTATCAGCCAGAGGCGGAGACGGCGGTGCGAAAGGTGGATCGGTCGGAAAATCGTCTTCGCCCGGCGCATTGGCTTTGGGGCGCACCAGGAACAATTTCCCGCACTCTTTGCACTTGACTTTCGTACCCTCGGGCTTGATCTGATCCCGGGGCAGGTCATAGACTTTGGCGCAGCCTGGACAGGTGATTTTCATGATGTGCTTATTCTAGCAGGAGCCCGCAACGCTGCCCAAGCTAGGCTTCGGCGCTGCGGGCCGCAGCCAGCCGCTTGAGTTCGTCAAGAATCTGCAGCGCTTGCAGGGGCGTCAGGTGAAGTGGATCCACCTCACGTAGGCGCAGAGCGACCGGATCGGCCGCCGCAAACAAGTTGTATTGGCGCCCGGTCGTGCCGGCTGCGGTCAGTGCGGCAGATTCGCGCCTGGCTACCGGCAACCCTTCGCGCTCCGCCAAAAGCGACTCGGCCCGCGACAAAACCGACTTCGGCAGACCCGCTAGGGCTGCGACTTCGACGCCGTAGCTGTGGGAAGCCGCGCCCTCGCCGATCGTGTACAAGAACACGACCCGTCCCTCCCACATGCGGACTTCAACATGCAGGTTGACCACTCCATCCCGACCGCCAAGCGCAGCCAATTCGTGAAAGTGCGTGGCAAAAAGGGTGCGGCAACCGACGCGGTCGCGCAGATCTTCCAGTACAGCGTGGGCGATGCTCATACCGTCAAAGGTGCTGGTGCCGCGCCCGATCTCGTCAAGGATAACAAGTGAACGGTCGCTGGCGCGTGCAAGAATATCAGCGGTTTCTTCCATTTCGACCATAAACGTGGACTGCCCACGCCATAGCGCATCCGCGGCGCCGACTCGGGTAAAGATCTGGTCGACAACGCCGATGGATGCCGATTCGGCAGGCACAAAACTACCAATCTGCGCAAGCAACGTGATCAGCGCAACCTGCCGCATATAGGTTGATTTGCCGCCCATGTTGGGGCCGGTAATGAGCAGCAAACGACGATCCGGACCCATTGTCGTCTGATTGGGGACAAAGGTACGATCGGGTTGAAGTTCGAGGGAAGGATGGCGGCCACCTTCGATCAACAGGTCGAGCCCGTCGTGCACCACGGGCCTGCACCAACGGCGATCCAATCCCACGCGCGCCAATGCCGCGGTCATGTCCACGTCACCGAGCGCAGCCGCAACGGCCTGAAGCGTCGCTAGATCGCCGCGCAATTCGTCAATCAAGTGACGGAACCGTGCCTCTTCGAGCCGAGATGACTCGTCGCGGGCACTGAGGATCTTCTCTTCAAGCTCCTTGAGCTCTTCGGTGACGTATCGCTCCGCGTTGACCAATGTCTGGCGGCGGTGCCAAGCGGCTGGCGCCTTGTCACGATGGGCGTTGGAAACCTCCAGATAGTAGCCGAATACCCGGTTATAGCCGATTTTCAGACTCGTGATACCCGTGGCGGCGCGCTCACGTTCCTCAATGGCCTGCATGGCCGACGCACCGCCGGCGGCCAAATCACGCAGGCGATCGAGCTCGGGATCGATGCCTTCAGCGAAGATGCCGCCCTCCCGTACGAAGCGGGGCGGCAATGGTACAAGCGAAGCAGAAAGATCTGTGTGCATGGCCTCGGCCCGGGCCAAGTCACGTTCGATCGTCCTGTATACGGGAGGCTCAAGGACAGCCAGCGCCGGTGCAAGCATCCGCGCGGCGTGCAAAGCGTCGCGCAGGGCGCCCAAATCCGCGGGCGTCGCCGTACCCTGGGAAAGACGCGCAATCACACGCGCCAAGTCGGGGACGCCCTGCAGAGCGTCGCGCAGGCCCTCGAGGACGGCAGGTAGTTCTGCGAGCGCAGCGACCGCATCAAGGCGGGCATCGATTCGCGCTGTATCTCGCAACGGAAACCGCAGCGCGGCCTCCAGGGCACGGCGCCCCATGCGTGTGCGGGTCACGTCGAGGACCGCCAGCAAGGTACCTTGCCGGCCGCCATCCCACATCCCCCGAAAAACCTCAAGGTTACGGATCGTACGCGGGTCCAGCGCAAAATGGCCCGCCTCCACGAGCGGCCGTGGCGGGTGCAGGTGCCGCAGATCGACTGCCTGCGTGTCGTTGAGTAAGGCATGAACCGCCCCCAATGCCGCCCGTTCAGCCGAACTCAGGGAGCGTGCATCCGCCGGACTTGCCGTCGGTCGCTGGCGAATCGCCAGTTGCAGACCGTGTCCGGCCGGCAACTCGGCCGAGCCAGCCAGCACCAATTCGGCTGCTGGCCCCATCCGCAAACGCTCCAGCGCTTCCGCCACCGAGAACGTCCCGCAAGCCTGTTCGCCGGCCTGAAAATCGACCGCTGCCAACGCCACGCGCTCGCCATCGGCGGCCCACCCCCACAGCCATGGCTCGCCGCCGCGATCGAGGAAAGCATCCTCGACGGCAGTACCCGGTGTTACGATGCGCACGATTTTACGCTCGACTGGCCCCTTACTGGCCGCCGGATCGCCGATTTGCTCGCCAATCGCAACCGAAATCCCGTGCTCCAGCAGGCGGGCAATGTAGCCTTCGGCTGCATGATAAGGAATGCCGGCCATCGGAATCGGCTCGGGATCCTGTTTGTTGCGGCTGGTCAAGGTCAGGCCGAGCAGCTCGGCGCAGCGAACGGCGTCCTCGAAAAACATCTCGTAGAAGTCGCCCATGCGGAAGAACAGGACGGCTTCGGGTACCTCCGCGCGCATGCGGAGGTACTGCTGCAGTACCGGCGATACAGTCGCCACGGGGCGCCCGGCCCCGATCAGCGACGGCGCACGTGCAACTGAGCGCCGTCGAGAATAATCGTGTACGGGGTGTCGCCGCGCATGTCGAGCACAAGGCGGATCTTGTCTTCATGGCGCCCGATACGAACGCCGCTGAGGTCCCCGCTCACGGCAGGCGCACGCACGCCTTTGGCCAGCGACACCCCCTTGAGATCGACAACAATCCGGGCCGGTTCTCTAAGTGCAAAGGTGCGATAGCGCCCCTCAAAGCTACCATCACCTTCGACGGTTAGCAGCGTACTGCCACTGCCTGCACGAACCGCCACGATCGACGACGCACCGTCGCCCGTGGCTGACTTTGTGGGTTCGGGGCGAGGGGCCGGCGAAGATGGAGCGGCCTTGGCCGGTGTCTTGGTGGCCGGCGAAGGCTGCGGCTCAGCCTTGGGCTGAGGTTCGGCCGCGGGTGTGGGAACGGTCGCTGGTGCGCCCATGTCTTGCGCCGGAACACCGACGGCGGCGGCTGTGGCCGCGGCCCCTGCCACGGCATCGGTTGCGGGTTTCGGAGCGCGCGGTTGCGGCGACGGCGCGGCAGCGGGTGCGGCAGCGAGCGGCTCAGCGATCTCTTCACGGGGCAGAAGTCCCCAGACAATGAGCGCGACCGCCAAAAGCCCGACCGCCCCAACGCCGATCAGCGCACGCCGGCTCTTCAAGCCGCTGGCGGGAGAGATAACGCGCGGTTTGGCCGCCCCAGAATCCGGGCGGGGCGCCTCGTTCGACGCATGGGCGCCGGTCCCAAGGTCCGCAGCCTCTTCGATACTTTCTTCCGTGAAATCAGCGGTCCCGAAGTCGAACGTCCCGGGTTGTGGGGGCGATCCGGCGGCGGCCGCGGACGACCGCCCTTGGGGCGCGCCTATCGACAGATCTTCAAAATCGAAGGTTTCAGCCGCCTCGACGCTGCTTGCGGCGGTTCCATCGGCCGCGGCAGGCGAGGCTGCCTCATCGGCATCCGGCATATCGAGCGTAACGTCACCCCAGTCGGCATCCCCGAAATCACCGACATCCTCAGCCTCAAAGGCCTCGGCTGCCGGGAGGTCGTCGGCAACAACTTCTTCGACATCCCAAGGTTCCGGTGTCGATGCGGGGACCGATGGCGGCGTAACTGCCGGGACATCGAAAACAGGCTCCAAATCGGCCGTCTCCACATCGAGTGCCGCACCATCGGGCAGTTCGACAATCTCATCGGGGCCGTCGGGCGACACCAACAAATCGTCCGTCAATTCGGTTGTGCCGCGCTCCTGATGCCGCACGGCTTCGGCAATCACGCGCTGAGAGCGTTCATCGAGATCCCCGAATTCGACCCCGACCTGAAAAACGGCGCCGGCAGGCCGGCACCATTTGACCGTCGCCGTACCTTCAATGAGCGGATAATTGGATGTCAGGCGAAACTCGAGACCGACCAAATCGCCTACCGCCAGCGGCTGTGATGTGGTGAGTTGCATGCCGCCGGTAGAGATATTCTCAGCCTGGCTCTGCAAGAACTCGCCGATCGTGCTGAAGTGCATCCGCACGATGGCATCGGTGGGAACCCGTGCGTGTTGCCGTCTCTCGTCGCTCATGACCTACTCCCCCTCCGGACGTCCTGCCCGGGCAACTCCCGCCCATTGTAGCGGATGATGCTCGAGAAGACGAAAATCAACATGACCGGGCTCGACATCGACCGATACCAACTCGACCCGGACGCGGTCGCCGAGGCGGATTCGCTGTCGGCTGCGACGACCAACGAGTTCCAATTTTGCTTCGTCATAGACGAAATACTCGGACAAACTGCGGAGTGCCACGAGCCCTTCGACGCGCAAGCCGTCCGGCTCGACGAAGAACCCGAACTGAGCAATACCGACAACGCTGCCATCCCAGATTTCACCAATTCGCTGCGACATGACCTGCGCCTTCAGCACTTTGACATAGTCGCGCTCCGCCCCTTCGGCCGCTTTCTCTCGTTCGGTCATGTGGCGGGCGCCCTCAGCCAACGCCTTGCCGGCGGCTTCGGCCTTGCTGCGCGCCATACCGCCACGTGCGAGAAAATACCGCGCCCAGCGGTGATTGACTAGATCGGGGTAACGCCGGATGGGGCTGGTAAAGTGTGCGTAGTGCTCCAAGGCCAAGCCAAAATGGCCGATATTGTCGGTCCGATAGTCGGCCTGGCTCATCGTGCGCAGCGTAAAAACGTTGAGGGCGGTTTCGAGCGGCGTCCCTGTGACGGCTTCGATCACGCGTTGAAAAGCCTCGGGCGATGGCCGTCGCGGCGGACGCAGGCCGAGGTGACCGGCGAAGGTACGCCAAGCATCGAAGCGGTCCACGCTGGGCTCGGGATGACAGCGGCAAAGCACGGGCAAGCCGGCGCCGGCCAGCAGCTCGGCCGCCGCTTCATTGGCGGCGATCATCATCTCCTCGACGGCACGGTGCGACAGCCCCCGTGGGTCGTGCACGATATCGCTGGCGTCTCCCTCACGCGACAGAATAAACGACGGCTCCGGCAGGTCGAAGTCGAGCGCACCACGTTCATGACGACGGGCAATCCGCAATTCAGCCAATTCGCGTAAGGCATCAAGTGAGTCGCGCACCTCACGTCCGGCGGTGGCAACGGCCTTGCGGTCACCCTCGCCCCAATAGCGGTTGACGGCGCCGTAGGTCAACCGTGCCCGGCTGCGAATCCAGCCCTGAAACAGGCGCGCGGCACGCCGCCGCCCCTGGCTGTCAAACTCCAGCACAGCACCGATAACGGGGCGATCTTCATCGGGCATGAGGCTGCACAAATCGTTGGACAACCGTTCGGGAAGCATCGGCAGGACAAGTCCTGGGAAGTAGACGCTGGTGGCACGTGCCAAGGCCTCCGTATCGATGACGTCGCCTTCCCGGACATACCGCGCCACGTCGGCAACGGCAATGGTGGCTTCAAAGCCGTCAGCCAAGCGGCGTACAGCAATCGCGTCGTCATAATCTTTGGCTGTCTCACCGTCGATCGTGCAGATCGGCAAATCGCGTAGGTCGGTCCCCGGGTCACCGCTGCGCAGATCGTCGTCAAACGAAGCGGGCTTGAGCGCCGCCGCGGCCGCCTCTACCTCGGGGGGAAACTGGGTACGCAGGCCACGCTTGGCGACAACGGCCGCCAGTACACGGTCGAGGATTCGCTCCTGCTCAAGCACCTCGACGACGGCAACCTCGGGGCGCGGGTCTTCGGCGCGCAGCGGCAGCACTTCGGCGCGAACACGGTCACCACGTTCGGCCTTTGCCCGATGCTTGGGATCAATCCAGATACGGCGTGGGCCCACGGGTGCTTCGGGAATCAAAAACCAGCGATCTTGCCGCATCTCGACGCGCCCAACCAGGGTTCGTGGCGCTCGTGCGGTGACCCGCATTTCTCGAACAACGCTACGCCCTGCCCGGTCACCAAGGAGCACCGATACGTCATCGCCTGCCATCACGTGGCGTGGCAAATCGTCCGCGGCAAGGGCCAACCGGCCAAGAACGCCGCCGTCGGTGAGAATAAGCTCCAACCCGCCATCCTCACGAACAGCGATACGTCCGGGGCGCCATTTCTCGTCGGCGGTCCAGCGGTAACCACGGCCGGCGCGGCGAATGCGGCCTTCGGCTTCAAGAGCGGACAACAGGGGGTCGTGAGGCTCAAGGCCTCGTTCGGTAAGGCGTGCGCGGATGGCCGCGAGCGGCAGGAAGTCTTTGCCTTCGCTGCGGTACAGTTCTTCCAGTGCGGCAAGGGCCGCGGATCGATCATCGGACAACAGAAACCTCAAGACGTGGGAGTAAAACACGGCCAGCGGCCGCGCAGCGCCCCTTGGGGGCACCACCCTTATTGTACAGTAGAACAGGGAAAAAGGGAAGAGCGACCAGAACCGCTACCCTACGAATGCGACGCTCTTGATCTGAGCAAAGACCCGGGCGCCCGGAGCCAATTCAAGCGCCACCGCAGAACGGCGGGTGATCCGCGAGAGCACAACCGTACCGGCAATGTCGAGGCGGACCAGCACCAGGCCGGGACCCGCGGCTGCGACGTCGAGCACGCGGGCGGCGAACACGTTGAGAATACTGGTGCCCTGCTGCCGTTCGCGGGTAAGGCTAACATCACGGGCGACGATCCGTAGCCGCGCCCGCCCGCCGACCGGCAATTCACGGCGCGTAACTGTAAATGCCCCACCGGCGAATGCCAGCGTCGTCAGATCCCAGTTGTCATCGTGCTCGACGACCTGCACCTCGACAATCGCCTCAGCCTCATCGTCGTGGGCCAACGGAAGATCGAGACGGGTCAGCATCTCGCTGGTCGGCCCGTCTGCAATCGCTCGGCCATGGTCGAGCAACACCAAATGGTCGGCCAGCCGCGCCACCTCCTCGGGCGCATGGCTGACATAAACGATCGGAATCGCCAACTCGTCATGAAGGCGTTCCAAGTAGGGCAGTATTTCCCGCCGCCGCGCCACATCGAGGGCGGCCAGCGGTTCGTCCATCAGCAGCACCCGCGGACTGACTGCCAGCGCCCGGGCGATCGCCACGCGCTGACGTTCCCCCCCGGACAGGTGGGCGGGCACACGCTCGAGCAGGCGCCCGATGCCAAGCAGCTCGATCGCCTGCTCCAGAGCCACTCGTCGCTCGCTTGGGGCAATCCGCCGACGTCCGAATTCCAGATTGCCTTTGACCGACAGATGCGGAAACAGGCTTGATTCTTGAAAAACCACACCAATTGGCCGCCGATGCGCGGGCAGAAATCGCGACCCGTCTTCGTCCTGCCACACGTCGCCGCCAACGACGAGGCGCCCGACCGGCGCACGCTCAAGGCCGGCAATGCAACGAAGCACCGTCGTCTTGCCCGAACCCGAACAGCCGAACACCCCGATCACGCCGCGCCCCGGCAGACGAAGGTCGACATCAAGCGAGAAATCGCCCCAGTCGACCGCGAATCGCGCCTCGACGGCAGTCAAGGGTGGGCCTTGACGCTGCGACGATTGATAGAATACACAAGTACGAGCAACACAAACGCGCCGACGAGCAAAATCGCTGAAAGCGTGCCGGCCGCGGCGTAATCCATGGACTCAGCATGATCGTAGATGGCAATCGAAAGCACCCGGGTTTCACCGGGGATATTGCCGCCGACCATGAGCACAACGCCGAATTCTCCGACTGTATGCGCAAACGTGAGGGCCAAGGCCGTCAGAATGCCGCGTTGTGAAAGCGGCAGGACCACGTGCACAAAGCGGTCCCACGGCCCGGCCCGGAGCGTCGCGGCAGCCTCCAACATCCGATCACCGACCGCGTGAAAGGCCTCACGCAGAGGCTGCACCATAAACGGTAGCGAGTGGATGGCAGAAGCAATCACCAGGCCGGGAAACGTGAAGGCTAGATGCGTCAGGCCAATGGACTCCATGAACTGACCGACGGTGCCGTGCGGCCCAAGCAGGACGAGCATGTAGAATCCCAACACGGTCGGAGGAAGCACCAGCGGCAGCGCCACGACGGCCTCGATGGCATCCGTAAGTAAGCGCCGCCGTGCCCGTGCCAACCACCATGCGATGGGTGTGCCGACGACGATCAGTACCAGCGTAGTCGTGGCCGCGAGCGCCATCGTCACGCGAAACGCCTGCCAGTCACCGGACGTCACGGCTGTGACGCCTCCGCCGGGCGCTCAAAACCGTAACGCGCCAGTACCGACTGCGAGGTCTTGCTGTTGAGGTGCCGAACGAAGGCCGCGGCGAGCGGATTGTCGGCGGCGCGCCGCGTAATGACCCAGGCTTGGGAAAGCGGCTGATGAGCCTCGGCCGGAATGAGCGTCCAGTGGCCGCGCCCTTTCACAGCCGGCGCCTTGACCAACGAGAGCGCCACGATACCTGCTTCTGCTGCACCACTGTCAACAAATTTCATCGTCTGGGCAATGTTTTCTCCCAGTACCAGCTTTGGCTGAAGCGCCGACCAAACGCCCGCGCTCTCAAGGGCCTCTTGCGCACGCCTACCGTACGGTGCGTGCTCAGGATTGGCAATCGCCAGCCGCCGGAGCGCCTCAAGGCCCGGCAATTTGTCCAATTTGGCTTTCGCGATCGCCGCGTCGGGGCTCCACAGTACGAGCCGCCCCCGCGCATAGGGCGTCGGTTCGCCGACGGTCAACCCCTTGGCGGCCAGTACCCGGGGATAGGCAATATCGGCTGAAAAATAGAGGTCGAACGGCGCACCGTTGGCAATCTGCGCCATCAACTTGCCCGATGAACCGAAAATCACCTCCACCTTGTCATCAGGGTGAGCCGCACGAAACGATTCAACGATTTCACCAAAGGCAAATTTGAGGTCCGAGGCGGCAGCAATAGTCAGACTCCCCGCTAAGGCCGACGCCGCGGGCAGCCACCCAACAATGATCGCGACGACGGTGAGGACTATGCGCATACACTCTCCTTGATGATGACCTGGTCGATCCCCGACCGCGGCCGCTTCGCCCTGTCGCTCAGCGGGCAGTCCAAGCACCGACCCGCAATCCGCGCTGCAACTCAACCGCGACGACGGTGACGCCCAAAACGGCAAGGGACGCGATCGGCAGAAGCGTCGAGGCCAAGGTTGGCATGGTACCCGTGACGGTGGCTGCCCGCATCGCATCCACAACGGGCGAAAGCGGATTGAGCGCCGCGATTGCCGCGAGCCAGTCAGGCATGGCGCCGCGCGGCGCCAGTGCCGTCGATGTGAAGAAGATCGGCATGTTGACCACGTGAATGAAGCTGGCCATCGTTTCCTGGCGACCCGCGCGCAAGGCGATCCAAGCCGACAGGCTGCCAAAGGCAACGGCGAAGGCGAAGAGTGTTGCAAAAGCGACAAGCATGGGGGCCGCGACGATCCGCAGCGGGATCCCAACCGCAGCGCCAGCCCCCAGCACAATTGCCGCCTGCAGTACGAGCCGCGTCGCATCGGCAGCCGTACGCCCGGCGTGAAGCACCCCCCGCGAGGCTGGCGTGGCCAACATACGCTGCAGCATGCCGGTCTGCAAATCGCGGATCAACCCGACGCCCGCCTGTGAGGCACCAAACAATGTCGTCATGGCAGCGATTCCAGGCAGCAAAAAGGCCCGGTAATCGCCGCCGACGTCCACGGGAAGCCGTGCCGCACGCTCCATGATGGCGGTAAAAAAGACCAGCCACATGAGCGGCTGCAGTAGCGAGAACGACAAATGCACCGGTCGGCGCACGGCCTGACGTAATGTGCGCACATATATTTGCCAAAGTGCACTCATGCGCGACCGCTTCCCTTGCCGCGACCGCCCCGTCGATTGCGATGGTTGTGAAATCCATCAGCTCGCGTTGCGGAGCCCGGCTGGCGGGCCAACAGAGCCGCAAGCGATTCGACGCCGGCCGCAGCCAACACGACATCCGGCGCGCCGTCGGCAACCACGCGACCAGCAGCCAGTACCCAGACGCGGTCACAGTAGGCAGCCACATCATCGACGAGATGCGTCGCAACGACAACACTACGTACGGCCTCACGGTCGGCCGCAAGTGCCTGCCAGAAGCGCGCCCGGCCAGAAGGGTCAAGCGCGTTGGTCGGCTCGTCGAACAGCACGAGCGACGCCGGCGCCAACGCGCCAATCGCCAAATGCAACCGCTGCCGTTGGCCGCCGGACAGCTTTGCAACACGCACATGCTGCCACGGCACAACTTCAAAGCCGATGGCTACGGTTCGTACTCGTGACGCCGCCAGCTCAGAACGCAATCCGCCAAGCGCCGCAAAAAGGGCCAGATGCTCGGCCGCGCTCATCTCGGGATCCAGCGCCGGGTCCTGCTCGACCAATGTCACCGCGCGACGTCGAGCCGTACCGGGCCACGCGGCGGCTGGCTTGCCGCCAAACTCGACAGTCCCCGCCGTGGGCGCAATCCGGCCGGCCAGCAGGCCGAGCAGCGAACTCTTGCCAGCCCCGTTGGCGCCAACCAGGCCGACAATCTCACCCGGTCCAAGTTCGAGATTGACGCCAGCCAAGGCGCTGCGTCCGCCCTCGTAGCGCAGCTCGACGCCGCGCAGGACCGCCGGCAGCGCCGAGGTCATTCGGCCGTAACGAGCGTCCCCACGTCCTCGCCGGCAAAGGCCGCGCGGACGAGATCGGGCTTGAGACCGTTGACGACGCGAAAGCTCTTGAGCAGGCGAACATTTTCGAGCAGGTCAATCAGCACACGGTCGAACGGCAGCGTCGCGAGGTTTCTTTCGCGGAGCTCGGGACCGCTGATGCGCTTGATGAAATTGGCGCCGGGGTTTGCTGCCGGATCGGCATCATAGAGGCCGTCGACATCTTTGAGCAGCAGCAATTGCTTGCTGCCGAAGCACTCGGCAAGCAGGAAACAGCCAGCATCCGTACGGTGTGGCGGAATCTTGCCAATCTTCGGCGGATGCTCCCAGATCGAATACGGCGGCACACCGTTGTAGATCACGCCCGGTACCGATTGCAGAAACAAAGGCAAGAGGTGGCCGAACATCTCGGGCGGTATCGCGACGACGCCGCGGGGGGCAAGAAGGGCGCCGAGCATATGCGCCGTACCCAACGCATCGGCCATGGCGAGCTGGGCGAGTACACCGGTCGGCAGGCCAAGGTCGATACCGATCGAAAACACGTGGCGAGTGCGCGCACCACCGCCCGTGCCGATGATCAATTTGTGACCGGCATCGAGTGTTTCATTGAGCACATCGACGATCGGATACACCGCATCCTTGCCGCGGTCCATGACCGAGCGGCCACCAAGTTTGACGACGATCGATTCGGGGAGCATGCGGAAAACCGGCGTCTCTGTGCGCCTCTCGACCTCTCGGTCGAGCAGGCTCTCGCGCATCAACAGTGATTCAAGATGAGGGCGCCGATCGGTATTCGTAATTTCGCTCATTGGGAAATCTCCTGGACGCTCGGACGCTGCCGAACGATGGGGTTCAATCGCTGGTGATGACCGTGCCGACATTTTCGCCATTGAGCGCCCGCG
>CAZUAB010000065.1:0-13088 GCA_964617795.1 uncultured bacterium
ACGAAGTTCAAGGCAGAGGTGTACGTGCTGACGAAGGAGGAGGGCGGCCGTCACAAGCCGTTCTTCAGCGGATACCGTCCGCAGTTCTACTTCCGCACGACCGACGTGACCGGTGACATCGAGCTGCCGGGCGGCACCGAGATGGTTATGCCGGGCGACAACACGAAGATGAACGTGACGCTGCAGACGAACGTCGCCATGGAAGAAGGCCTCCGCTTCGCGATTCGCGAAGGTGGTCGCACCGTGGGCGCCGGCGTCGTAGCCAAGATTATCGCGTAATCGGGCAGAACGTCCGAGACCTAGGGAGACGCCACCGTGCGTGTGATCATCCAGTTCGCCTGCAACGACTGCAAGCGCCGCAATTACAGCTCAACGAAGAATCGGCGCACGACAACGTCGCGCGTCGAGCTTCGCAAATACTGCAAATGGTGCCGGACCCATACTGCTCACCGCGAGACGCGGTAAGGCCGGGTAGGTCGCTGTGAGCCGAGTTCAGCAGCTGGTGCAGTACCTGCGGGACGTGCGCGCCGAAGGTGGGCGCGTCCAGTGGGCTGAGCCGCGGCAGGCACTGACCGCCACGGGGGTTGTAGTGGTGTTTGTGGCGATCACGGCCGTGTATCTTGGGGCAGTGGACTTTGTGGTCTCGAAGATGTTGGATTGGATGCTGCGTTGAGTACCGCTGAAACGGTCGATACAGAAACACCCTTGCGGTGGTATGTGCTTCAGGTCTTCTCCGGCCACGAAAACAAGGTCAGAGAGTTGCTCGAAGAACGTATCCGTTCGGAAGGCTTTGGGGATCGGATTCAAGAGATCCTGCTGCCGACCGAGAGCGTAGTCGAAGTGGTCAAGGGCAAGAAGCGCACGACAAAGCGCAAGTTCTTCCCTGGCTATCTGTTGATTCGCATGCAAATGAGTGAAGAGTCTTGGGGCCTGATCAAGAAGGTCGGGCGCGTCAATGGCTTTATTGGGGATGCGAACCGGCCGGTGCCAATTCCGGACTCCGATGTCGAGCGCATCCTGTCGCGAGTAGAGAAGGGCGAAGAAGCGCCGCAGTTGCGCGTGCGTTTCGAGCAGGGAGAGACAGTGCGCGTGACCGAAGGGCCGTTTGCGAATTTCTCGGGCGTGATCCAAGAGGTCAATGACGAGAAGGGTAAGATCCGGGTGATGGTCAGCATCTTCGGACGCAATACCCCGGTCGAGCTCGATTTTACCGAAGTGGAAAAGGTCTAAGGCCATGCAAAAGGTCACCGGTCATATCAAATTGCAGATTCCGGCCGGCGCCGCCAATCCGGCCCCGCCAGTGGGCCCGGCGCTTGGTCGCTACGGTGTCAACATCATGGGCTTCTGCAAGGAGTTCAACGCACAGACGGCGGATAAGTCGGGCTGGATCATTCCGGTTGAAATCACCGTCTATGCGGATCGTTCCTTCACCTTCAAGCTCAAGACACCGCCGGTGTCGGACATGATCAAGAAGGCAATCAAGATCGAGCGCGGCTCCAAGTCACCGAAGGCCGACAAGGTTGGTGCGATTACGCGCAGCCAGGTTCGGGATATTGCCGAGGCCAAGATTGTCGATATGAACGCAGAAAATCTGGAATCGGCCATGCGAATGGTCGAAGGCACAGCGCGCTCCATGGGCGTTGTTGTCGAGGAGGGCTGAGGTCATGGCCAAAATGGGCAAGCGTTACAAGGCCGCCAAGGCGATGGTCGTCCACGGGAAGCTTTATGAACCAAGCGCGGCTGTCGAGCTGGTGCGTAGTTTTCCGGCCGCCAAGTTTGACGAAACCATGGTGGCGGCGGTCGTCCTCGGCGTCGATCCAACCAAGTCCGATCAGATGGTTCGTGGCAGCGTCGTGTTGCCCAAGGGCCTTGGCAAGACGCAGCGCGTGATCGTCTTTGCCGCTGGCGAAAAGCAAGCGGAAGCACGGGACGCGGGCGCCGATGATGCCGGTCTCGAGGACCTAATCGAAAAAGTCGCGGGCGGTTGGCTCGAGTTTGATGTTGCGATTGCGACTCCAGATGCCATGGGCAAGGTTGCCAAGGTCGCCAAGGTACTTGGCCCGCGTGGCCTGATGCCGAACCCCAAGACAGGCACAGTGACGTTCGATGTTGCCAAGGCGGTCACGGAAGCCAAGGCCGGCAAGATCGATTTTCGTGTCGACAAGGGCGGCAATGTCCATGTCGCATTCGGCAAAAAAAGTTTTCCTGCCGAGGATCTTCAAGCGAACCTTGATGCCATCATGGATGCTGTCGCGCGCGCAAAGCCGTCGTCATCCAAGGGCATCTACATCCGTCAGATACACGTTGCCGCGGCGATGAGCCCGTCGGTAGATGTCGATCCGACGGCTTACCGTAAGTAAGGCGGGCGTAAGCCATGGATAAGCAGCAAAAACACGAATTCGTGGACAGCATGCGCAGTCGCTTGAAGGGCGATATCGGCGCGGTGTTCTTGGCCGACTTTACGGGTGTGAGCGTGGCGGACGATCACGAAATTCGCAGCCGCCTACGCAAGGCGGGTGTCGAAATGAACGTCGTGAAGAACACGTTGTTTCACATCGCCGCCAAAGATACCCCGTACGAGGGTGTTCTTGACGGCCTGTTGACAGGCCCGAGCGCCGTCATGCTTGTCGGCGATGTCGTCGAAGGGGCCAAGGCCCTCAAGGCGCTGAAAAAAGATAGGTCGGAGATTACCCTCTCCGTCAAAGGTGGTGCGCTGGCGGGAACGCTGCTCAGTTCCGAACAGATCGAGACGTTGGCCTCTCTCCCCAACCGGGAGCAGCTGATCGGTCAGTTCATGGGGCTGGTGCTGACGCCGCTGCGGCAGTTTGCGACGGTCCTGCAGTCTCCGCTGCGTGACTTCGCGAATGTGGTCAAGGCGCTCGAAGATAAGAAACGTTCGTAAACGGTTATCGAACAAGGCCAACAAGGAGCCAATGCGATGAGTCTGAAAAAAGAAGATATTCTCGAGTACCTCAAGGGCGCCACGATCCTCGAACTGAGCGAGCTCGTCAAGGCGATCGAGGAAGAGTTCGGCATCTCGGCTGCTGTTCCGATGGCCGTGGCTGCGGCTGGTGGCGCTGGCGCTGGCGGGGACGCGGCGGCTGCTGACGAAGGTCCGGTCGAGAAGTCCGTGATCCTGAAGTCGGCGGGTGACCAGAAGATTCAGGTCATCAAGGTCGTCCGTGAGCTTACGGGCCTTGGCCTCAAGGAAGCCAAGGATCTGGTCGACGGCGCTCCGAAGGCCGTGAAGGAAGGTGTTGCGCCCGAGGAAGCCGAAAAGATGAAGGCTCGTCTTGAGGAATCCGGCGCAACGGTTGAGCTCAAGTAAGAAGGCCTTTACAGGCACACTCCCTGCGCGCTCCGGCAGACGGCCGGCGCGCGCAGGGATTTTTTCGTTATTGATCAGCTCGACCCGTGCCGGGGCCGCTTACGCAGCCCAGCCGCTCGTCAAGGAGGACCTCCGATGACTGTGTCCGCACCCCAGATCTATCGCGTGCGGAAGATCTTCTCGAAGCTCGATCCCGTAATTGGGATTCCCTACCTGATCGAGACCACGAAGGAGTCCTACGCGAAGTTCCTTCAGATTGGGCTTGCAGCCGAAGATCGCATTGCGACCGGCCTTCAGGGAGTCTTTCAAGAGATTTTCCCGATCAATGACTTCAACGATACCGCACGCCTCGAATTCATCAAATATGAAATCGAGGAGCCGAAATTCGATGAAGACGAATGCCGGCAAAAGAGCCTGACGTATGAGGCGCCGATTCGTCTTTATGTGCGGCTGATCGTTTGGGATATCGGCGAAGACGGCAAGCAACGCGAAGTCCGCGACATCAAAGAGCAGGATGTCTACTTCGGCAACATCCCGCTAATGACCGACAATGGGACGTTCATCATCAACGGCACCGAACGCGTCATTGTCAGCCAGTTGCACCGCTCGCCCGGGGTCTACTTCGATCACGACAAGGGCAAGAGCCATTCCAGTGGCAAGGTTTTGTTCTCGGGGCATGTGATTCCGTATCGTGGCTCGTGGCTCGATTTTGAATTTGACCATAAGGACCTGCTTTTTGCCCGCATTGATCGGCGGCGTAAGCTCTACGCGACGATTTTGCTCAAGGCCATGGGGATGTCCACCGAAGACATCCTGGCCCGCTTCTACCCGATCGAAACGGTGACGCGTAAGGGCGACGCACTCGAACGCACGGTCATCTTTGAACACTTGGTCGGGCAGAAGATCAAGCAGGACGTTCTCGATCCGGCCAGCGGCGAAGTGATCATCCACAAGGACCGTAAGATCCGTAAGGCCGCACTCAAGCGCCTTGCGGAGGCAGGTATCGAAAGATTCCCGACCGATTGGGGCGAACTGGTCGGTCGCGTTGCTGCGCGCGATTTTGTCGATCCAGCGACCGGCGAAGTTTTGCTCGAGGCCAACCAAGTCATCGAACCGGCGCACGTCGAGCAACTGCGCGCCGTCAAGAAACTGGAACTGCCCGTTCTTTACATCGACGGCAGTCACGTCGGCGCCTATGTCCATCACACGTTGGCGGTCGATCGTGTTCACAGTGTGGATGAAGCCAAGATTGAGATCTATAAGCGCCTGCGACCCGGTGATCCGGTTACGCGCGACGCTGCGGAGGATTTTTTCCTTGGGCTGTTCTTCGACGGCCAGCGCTACGACTTGGGCGATGTCGGCCGCGTTAAGATGAACTTCCGCCTCGACCGTCCGCGGGACAACGAATCGCGGGTCCTTGACAGAGAAGACATCATCCGGGTACTTGAGAAGCTGGTCGACGTCAAGCACGGACGGTCGGCCATCGACGACATTGATCACCTTGGCAACCGGCGCGTGCGCTCGGTCGGCGAGCTGCTCGAGAACCAGTTCCGAATCGGCGTTATCCGCATGGAGCGTGCGATTAAGGAACGGATGAGCCTGGCCGAGCTCGACTCGATGGTGCCCCACGAACTGGTCAATTCCAAGCCCGCCGTTGCGGCGATCAAGGATTTCTTCAGTTCCGGTCAGCTCAGCCAGTTCATGGACCAGACCAACCCGCTCAGCGAAGTGACGCACAAGCGTCGCCTGAGCGCGCTGGGGCCCGGTGGCCTCAGTCGCGAACGGGCCGGTTTCGAAGTGCGCGACGTTCATACCAGCCATTACGGCCGTATCTGCCCGATTGAGACGCCCGAAGGGCCGAACATTGGGTTGATCTCCTCGTTGGCGACCTATGCGCGCGTCAACAAGTACGGTTTTATTGAGACACCGTACCGACGCGTCGAAGGTGGCCGTGTACTCGACGAAGTCGTGTACCTGAGCGCGCTTGAAGAAGAGAACGAGGTCATTGCGCAGGCCAATGCTCCGGTTGGCGACGATGGCCGGTTCGTTAATCAGCTGATTGGCTGCCGCCTCGATGGCAACTTCATGATGTTGCCGGCGACGGATATCCACTACATGGATGTCAGTCCGAAGCAGCTCGTATCCGTGGCCGCCAGCCTGATCCCGTTCCTCGAGCACGATGATGCCAACCGCGCGTTGATGGGGTCCAACATGCAGCGCCAAGGCGTGCCGCTCCTGCAGCCGCAGGCGCCGCTTATCGGCACGGGCATGGAGGGCGTTGTCGGCAAGGATTCGGGCCGCGGCGTCAACGCAAAGCGCAGCGGTATTATCGAGCGCGTCGAGGCCAGCCGGATCGTCGTGCGCGTCGACGAAGGCCAGATGAAGCCCGAAGAGGGCGATGCCGGCGTCGATATCTACAAGCTGACGAAGTTCCATCGGTCCAACCAGGACACCTGCGTCAACCAGCGCCCGATCATCAAAATCGGCGACCGCGTCGAAGCGGGAGATGTGATTGCCGATGGCCCAGGGATGGATCACGGCGAGCTGGCACTGGGCCAGAACGTTGTCGTCGCATTCATGCCGTGGCGTGGCTACAACTTCGAGGACTCGATTCTGCTGTCCGAGCGCCTCGTACGTGACGACACCTATACCTCGATCCACATCAAGGAATTTGAATGCGTATCGCGTGACACCAAACTCGGCCCCGAAGAAATCACACGGGATATTCCAAACCTTAGCGAGGACGCGCTGCGCAACCTCGACGAGTCCGGGATCGTGCGGATTGGTGCGGCCGTGCGGTCGAACGATATTCTGGTCGGCAAGATCACGCCAAAGGGTGAGACGCTGCTGAGTCCGGAAGAGAAGCTTTTGCGGTCGATCTTCGGTTCTAAGGCTGGCGACGTTCGCGACAGCAGCCTGCGGGTACCGGCAGGCATCAGCGGCACGGTTATCGGTGCCCAGATCTTCCTGCGCAAGGGCGCCGAGAAGGACTTCCGTGCGATCGAAATCGAGCGTCAGGAAATCGAATCACTCGAGCGTGACCGCAATGATGAGATTGCGATCTTGGAAGATTCAATCCGCCGCAAGATCCGCGAAATGGCAGGCACCACCAAGGTCAAGAAGGGTGTGAAAGTCGGCAAAGAGGTCTTCGGCGAGTCCGGCAAGGCCATGCCACCCGAGGGCTTCGGCATCATTCCGCTCAAGAAGTTCGCCGATGTCGAGTGGGAGAACGCCAAGCTTGCAGCGCGGATCGAGGACTTCGTCGAGGGCGGCGTCAAGCGCATCCAGGCGATTGAAAAACTCTACAACGACAAGATTGAACGCCTGCAGCGCGAAGATGAGCTTCCGCCCGGGGTCATCAAGCTCGTCAAGGTCTACGTCGCCATCAAACGCAAAATCAGCGTCGGCGACAAGATGGCGGGGCGTCACGGGAACAAAGGTGTCGTCAGCCGCGTATTGCCGATCGAAGACATGCCCTATATGGACGACGGTACGCCCGTCGATGTGGTACTCAACCCGCTGGGCGTGCCCAGCCGTATGAACGTTGGGCAGATCCTCGAGACGCACCTCGGCCTGGCCGTGCGCGGGTTGGGGCATAAAATCGACGCAATGCTGGCTCAGAACCCAGGTGAGAAAGAGCTGCGCAAGCACCTCAAGAACCTGTTTGACTCCACGCGCGTCCATAAGCTCATCGACGAAGCGGAGCTCGATCAACTCAAGGCACTTGCGGACGGACTCACCGATGGCGTATTTATCTCGACGCCGGTGTTTGACGGTGCCGAAGAGACAGAGATTCGCGCACTGTTGAAAGAAATCGGTGTGGCCGAATCTGGGCAGGTCCGACTGCGTGACGGCTTGACGGGGGATGAGTTCCTTAACCCGGTTACCGTCGGTGTGATGTACATGATGAAGCTCAACCACATGGTTGATGACAAGATTCACGCGCGGTCGATTGGCCCCTATAGTTTGGTCACCCAGCAACCGCTCGGCGGCAAGGCCCAATTTGGCGGCCAGCGGCTCGGCGAGATGGAAGTGTGGGCGCTCAAGGCCTACGGTGCGGCACATGCCCTGCAGGAATTCTTGACCGTCAAGTCCGATGACGTTCAGGGGCGGACCAGGGTTTACGAATCAATCGTGGCGGGTGAGTTTGAGCTCGAAGCCGGTCTGCCGGAGAGCTTCAACGTACTCATCAAAGAACTGCAAGGTTTGGGACTCAACGTCGAGCTTCTCGAAGCGAGTGACGACGATAGGCCCGTGCTCAGCGAAGGGGTAGCGCAATGAACGGATTCATGTTTGACCGTGAGCGGCGCAAGGACCCGACGGACTTCAATGCCGTCCGGATCAGCTTGGCCAGCCCCGACCTGATTAAAAGTTGGTCCAGCGGAGAGGTCAAGAAGCCGGAAACCATCAACTACCGGACCTTCAAGCCGGAACGCGATGGTCTGTTCTGCGCCAAGATCTTTGGTCCGATCAAGGACTACGAATGCCTCTGCGGTAAGTACAAGCGCATGAAGCATCGCGGCATTGTCTGCGAGAAGTGCGGCGTTGAGGTCATTCAGGCCAAGGTGCGCCGCGAGCGTATGGGCCATGTCGAACTGGCCGCGCCCGTCGCCCATATCTGGTTTATGCGCAGCCTGCCGGGCCGGATCGGCGCACTGCTCGATCTGACCCACAAAGAACTCGAGAAGGTGCTCTACTTCGAAAGTTTCATCGTCGTCGATCCGCGCGACACGCCGCTTGCCCGCTATCAGCTACTCGACGACGAGCAGCTCATGCAGGCTCGCAGTGAATACGGGGCCGACTTCTACGTGGGCATGGGGGCCGAGACGGTATTGGAACTTCTGCGCGGCATTGATCTTGATGCTGTCAATGCCGAACTTCGTGCTGAGCTCAAAGACAACAACTCGAAGGCCAAGCGCAAAAAAATCGCCAAGCGGCTGCGTGTTGTCGAGTCGTTTCGCCATTCCGGCAACAAGCCCGAATGGATGATCCATTCGGTGATCCCGGTCATCCCGCCGGAGTTGCGTCCGCTCGTACCCCTCGATGGTGGTCGTTTCGCCACATCGGATATCAACGATCTGTATCGACGGGTCATCAATCGCAACAACCGCCTCAAGCGGCTCATCGAGTTGCAGGCGCCAGACATTATCATCCGCAATGAAAAGCGGATGCTGCAGGAAGCTGTCGACGCGCTCTACGACAATGGTCGTCGTGGTCGCGCGGTGACGGGTCCGAACCGCCGCCCGCTCAAGAGCCTTTCCGACATGCTCAAGGGCAAGCAGGGCCGCTTCCGGCAGAACTTGCTCGGCAAGCGCGTCGACTATTCGGGTCGTTCGGTCATCGTCGTCGGCCCCGAACTCAAGCTGCACCAGTGCGGTTTGCCCAAGAAGATGGCGATCGAGCTGTTCCGCCCCTTCATTTACCAGCGCTTGCTGGCCAAGGGCTATGTGAACACGATTCGAAGCGCCAAGAAGCTGGTCGAAAAGGAAACCAGTGAAGTCTGGGATGTGCTCGACGAGGTGATTCGTGAGCACCCGGTGATGTTGAACCGTGCGCCGACGCTGCACCGCCTGGGTATTCAGGCCTTTGAGCCGATGCTGATCGAAGGTAAGGCGATCCGCCTGCACCCACTCGTCTGCACCGCGTTCAATGCGGACTTCGACGGCGACCAGATGGCCGTGCACGTACCGCTCAGCCTTGAGGCCCAAATCGAGGCTCGTGTGCTGATGATGTCGACAAACAACATCCTCAGCCCGGCCAGCGGCAAGCCGATCATCGTCCCGTCGCAGGATATCGTGCTCGGCTGTTACTACATGACGCGCGAACGTTACGGCGCCAAGGGTGAGGGCCTGTCGTTCCCCAGCGTAACCGAGGTCCGCTACGCGTATGACGCCGGTTACGTCGATCTTCAGGCACGCATCAAGGTCCGGGTCCCCGACCAGATCGATGGCCGCGCGGTTTACTCGTTGGCCGATACGACGGTTGGTCGTGTGCTGCTGTATGACGTGGTGCCCAAAGACATCCCGTTCAATCTGGTCAACAAGGTGCTGGACAAGAAGTCCTTGGCGGCGTTGGTTGACTATTGTTACCGCACGCTCGGTACCAAAGAAACTGTCGTGATGAGCGACCGTCTCCGGACGACGGGCTATCTTTATAGCACCCGCGCGGGTATTTCGATTTCGATCGATGATATGACGATTCCGGAACGCAAAGGTGAAATCATCGAGAAGGGCTACAGCGAAGTCGCTTTGGTCGAAGACGATTACCGTAACGGGGTGATCACCAAGGGTGAGCGTTACAACAAGATCATCGACATTTGGTCGAGGTCCGGCGAAGAAATTGCCGGCGAGATGATCAGCGGATTGTCGACACAGGAGATCGACGTCGAGGTCAAGTCGAAGGACAAGAAGGGCAAGGAAACCGTTACGCTTGAGCGCCGGACCGTCCCTTCGTTCAACTCGATCTACATGATGGCCGACTCCGGCGCTCGTGGTTCGACGCAGCAGATGCGGCAACTCGCCGGTATGCGTGGCCTAATGGCCAAGCCGTCCGGTGAGATCATCGAAACGCCGATCATTGCGAACTTCCGCGAAGGCCTCAATGTTCTGCAGTACTTCATCTCGACCCACGGCGCGCGTAAGGGCCTCGCGGATACTGCGCTCAAGACGGCCAACTCCGGCTACCTGACCCGCAAGCTGGTGGACGTCGCCCAGGAATCGATCATTACCGTGCGCGACTGCGGCACCATTGTCGGCATTGAGCGTACGGCTCTGATCGAGTCCGGCGAGGTCATTGAGCCGCTGCGTGAACGGATCCTCGGTCGCGTGGCGCTCGAAGATGTCTATGACCCCTACTCCGGCGAGCTGTTGGCGGATACCGGCACCGAAATCAACGAAGAGCTGGCGCGCAAGATCGAAGATGCGGGCGTCGATGCACTCAAGATTCGCTCGCCGCTTACCTGCGAAGAACCCTACGGGGTGTGTGCGCTTTGTTACGGTCGTGACCTCAGCCGCGGGCACTTGGTCAACGCTGGTGAGGCTGTCGGAATCATCGCGGCGCAGTCGATTGGTGAACCGGGCACGCAGCTGACGATGCGTACGTTCCACATTGGTGGTGCAGCGACCGGCCGTGCCGAGCAGAGTACGATCGAGAACCGCCTCAAGGGGATCATCCGTTTCCGTGGCCTCAAGACAGTGCAAGGCCGCGAGGGCCGCGTGATTGTCCTCAGCCGCAACGGCGAAATCCTCGTGGCGGACGAAGAAGATCGGGAGCGTGAGCGTTACCATGTCCCCTACGGTGCGCGCCTGATGTTCCAAGAAGGCGATCGCGTCGAGCCCGGTACGGTTCTGGCGCAGTGGGATCCGTTCAAGCGTCCGATCCTCACCGATGTCGCGGGTGTCGTCAAATTCGGCGATATCGTCGACGGCGTAACCGTTGTTGACCAGGTCGACGAGATGACGGGGCGTTCCCAACGTGTCGTTACCGAGACCAAGGAAGGTACGCTCAAGCCGCGCCTCTCGATCAAAGAATCGGCCGAAGGCAAGGCGCGTACACTCACCTTGCCGGGTTCGGATGCGCATGCGCGCTATCCGCTGCCGCCGCAATCCATTCTGCAGGTTGCTGAAGGCGACGCTGTCGAGGCCGGCGACACCATTGCGATGATCCCACGGGAAACACTGAAAAACCGCGATATCACTGGGGGTCTTCCGCGTGTCACCGAGCTGTTCGAAGTTCGCAAGCCCAAGGATTTCGCGATCATCACTGAAATCGATGGCATCGTTCAGTATGGCAAGGAAACCAAGGGCAAGCGCACCATCGAAATTACCCCGATCGACAATGTCGGGGAGAAGCGTGAATACCTAATTCCCAAGGGCAAGCACGTCATCGTTCACGAAGGTGACTTCGTCAAAGCTGGTGAGCCCTTGGTTGACGGCTCGCCGAATCCGCATGACATCTTGCGGGTGCTCGGTGAAGAAGAGTTGGCCAAGTATCTTGTAGACGAGATCCAGGAGGTCTATCGCCTGCAGGGTGTGGGAATTCACGACAAGCACATCGAAATCATCGTTCGCCAAATGCTGCGGCGTATTCGTGTGCTCGACGTGGGTGGCACGACGTTCTTGCCCGACGAGGACGTAGAAAAATGGCGTTTCGACGAGGTGAACGAAAAGATGGAAGCCGAAGGCCTCGAGCCTGCGCAGGCGGAACCACTGCTGCTCGGGATTACGAAGGCCTCGCTGGCGACCGAAAGCTGGATCTCGGCCGCGAGCTTCCAAGAGACGACCAAAGTGCTTACGGACGCAGCGGTGGCCGGCAAGGTTGACCACCTCCGCGGCCTCAAGGAAAACGTGATCATGGGCCGCCTGATCCCGGCGGGTACCGGTGATCGTATTTACCAGCGCACGCAAATCCGCATTGTCGAGCCGGAAGAGGGTGTGTTGCCGGAGCCGGTGGATGTCGACGAAGAGGAACTGTTCGCACCCTAATACGCCCGGAAATGGGGTGTTCATTACGTTGAAATGGCCCGGGCGGTGACGCCCGGGCCATTTTGCATGAACTCGCGGGTCGCTTCCAGCTCTAACCAATGACTTGAGGCTCGACCTCGATCCGTACATCGCAGCCGGAGGCATCTGCTGCGGCCAAGGCCCAGCGCCGCAGCCGCCGCAAATCGTCGTCCAGCCCAAAGACGTGTTGACGCCAAATACCACGGATGCGCTCGATAGGGCAGGGCGCGGGGCCCCAGATCCGTGTCGGCGCGATGCTGGCCGCCGCAGCCAAGGCCAAGCCAATGTCGTCAAGCAAATCCGACTCGCTGGGACCGGCCCAGACCAGCCGCACCAATCGCGACCGTGGCGGCAGTCCGCTACGGGTACGGGCACTGATCTCGTGCTCGAAAAAACCATCGACGTCTTGCGCCAATGCAAGTCGCAGGACGGGGTGGTCGGGTTGCGCGGTTTGGATGATGACGGTGCCGGGATCACTGCCGCGCCCGGCCCGCCCAGCTACCTGGCAAAGCTGTTGGAAGACCCGCTCGCTTGCGCGAAAATCGGGGATGTGGAGGGCGCCGTCGATCTGAATCACGCCGACGAGCGTGATTCCCGCCACGTCGAGCCCCTTGGTGACGAGCTGAGTGCCGACCAAGATATCGGTTTCACCTTGTTGCAAGCGGGCCAAAACGCCATCAATGCGCCCCTGAGACGTAAGTACGTCGCGGTCGAGTCGGTCGATCCGCGCCGTTGGCCAACGGCCGCGCAAATCCTCCTCGACACGTTGCGTACCTGTGCCGAGGGGGCGCAGTCGCCCCTCTTCTCCGCACATGGTGCAACGCTCCGTCCAGTCAGTGCGTGAGCCGCAGAGATGGCAGCGCAGCTCACGGGGGCGTGCGTGCAGCGTGAGATCGGCCGAACAAGTCGGGCAACGGAGCGTTTCGCGACAGGCACGGCACTGGACGACCGGGTGGAATCCCCGCCGGTTACGGAACAAGACGACTTGCCGGCCCGTTTGCAGCGTGTCGTCAATCGCCTCTTCGAGCGACCGCGACAGCCACGAGAACGGGCCCCGCTCGTCCCGTCGTTCTACGTCAACGAGGTTGACTCGCGGCAGCGCGGCGCCGCCGGGCCGTTTGCGCAGGCGCAGCCAAGCGATACGCTCCTCGCGGGCCGCCGTGGCCGTTTCCAGCGCCGGGGTGGCACTAGCCAAAACCACCGGCACAGCAGCCGCTTTGGCCCGGAAAATAGCGACATCCCTGGCGTGAAGGCCGACC
>CAZUAB010000066.1:0-13002 GCA_964617795.1 uncultured bacterium
GGCCGATGCTCAACTCGGCCAATCACCACTAGGGCCTATGTTCAGGAGGCGGCCGGGGTGGCGACGGCGTCGGCGATCTGTTACAAGCTGTGTTTTCCGGACTCTTAATGTCATCTTGCGCCGGTGCGCATCATCGGTGTTGGGTACGGAGAGTAGGTTCAGGGAGACTCTCGTGGCCGGTTCGGGCTCACGCAGCGCGGCGCTTATGTACTTGGCTGCGGGCGTGGGGCTGGCCGGCTCGGCCACCGGAGGGCTGGTGGTTGGGCTCGCGTTGGATGCCTGGTTGGGCATTGCGCCGTGGGGGTCGGCCGGAGGAACGGTGCTGGGGTTTGTCATTGGAATGGTCGAGATGATCGTTCTGATTCGACGGGCCGAGCGGGCCCAGGGGCGCTGAATTGGCGGCAATCCTGTCTGCGCTGGCGCTGCTGGTGGTTCAACTGTCCACGCTGCTGGCGGCATTTGCCGCGTGGCGGCGAGGGCGGCGCCGGATCGCCGGTGTGGCGGCCTTGGTGCACTACGCGGGCACCTTTGGCCTCGTGGTTGTCGCCGGGCCCCGTTGGCTGGGCGATGACGGTGGTCGATGGATGGCAGCAGGGCTCGCGTATGCTGCCGGGATGATGATGATGGTGGTCAGCTACGGTTTGTGGCTGTCCATACGGCACAGGAAGGATACCGACGGGTGAGTTCGGGCGCTCCGCATATTCCCAGCTGGTTCGAGCTGATTACGCACTCACGTGCCGTCGACGGCGCACTTGCGACCGCCGACGCCTGCGGTGAATTTCGTTCGCAAGCCGACTACGATGCCGCGTGCGCGCAGGCACGTTCCTTCGTCGAGGCCTGCAACGAACCGGCGCCCACAGTGGCGCCCACCGAGACGACCGCTGCCGCGACCGGCGCTCTCGAAGCCGCACCCGCTCAGGCCGTGGCCCCGGCGCCGGAAGAACCGGCCTGTCGTGATGCGAGTCATTTCGTGGCGCTTTGCGGTGCCCACGGCGATGCCTACAAAGCCGCTCAACACGATACCGCTTGCGCTATTGGCATTACCGACTACTACCAGCGCAATATCCAGCCGATCGAGCCTGTTCTCAATACCGGTGGACTCGTACTTGGGATGACGGCCGTGGCCGTACTGGCACGCGGTGCGCTGCGTCGCGCGGGCGACGATGCGGTTCGCCCCGAGGCGCAATTTGGCATCCGAACCGTTGCCGAGTTGATTGTCGGCAATCTGCGCGGATTCGTCGAGAGTACAATGGGCCACGCCGGCCACAAGTATGTGCCGTTCTTCGGCACGCTTTTCCTATTTATCTTCATCAACAACTTGCTGGGCTTGGTGCCGGGTTTCAACCCGTCGACCCAGAATATTTCGACCAACTTTGCGCCGGCTATCGTCGTCTTTTTGATGACGCACATCCTGGGCTTCCGCGAACACGGTGCGGCGTACCTCAAGCACTTCATGGGGCCTGTTATTTTGCTGGCGCCACTGATGTTCGTCATCGAAGTGATCAGCCATTTGGTGCGTCCACTCAGCCTATCTGTTCGTTTGTTCGGCAACATGACCGGCGACCACACCGTCATCGCTGTGTTCACCGACCTTGTTCCTGTCGTGGTCCCCGTGATCTTTTTGGGCCTCGGCACCTTCGTCTGCTTCGTGCAGGCACTCGTGTTTACTATGCTTTCTATGATCTACGTGGGCGGAGCGATCTCCCACGAAGACCACTGACCCCGGTTCGGATTCTTCACCCTTACGGGCCTGCAAGGCCCATTGTTCAACGCCCTGAAAGGAGCGGTCCATGCATCTTCTTACCTCGTTCGTTTTTATCGCCCTCGCCGTCGTCGTCGGCACCCCGGCCTTCGCCGCCGAAGGCGCCGCCAGTAACGGTATGACGGCTCTCGCGGCCGCGATCGCCATTTCGGTTGCGGCCGTCGGCGGCGCGATGGCCCAAGGTCGGGCTGTTGCGGCGGCTCTCGACGGCTTGGCTCGCAACCCCGAAGCCAAGGTCACCGGCCCGATGATTATCGGCCTGGCGCTCATCGAGTCGCTCGTCATCTACGCCTTCGTGGTGGCGCTGCAGCTCGCGGGCAAGGCGTAAGGAGAGTCCATGTCCGTCGAACGCGAACGCAGCAGCGACTACTCCTACCACAGCGAGCGCTCAGAGCGCGGCGACCGGGGCGACCGTCCCGAGCGTGGCGATCGTTCGGAGCGCGGTGACCGTCCGGATCGTGGTGATCGTCCCGATCGGGGCGAGCGCGGCGAACGGGGTGAGCGCGGCGAGCGTGGTGATCGTCCCGAGCGTGACCGCACCCAATTCAGTGACCCCCTCGAAGTCACGGTCCGCGATGACGTGGACCGTGCCCTCAAGGAGCTGAAGAAGCGCGTCAACAAAGAAGGCATCCTCAAGGAGCTGAAACTTCGGCGCTATTACGAGAAGCCCAGCGAGCGTAAGAAGCGCAAAGTGAAGGAAGCTGAAAAGCGCCGGCGTAA
Organism: uncultured bacterium; assembly: GCA_964617795.1. Lineage (GTDB taxonomy): Bacteria > J088 > J088 > J088 > J088 > CAZUAB01. Next base: position 2,483 of record CAZUAB010000066.1, read on the forward strand.
GCAGGCGCGGCGGCGGCAGCGGCGGCAGCGCACACTGGCGCACAAGATTCGCTCGCTCTGAGATCGCGTTCGTACCGTTTGGTTTGAAGAGGGCGGCGGCCTCCCCCGGGGAGCCGCCGCCCTCGTTATTTTCCCGGCCCCGTAGCTGTTGACAACTTCGTGGCCACCCATTAGACTAAGGTCGAAGCTGCCGCCCGCTGGGGCGGCCTGCGGATACTGCTGGAGGTTCCATGGCCCGCATCGGTGAACTGCTCGTCCGCGAAAACCTCATCACGCCGCAGCAGCTGCAGCAGGCGATTTCTGAACAAAAGGCGCAGGGCGGACGCTTGGGGTCCCACCTCGTCCGCATGGGGTACCTGAAAGAGGATGAACTCCTCGGGTTCCTGTCGCGTACATTCGGTGTGCCGCCTGTCAACTTGGCGGACTACGAAATCGATCATTCACTTGCGCGCCGGATTCCTCGCGATGTGCTGCAGCAGCACGTGATGATTCCCTTCAATCTGTCCGGCTCGACACTCGTCGTCGCCATGGCCGATCCCTCGAATATTTTCGCCGTCGATGAAGTGCGTTTTCTGACGGGCTACAACAACGTTGAAATTGTTGTAGCCAGCGAGGACGGGATTCGCGCCGCCATTGATACCGTGTGGGGCGCCGCGGAAAAAGAGGCCGCCGACATCGACGATGGCTCTCAAAGTGGGGGCGAAGTCGACCTGGATGATCTCATGGCGGAGATCAGCGATGAGGCGGATGCCGCCGAGTACGTGTCCATGGACGACGACGATGCCACGGACTTTGGTAAGGGCGACGAGAAGCCCGTGGTCCGGATCGTCAACGCCTTGCTGATCGATGCCATCAAAAAGCGGGCCTCTGACATCCACATTGAGATTTACGAGAAATCAATGCGGGTCCGGTTTCGGATCGACGGCGTGCTGTCTGAGGTGCTGCGGCCGCCGCTCAACCTCAAAAACGCGATCGTCAGCCGCATCAAGATCATGTCGAATCTCGATATCGCCGAACGACGGCTCCCGCAGGACGGACGTATCAAGCTGAAGCTCGGCAAGGGCCGGGAGATGGACTACCGCGTCTCGATTTTGCCCATGTTGTTCGGCGAAAAAGTCGTCATGCGTCTGCTTGACAAGTCGAATCTCCAACTCGATATGACCAAGTTGGGATTCGAGCAGAAACAGCTCGATGATTTCCTACACTCGATCCACCAGCCGTTTGGCATGGTCCTCGTTACGGGGCCGACGGGGTCGGGTAAGACGACGACGCTCTATTCGGCACTCTCCGAATTGAACAAGGTGACCGAAAATATCTCAACCGCTGAGGATCCCGTCGAATTCAACCTGATGGGGATCAACCAGGTGATGGTGCGTGAAGATATCGGCCTGACGTTTGCGGCGGCGCTGCGCTCGTTCTTGCGGCAGGACCCGGACATCATCATGGTTGGTGAGATCCGCGACTTCGAAACGGCGGAAATCGCGGTCAAGGCGGCACTTACCGGGCACATGGTGCTCAGTACGCTACACACCAATGACGCACCAAGTACGATCAATCGTCTGCTCAACATGGGGGTGGAGCCCTTTCTGGTCTCCAGCGCGGTGAACTGCATTCTTGCTCAACGTCTGGCGCGCAAAATCTGCCAGCACTGCAAGGCCCCGGCCGAAGGCGTCGAGGTCAAGGCGTTGGTGGAACTTGGAATGTCCGAGGAGGACGCCAAAACCTGCCAGCCGATGGAAGGGAAGGGGTGCGACAAGTGCAACAAGGGGTACTCCGGGCGTATCGCGCTCTACGAGGTCATGGTGATGACCGACGTACTCAAAGAATACGTGCTCAATGGCGCCAGTTCGGCTGAAATCAAGCAGGCGGCCATGAAGGGCGGTATGATGACTCTGCGGCAAAGCGGAATGAAGATGCTGCGAGACGGCGTGACGACGATCAGCGAAGTGCTGCGCGTGTCCACTGCCGACTTCCGCTGAGCCGGGAAGGGTAAGCTACGTTGTCCGAAGGTCGTCCGCCACTCAGTCTTCAGTCGCTTCTACAGGCGCTCCTTCAGATGGGAGCGTCCGATCTTCATGTCACGGTGTCGGCCGCACCGACGATTCGTATCGATGGCCATCTCAAGCCGATCCCCGGATTTCAGCCCCTCACGGCGGTCGAGACCAAGCAGCTCTGTTACAGCATCCTGACGGATTCGCAGAAGCACGTATTCGAGGAAAACAACGAACTCGACATGAGCTTCGGTGTCAAAGGGCTGTCACGGTTCCGCGCCAACATCTACATGCAGCGCGGTGCGGTCGCGGGGGCGTTTCGTACGATTCCCTACGAAATCAAGACCTTTGAAGAATTGGGCTTGCCGCCCGTCGTCGCACAGCTCGCCGACCGGCCGCGCGGCCTCGTGCTGGTGACCGGCCCCACCGGTTCGGGAAAATCGACGACTTTGGCCGCGATGATCGACAAGGTCAATCGCGAGCGCCAAGAACACATCATTACGATCGAGGATCCGATCGAGTTTTTGCACCCCCACAAGAACTGCTTGGTCAACCAGCGCGAGGTGGGCGCCGATACTTATTCATTCCAGCGGGCGCTCAAGAGCATCCTCCGCCAGGATCCCGACGTCGTGCTGGTCGGTGAGCTGCGCGACCGGGAGACGATCGAGGCGGCCTTGACCATTGCCGAGACCGGCCACCTCTGCTTTGGGACATTGCACACAAATGGTTCCGTACAGACGATCAACCGTATTCTTGACGTGTTCCCAGCCGACCAGCAGCCGCAGGTCCGGGCGCAGCTCAGTTTTGTGTTGCAGGGTGTGATCAGCCAGACCCTGCTTCCCAAAGCGCAAGGCAAAGGCCGCGTCATGGCCATGGAGATCATGGTGCCCAACGCCGCAATCCGCAACCTCATCCGCGAAGACAAGGTGCACCAGTTGTACGCGCAGATGCAGGTTGGCCAAGGCAAGCACGGCATGATTACACTGAATCAGTGGCTGATCGACCTGGCCCGGCGCAGGCTGGTCAAACTCGAAGATGCCATGAGCCGTAGCCCCGATCTGGAAGAGTTTCGTAATCTCGCCTCCAAGGCGGGCTTGGCCGCGCCGGCCAAGGTCGCCGGCGGAGCCTGAGAAGGAGTCGCGCGTGCCGCGTTTTGCGTATACGACCAAAGGGCCCAGTGGTGAGCAGAAGCCCGGCGTCATTTCTGCCAAAACGCAGGATGAAGCCGTTCAGAAGCTGCGCAAACGCGGACTGGCTGTCCTCTCGATCGAAGAAAAGCCCGGCGGGTTCGAGCTTCCCGGCGTGGGCGGCGTCAAAACACGTGAATTGGTCATTTTCACGCGAACGTTCGTGACGATGCTCGAAGCGGGCCTGCCGATCGTGCAGGGTTTGCACATTCTGGCCCAGCAGCAGACCAACAAAACATTCAAGCGAACGATTTTGGGCGTCAAGGACCATGTCGAGCAGGGCGCGACATTGGCGGATTCGCTGCGGCGTTACCCCAAGGTTTTCAACGCGCTGTTCGTGAACTTGGTTGAGGCCGGCGAGGCCGGCGGTGTGCTCGATACGGTGCTCAATCGCTTGTCCGTCTTTCTCGAAAAGCAGGAAAAGATCGCCAAGCAGATTAAGGGCGCGATGACCTACCCGGTCATCACGCTCGTCATTGCTTTCGGTGCGGTGGCCATCATGCTGGTCAAGGTCATCCCAACCTTCGAGAAAATGTTTTCGGACTTCGGTCGTGAATTGCCTGGGGCAACCGTGGCGGTGATTGGGCTGAGCCACTGGATGCAGGACAACATTGCGCTGATCTTGACCGTTGCTGCGTCCTTTGTCGCCTTCATCAAGATCTTGGGTCGCTTCGAAAAAAGCGCGCGCATGCTTGACCTGATCCTGCTCAAATTACCGCTTATCGGGGCGGTCATCCATAAGGGCGCCATCACGCGATTTACACAAACATTGGGCACCTTGCTGTCATCTGGCGTACCGATCGTCGATTCGTTGGAGATCTGTAAGGGTGTCGTCGGCAATCGGATTATCGTTGATGACATTCAGCTTGCCATCGACGGTATTCGTGAGGGCAAGACGCTGACCGAACCTCTGCAACATGCAAAATGGTTCCCGCAGCTCATGATCCAGATGGTCGAGGTTGGTGAATCAACCGGTCGGCTCGATCAGATGCTGGAGCGTGTTTCGCAGTTCTACGAAGAAGAGGTCGAAGCGGCGGTTGAGGCCATGACGTCGGCGATTGAGCCGATCATGATGGTGTTTCTCGGCGGCATCGTCGGTAGTTTGCTGATCGCCATGTACTTGCCGATCTTTACGCTCGCCGGCGGTTGATCCCGCGGGTGAACCGAACGGGCGAGGGTCAGCGCATACCGGCCAGCAACGACCGGATCGTCCTCTATCGCTTTCTGATCTCGACACTGGTATTCGGTACGGCGCTCGGGCTGCTGCTTGCCGGCAGCGAAGGGCGTTTGACGCCGGCTGCGGCTGGCATGCTTGTGCCGCTTACAGTCGGCGTTCTGCTGACCGTGCTGTACCTGGCGTTGATTGTGCGCTTTCCGACGCTGCGCGGAGCACGCTGGTTTACCGCCGTGCAGTACGTCATCGATACCGCGGTGCTCACCATTCCTGTGGCGCTTACCGAAGGCACATCATCGCCATTTCTTGGCTTGTTCGTGCTTGTGGTGGTCGCCGCTGCCACGACGCACTCGACACGGTTTTCATTTACGATTGCGCTCTTGGCAGCAGCTTGTCTGAGCGCCGTGACCTGGATGGAGATCCAAGGCCGCCTCCCCGGCGTGTTGGTGCCGCAGCAGCCCGAGGAAATCGGGCGGATCCTACTGCGCGTGGCGGTATATATCGGTTCGTTCACATTGGTCGGCGTACTGGCCGGTCGTCTGGTTGAGCGCCTACGGCGGACTGACCAAGCGCTCGCTTATACGCGCCGGGATTTCGGTTTTCTGCGGGAACAGTATCGCGTGATCGTCGAACAGGTGCCGTCAGGGATTGCGCTGCTCGATGAAGAAGGCAACCTGCTGCTGCTCAATCGCAGCGGCCAGCGTATTCTCGAGGGCCTGGGGGCAGTGGACCGCCGCACCTTGCTTGCGGGCCTTGTCGACGCCGCCGATACTGACAGCCCGATCGAGCGTCCCATCGATTTTGGAGATGGCCAACACCTGTTGGGTGCGTCGGCGACGCGGCTTGATCCGGAGGCCGGTTTTGGCGGGACCTTGGTGATTTTTCAGGATGTCACCGAGCGCCGGCAACTTGAGGCCGATCTGGCCCAGCAGAGCCGCTTGGCATCGATCGGCGAGCTATCCGCAAGTTTGGCGCATGAACTGCGCAACCCGCTTGCCGCTGTCGCCAACAGTATGCAAATGCTCGGCGAATTGCCTGATCTTCCTTCACCCGAACGCCGCCTGCTCGAAATCATGCGTACTGAACTGGCGCGCCTCGAGCAGCTCGTCGCCGATTTCTTGCGCTACGCCAGACCCCGGCCAGCCGAACCGGTCCCCGTTCGTCTTGACGCACTAGTTCAGGCGATCGTCGATGGCGTGAGGCATCATCCCGGTGCGTGCGACTGCCAAATCATCGTCACAGCAGAGGCGGGGCCACCGGTCATGCTCGATCCGGAATTGCTCCGTCAGGCGCTCGGCAACTTGATACTCAATGCATTGCAGTGGGCCGCCCGTCCAGAAGGCGTTGTCACTGTCCGCGTCCTTGGTACCTCCGAGGCGATCACTGTGGTGCAGGTCATCGATAACGGCCCCGGCATTTCACCCGCAGCAGCGCTACATGTCTTCGAGCCCTTTTGGAGCCGCCGCGAAGGCGGAACAGGCCTTGGCCTGGCAATCGCCTGGAGCGCCGCACAACGGATGGGCGGCATGCTGCAAATTCGTAGTTCCCAACCGGGAGAGACCATATTCGAATTGACGTTGCCAACAGAGTCGGCGGACAAGGAGCGCCCATGACCACGAACCGGTCGGCCCGTGTGATCATCGTCGATGACGAAGCCTCGTTGCGCGAAACGCTGGAAATCGCACTGCGACGCGTCGGCTACGAGGTGGAATCCTTCGCTCGGGCCGATGCGGCGCTGGTTCGGCTCGACCAGGGGGGTGTCGATCTTGTCCTGACGGATGTGCGTATGCCGGGGTTGTCCGGTATCGACCTTTTGCGCGAAATCCGGCGACGCGGCGGAGATGTCGAAGTGATCGTCATGACCGCCTTTGCGCGGGCCGAGGACGCCGTCGAAGTGATGAAGGCGGGTGCCTACGACTACCTGACCAAGCCATTCAATCTGGAGGAGCTGCGGGTACTCGTCGAGCGCGCGCTCGATCGTCAGCGCTTGGACCGCGAGAACCGCAGCCTCAAGGCTCAACTTGGAGCCGCTCGCCGCGAAGAACTCGTGGCTGCCAGCCCGGCCATGCAGGAGGTTCGGCGGATGGCGGAGCGCGTCGCTGCAGTGGATTCGACCGTGCTGATTACCGGCGAGAGTGGTGTCGGCAAAGAGGTGGTGGCACGCTTCATCCACCACGCCGGCCGCCGTGCTGACGGACCTTTTGTCGCTGTCAACTGTGGTGCTTTGCCCGATTCGCTGATCGAATCCGAGCTGTTTGGTTACGAGAAAGGCGCCTTCACCGGCGCCGATCGGGCCCGGGCAGGGCTGCTGGAGCAGGCCGCCGGGGGCACCATGTTTCTGGACGAAGTCGGCGAGCTTCCACTCGCCGCTCAAGTAAAGCTGCTGCGGGTTTCACAGGAGCAGCGGGTACGACGACTGGGTGCCCAGGATGAACGCAACCTAGACGCCCGATTCATCGCGGCGACCAATCGCAACCTCGAAGACCAGGTCCGCGAAGGCAGCTTTCGAGAAGATCTCTACTACCGCCTCAACGTCGTGCGGATTGAGATTCCACCTTTGCGTACGCGGCCCGACGACCTGCAAGTCCTCGTGCCGATGCTTGCGCGGGCAGCTGGCCTGCGGCTGGGGTTGCCGGTTACCGGAGTGGATCCGGCCGTCATTCGCCGTCTTGCAGGGCTGCCCCTGCCGGGCAACGTGCGGGAGCTGCAGAATATTCTTGAACGTGCCGTCGTCATGGGCGGCGGCGGTCAACTGACCGTTGAGCATTTGCCTGCACAAGTAAGCTCAGCAGCGCCAGTCGCCGGCTCGGAGGAGGCGCCGACGACCCTGCCGCCGGGTTTCGATCTTGAGGCCTGGCTGGCTCGACAAGAGGAGTCGTTGATGCGGACGGCGCTTGTCGCGGCTGGCGGCGTCAAAATGCGAGCGGCCGAGCTGCTCGGCCTGTCTTTTCGGCAGTTTCGCTACAAGGCGGACAAATACGGACTTTGAGCTCCAGACCTCAGTCGTCCCGTGCGCGGGTGAGCCCGCTGATCGCCCTAAACATAGGTGTGCCTGCGGCTTCCATCCACTCGTAGAGTAGCGTTTCGAAGCTTGTGGCGAGTGCACCAGCGTCCGCTGCCAGTTCGATGCCAGTACGGAAGTCGACGTCGTGCCGCGACAACACGGCGTCACGCACGACGGACACCGCATAGCCGGCCGTCAGTAAGTCTCGCGCCGTCTGCAACACGCAAATATGCGTCTCCATGCCGCAGATCACGACGTGCGGCCGCCCTGCAGCCTCAATGGCCGCACGAACAGCCGGTGCGTGCCAGCACGAAAACTCCTGTTTTTCCAGGTACGGGTGGTCATCCGGCAATTCACGCCGTACCCATTCCATGGTTCGGCCCAGGCTCATAGGCGCCTGCTCGGTGACGACGACTGGAATCTCTAACGCCCGTGCGGCGCGGGCCAGTTTGGCCATGCGGGCTATGTTTCCTTGTAGCCAGCGAGCAGGCATGGCATGTACCAAGCGATCTTGCGCATCAACGACAAGCAGTTGACTGTGGGCTCTGCCACGAAGCGGAAGGATAGTTGACATGGCATATCTCTCGGATTGCGTGGGTTCACGAGGCGCGGGGGGGGCCAAGTCGCCACCCGCTATGGCGTCATGGTATGCATGTATGCATGGGACCGCAAGCCGTCGGATGTCTATCTCTACTTCTGCTCGCCGCGCCGATTGCCGTGGCAGCGGCCGATGACGTGGATGTTCAGGAGCTTTTCCGTGACGAGGCTGGCCCCGGCCGCAAGACCGTCTGGCAATGGACCGATGGTCAGGGCCAAATGCACATCACCGAGCACCCGGGCGAAATCCCACAGGCAATGTGGCCGCGCGTACGCAAGCGTACCATTGCGGTCGGTGACGCCGACGGGCCTGGCCCCTCCCGGTCTGCGCCATCTAGGGGATCCGTCGTGACTCCACGCGAAACGGCGCCCGACCTGCGGGAATGGAGTGCCCGACGCGACCTGCTCGTCACCGATTACCGGCAAGTGCTCAGGGAGTTCGACGAGTCCGGCTTTGCCCTGCAACGGGCAGCGTCGACCGGCGCCCCGCCGGCCCGTGTCGCCGAATTACGGGCCCGCCAGGCGGCTTTGTCGGCCCAGGCGCGCGACCTTTGGCAGCGGATTGCCGAGATCCCAGAAATGCTCGCCGCCGCGGGCGGCAATGCGGCTTGGCTGCCTCCGCTGCCGGCCGATCTGCCCACCCCGCCACCAGCGCCCTGAGGGGTCGGCCAGCGAGAAGGTGGATTTGTCCGTGGATCGCCTTTCCGCTACACTGAGCGGATAGTGGACTCGTACGGGTCGGCTTCTCCCTGGTTCTGCGATATCTGAAGGAGTTACTCCATGGCCACGTCCGCCCAGATTTCCCTGCCGGCCGACGGCGAGACTATTCGCGTCGTCAACGGCAAGCTGCAGGTGCCTGCCCGCCCGATCATTCCGTTCATCGAGGGTGACGGTACGGGGCCGGATATCTGGGCGTCTTCGGTACGCGTGTTCGATGCCGCCGTGGCGAAGGCCTACAAGGGCGAGCGTAAACTCGTTTGGGCCGAGGTGCTGGCTGGCGAGAAGGCCTTCAACCAAACCGGCAACTGGCTGCCCGATGAAACGCTGGCGACATTTCAGGCCTGTCATGTCGGCATCAAGGGCCCACTGACCACTCCGGTCGGCGGCGGCATCCGTTCGCTCAACGTGGCGCTACGGCAGATTCTCGATCTCTACGTCTGTCTTCGCCCGGTGCGCTACTTCACGGGCGTGCCTTCGCCGGTACGCCGTCCCGAAGACACGAACATGGTGATCTTCCGCGAAAACACCGAGGATATTTACGCCGGTATCGAGTTCACCGGCGGCAGCGAAGAGTCGGCCAAGCTGCTGGCCTTCCTGATCGCTGAATATCCCAAAATGGCAGACAAAATCCGCTTCGGTACTGATGCCAAAGTCGCCGGGTGGAACGACGCCCTGCGCGGCGTGGGACGCGCGGCTGACAGCGCCACGGTCGAGGTCGGCCTCGGCATCAAGCCCGTCAGCCGCCACGGTACCGCACGCCTTGTGCGCAGCGCCATTGAGTACGCGATTGCCCAGGGTCGCAAGTCGGTAACGCTTGTCCACAAGGGCAACATCATGAAGTTCACCGAGGGTGGATTCCGTGACTGGGGCTACGCGGTGGCCCAGCAGGAGTTCGGCGCGGTGGAGATGGATGGTGGCCCGTGGTGCCGCATTCCCGACGGCAAGCCCGGTGCCGGCCTGATCATCAAGGATGTCATCGCCGATGCCTTCTTGCAGCAGATTTTGACCCGCCCCGCCGAGTACGACGTTATTGCCACGCTCAACCTGAATGGTGATTACATCTCCGACGCGCTGGCCGCCCAGGTCGGTGGCATCGGTATCGCACCGGGCGCTAACATCAATTACGTAACCGGCCACGCCATTTTCGAAGCCACCCACGGTACCGCGCCCAAGTACGCGGGGCAGGATAAAGTCAACCCCGGCTCAGTGATTTTGTCGGGCGAGATGATGCTGCGCCATCTTGGCTGGGATGAGGCCGCCGATCTGATTATACGTGGCGTCGAAGGCTCGATTGCCGCCAAGACGGTCACCTATGACTTCGCTCGCCTGATGGAAGGCGCCACCGAGGTCAAGTGCTCGGCCTTTGGTGACGCAATCATCAAGCACATGGACTAATTCCCGCCTCGCGGGTCTACTTGGAAGAGGTCAAATCATCATGCACCATAAGCGTCCCAAAATCGGGCTCGTTGGCGCCGGCCAAATCGGCGGCACCATGGCTCACCTCATCGCGATACGCGAACTCGGCGACGTCGCCCTTGTCGACATCAATGAAGGCGCAGCCAAGGGCAAGGCGCTCGATCTGACACAGTCGACGCCGCTGACCCGCACCGATGCCCGGATCGAAGGCAGCAGCGACTATGCGCTGCTTGACGGCGCCGATGTTGTCATCGTCACGGCTGGCCTGCCGCGCAAACCCGGTATGAGCCGGGACGACTTGCTGGACAAGAATGTGGCGATCATTTCAGCCGCCTCCGAGGGTATTCGTCAGCACGCGCCGAATGCGTTCGTGATCGTGATCACGAACCCACTCGACGCCATGGTCTATGCACTCTGGAAAAAGACTGGTT
>CAZUAB010000067.1:0-12870 GCA_964617795.1 uncultured bacterium
GACTGCGACTGCGCGTAGGCGCCTGTGGCGGGAATGGCGGCCCTATTGGGGCCGCCTTTCCCGCATCGATCCCTTGTGTCGGATCTTAGCCCTTGGCGCGGTACGCCTCGACCAAAATCTGCGCAATCTCCGGTCGACTGAATTCCTCCGGCGGCAACTGGCCCGCCGTCAGCATGTCGCGCACCTTGGTGCCGCTGAGGAAAACGCGCTCTTCCGGGGTTGACGGCGAGGTCTTCTCGGTCGCCATTTGGCCGGTACGCTTGCACCAGAATGAGTTTTCGAACTTAAGCGGGGTAATTCCGAGCTGCTCGGCGGGAATTTCATCGATCAGCTTCTGGGCGTCGTAGGTGCCGTAGTAGTTACCGACGCCGGCGTGGTCACGGCCGACAATGAAGTGCGTACAGCCGTAATTTTTACGAACGAGTGCGTGGAAGACGGCTTCACGCGGCCCGGCGTAACGCATGGCCGCAGGAAACACCCCGAGCATCACCCGCTTCGGGTTGTAAAACTTCGCCATCATCACCTCGTAGCACTTCATGCGGACATCAGCCGGGACATCGTCATTTTTGGTCTGGCCAACCAATGGATGAATGAGCAGGCCGTCGACCACTTCCAGCGCCACCTTGGTCAAATACTCGTGTGCACGGTGGATCGGGTTGCGTGTCTGAAAAGCGACGATCGTCTTCCAGCTGCGTTCTGCAAACTCGGCGCGGGTTTGCGCTGGCGTCAGGCGATATTGGCCGAACGGTTGCGCGGGAATTTCGAAGACGTGTACCTTGCCGGCGACCCTCAGCGGCGGTAGGCTCTTTTGATAGGCAACGCCCGGGTGTGCGTCTTCCTCGGTGCGAAAGACGCCCTTGGCTTCGGCCGCGACGTCAGGAGTGAAAATCTCGGCAACTTCGACGAGCGCCAGATCCTTACCGCCGTGGGTCAGGAGCAATGCACCAGCGGCCTCAGCGGCCTTGGCCGTCTCGGCATCGACACCCAGCGTGATCGGGATCGACCAGACCGTACCGTTGGCCAGGCGCATGTGGTGAACGACGCTGTCCCAGTCCACCTGCCCAAGGAAACCCTCCAGCGGCGACAAGGCGCCGACGGCGAACATTTCGAGATCGGCCAACGTGACGTCGGTGACGGCATGGCGCGGGGCTGCAGCGTGGGCCTGTTTGAGGGCGGCCGCCTGAGCGGCGTCAACGAGGCGGGGGCGAAGTGTTCCGCCATGGGGAGCGAGTGACATGGTGTGCGTCCTTTCCGGGATGCGATGTGGAGGAAAAGGGTTGTAGAGGGCGGTGAGATCAGGCCATTTCGAATTTCAAATGCAACTCGTCAAAACCCGTTATATCCGGGCGCAACCGCCAGGCGCGAATACCGGCGGATGTCCCCTGCTCGACGCGCAGGATCAACCATAAAAAGTCGGGCCAGCCTTCGGCAAAGCGGCGGTCCGTCTCGCTGGGCACTTCGGGGCAGTCCGGGTGGCTGTGAAAGAAGCCGATCATCGATTCGCCGCCTGCCAGGCTTCGCTCGGCATCCAGATAGGCACGCGGGGCGATCTCAAAGCGATCCGTACCAGCTGTGCGTACCTGATTTTCAGTTTCGATGATGCGGGAAACGTGCGTACCGGCGGTATTTTTGGAGCCGATCAGCAGTCCGCAGCCCTCGCCGGGCCACGCCGGCTCGACCCACGCCTGCATCGCGCGCAGGAGCGGCAACGGAAGGTGAACGAGGTCACTCACGCCCGCGCGCGGTAGCCGCCGGCAATGGCCGGGATGATCGCCAACTCGTCACCATCACGCAGCTCGGCGTCGCTGCCGCCCGAAAACCGCACATCCTCGTCGTTGAGAAAAAGGTTGATGAAGCGCCGTACTTCGCCTTGGGCATCGAGAATCTGGCTGCGCAGGCCTTCATGCTGTGCAACCAGCGCTGCAATCGCCTCACGAACATTGGCCGCCTCGACGACGACGGTATCCTGCTCATCGGTGAATTTGCGCAGTGGGGTGGGGATACGGATCTGCACGGCCATGGGGCCCTCCTGAGAAATACGGTTCCGGTGTTCGAGAGTCAGAAAAGGTCGAGGCTGAGGTAACGTTCGCCGGTGTCGCAGAGAAATGTGACGACCACGCTGTCGGCCGGCATGCGTGCCGCGATACGCAGCGCCGCTGCGACGTTGGCACCGGCGCTGATGCCTACGAATAGGCCGGCTTCGCGCGCAAGTCGGCGTTGGTATTCAATCGCTTCGAGGTCGTCGACAAGTTCGATTTGGTCGATGATATCGGTGTTCAGCACACGGGGGATGAAGCCAGCGCCGATACCTTGGATACGGTGTGGGCCGGGTTTTTGGCCCGACAGCACGGCACTTGCCCGTGGCTCCACGGCAACGATGCGCGTCTGCACGTCGTGCGCCTTGAGTACTTCACCACAGCCGGTGATGGTGCCGCCGGTGCCGACGCCGGCAACCAGCGCCGAAATCGGGCGCCCCAGTTCGGCCGCTTGGGCCAGCAACTCGGGGCCGGTGGTTTCGCGGTGCGCGCGGGGGTTGGCCTGGTTCTCGAACTGTTGCGGCATGAACCCATCTTCACCGAACCGTTCGACCAGCTCCTCGGCCTTAAGAATGGCCGCACCCATGCCGCCTTCGTGCGGCGTCAAGACGACCTCCGCGCCGTAACCGCGCAGGAGCTTGACGCGCTCTGGGCTCATGGATTCGGGCATGGTCAATATGCAGCGATAGCCACGGGCGGCGGAAATCCAGGCCAAACCGATCCCGGTATTGCCGCTGGTCGGCTCGACCAACACGGCTCCCGGTTTCAATTTTCCTTCGCGTTCCGCGGCCAGCACCATGCCGCGACAAATACGATCCTTGACGGAGCCACCGGGATTGCGGCTTTCCAGCTTGGCCCAAACCTCGGCGCCGACGCCGGGTTGAAGGCGACCGACCGAAACGAGCGGAGTACGGCCAACGAGGTCGAGCGGGCTGCGGTAGGTCGTAGCTTCGATCGTCATCGAATCGTCCGTTTCGCGGTCAGATGTAGTAAAGGACGGAGGCATCGCTGCCCGAGCGCAGGAAATCCCGGATATCCTCGGTCAGCATGCGGTCAAGCGTGATGGTTTCGAGTGCTGCCCAAAGGTCGTGTTGGGCATTCCAAGCAAAGCGGTCTGCGCCGGAACCAGATAGTGCCGGGCGCTCTGGGGCGGCCGTGCCTTCGAGGATACGGTAGAGTAGTGCGATGCTGACCTCCCCGGTCGGCACTGCCAATGCGTAGCCGCCTTGGGCGCCGCGCCGACTGCGCAGGATGTCGCGTTCGCGTAGCACCAAAAAGATCTGCTCGAGAAACCGTTTTGGAACGCGGATTTCCTCGGCGACCGAGCGTACCTGCACAAAGCTCTGAGGCCGCACATAGGCCAGAAAGTACAGCCCCATGAGGGCGTATTCAACTTTCTTGGTCAATCTCATTCGAGGGAGCCTCCGTGTAGCCCGCCCGGCGTCTTACGGTGTGGCGGCTTGCCGGTGTAGCGGGCTGACGCCTCATTGTACATTCACAGTGTCGGAGTTTCAAATGCGCTATGGACCTTCCCCCGATCGCGTGGACCCCGTTGGCGAAAGGGGCATCGGTGTGATTGAATGATGCGCATTCAGACGATGGGTCGGGAGATCTGAAGTGGCCCGGCCACCCGTCACCAGTCATCCGTCAAGGTATTCTAAAAATAAGGTGAGGTCGTGATGGTTCGTAAGGCAACCATGACAGGGGTGGCTCTGATCGGTCTGCTGGCCGGCAGTTGCACAACAGAGTGCGTCGAGGCGGTGGGCCTTGCCGGGCGTTTGATCGCCGGCGAGGTCGCCGCGGCCCTTGCCGACGAGGCGGGCCGCGAGGTCGTCGTCTCGGTGGCGGAATCGCTAAGCAACCTCAACACGGCGGCAGCCGGTGACGATGCGATGCCCGTGCCGCCGTCCGTCAAGCAGCCGGTCGTTGTCGACGAGACTACGGATGAGGTGCGCCTAGCAGGCACTCTGCAGCCACTTGCGACCACGGCGACAACCTTGTCACGTACCGGCTACTACCCATATGCCGCCTCGGGCCCCGACGGCTCGACCGGCTGGTACGCGCTGGAGCGCCAAGGATACCGCTTCTATTACCGCACGACGCCCGCCCACGATTTGCGGCTGGGCTGGCCGACCAATATCCAGGTCCTCGAATCCGGCTGGGAGGCGATCGACTCAGTCACCGGTCGGGTCGGACAGCGCTGGTGGATGCGCCACTCGATCGAATCCGAGAATGCGGTACGCGGTCTTTGGGTGTTCGAATTTCTGCCTGGTTCGGGCAAATATGCCGGCACGCGCTACGAGGGCACCTATGCGTATGAGCGTAACGCCAGTGTGCGCACCGTCGTGGCGGTCGGCGGTGCAATGCTCTTTGCCAATCAGGGCGTGACCCGAGAGTCATATACTGAGTACAGCTACGCGTTCACGGCGGCGGACGGTATCGAGGTGGGCAAATACTACTTCGGCAACGGACCACGGCGGATCCTGTTTGCGCGACCCGACTGGACGGCTGGCAGCAATCCCGCCGGCGACGAATGGACCGACGTCAATCGTCGGCCCGGTGTCTACTTGTTCAAAACGTGGGTCGACGGCACCGTATCTTGGTGGCGCTATGACGGCCAAGGTGAAGAGTGTGCCAACGAGCCGTCCAGCCTGCGCCTGAGCGGCGATCTCGGTCCGATCACGGCGGGGCGCTCGACGCAACTTACCGCCGTGGCCTACAACGCCTGCGGTGATCGTCTGCGGCGTGCCGACATCACGTGGTCAAGTCTCGATCCGGACATCGCCGAGGTCGACCAGACCGGCCTAGTGACGACCCGCACCGGCGGCGAGGCCCGCATCCGTGCCGAGGCCGGCAGCGCCGTGGCCCAGGTCAGCGTGCGTGTACGCGTTCCCGACATCACGCCGGCCCAAGTCGTCCTTGCGGGCGGCAATTCCGTGCAGATCGGCGGCACGCTCGACCTGACGGCCGCCGTCTACAACCGTTATGGCGAGTTGCTCGAACATGCCGCCGTGACCTGGACAACGCTCGACCCGGCAATCGCTTCGGTCAACGAAGGGCGTGTTTCCGGCGTCGCCTCGGGCAACGTGGTTATCCGCGCGATATCAGGCAACGTCTATGGGGACCGCGGGGTGACGGTCTACGATCCCGATGCCGTAGCCAGCGTCATTCTCAGTTGCCCGAAGACGGCTGCAGTGGCCGGTGGCGCAGCCGTCGATTGTAACGCCGTGGCTTACAATTACATTGGTCAGCTCCTCAGTGGCACCGTGTTCGCGTGGCAATCGTCGAGCAGCAGTTTCGCGACAGTGGATTCCAGTGGCCTCGTGACCCCGCTCGCCAAGGGGACGACGACGATCTCGGTCAGTGCCGGTGGACAGACGGCCCAGACGGCCTTTGTGGTCTATGGTACCGGAGACATCGCATACGTGGTTGTCGAATCGGCCAACGGCAACACCTTGCGCTCGCACGATCCCTCTTTCAAATTGGCGCTCGCGGCGCGGGCGTTCAACTTCGCCGATCTGGAGGTTCCTGGCGTCAGCTTTACTTGGACGACGCCAAGCCCGACGATCGCGACCGTGACTCCATTGACGCCCAATTCGTCGGCCGAAGCCGCTCCTGGCGGCTCGGAGGGCAGCGTCCTTATTCAGGCGACTGCGGGCTCGGTGACGGGAAGCTTCTACGTCGTCAGCCAAGACAATCGTGTTGCCACCATTCAGATTGTTACGACTACGAGCTGCAGCGGATCGGCGTCGCCGACCGGCCTGATGGCCGAGGGGGCTACGCAGCAGTTGTATGTGAGGGCTTACAATGCCTCCGCCCGCTGCCTCGGGTTCGTGCAGCCGACCTGGGCGACGCCGGCCAACGCCACGGTGTCAGCCAACGGATCGCTGACCGCACTTGACGCCGGTGTTGGTCTGGCCATCCAGGCCGCGACGCCCAAGGGTGACGGCAGCGGCAACGCCACGGCGTCGTTCACGCTGGAGATCTATGACCCTGCCGCAGTTACAGGCCTCGATTTCCCCGGCTGCTCGGGCTCATCCAACGTGTTTGCTGGCAACAGCCGCACCTGCACGACAACGGCTCGCAACCGGGGCAATGCCGGCGTCATCGCCAACGTGCGCTGGTTTGCCACAACGGGGGCCAGTAAGGTCAGCATCAGCGCGAACAACACGGCCGCGCCTTCGCAAGCGTTCGTTGCGGTGCCGGCCACCACGACCACCGGTGGAACCGTGACACTGTATGCCGCCTTCGACTGCAGCGTGTTCCCGCCGGTCAACCTGACGGCCGGGACGGACTGCCGGCTGATTCGACAATATAGTGGCGCCTTTACGGCACGCGGCACCGCAGACGTCAACTACGTGACTGTCGCCTCGGGCAGCGGTACCACGGTACAGGTTGGCGGC
Organism: uncultured bacterium; assembly: GCA_964617795.1. GTDB lineage: Bacteria > J088 > J088 > J088 > J088 > CAZUAB01. Next base: position 6,440 of record CAZUAB010000067.1, read on the forward strand.
TCCGTCAACCTCACAGCCACGGCGTACAACTATGCATCGACACCGCAGCCGATTGTCGGCGCCGCGTTCAATTGGAGTTCGCTGACCCCGTCCGTCTTTTCGGTCGACTCGACGGGTACGGCCACGGCGGTCACACTCGGTACGTCCTACGTCCGCGCGACCGTAGCCGGTGGCAGCACCAATAGCCAACTGTTGCTCACGGCGATTGACCCGGCCTATGCGACGAGCGTGACGCTGTCGGTGTCGTCCTCTGTGTCGTTCCGTCGCCCTGGCGACACCTTCACCGTGTACGCGTGGGTCAAAAACTCGCAGGGCCAGATTATTCCCACCGCCGCGGTCACCTGGACGAACAGCGCAGCGCAATTCGACATCACGCCGCTGACGCCGACCTCGGCGCTCGTCGAGGTGCTGGCCTGTGGCTGCAGCGGCAGCACGGTTTCGGCCAGCCGCTCGCTGCAGGCGGATCCGGTCTACGGCAGCACTTGGGGCTCGCGCAACGAGACGATCTATAGCTCAGTCGGAGACATCCGGACTCAGTTCGCGCCCCTGTCGCCCACGCTGAGTGGCGGCTATCCGGCCTACGGAGTGGGGACGACCTTTGCTGTAGACGTCGTCTATATTCGCGGCTATGCGGGCGGTCCGTCGGCCAGCAACGTGACGCTCGATTGGTATGACATGGGGGTTTCGGCGTTCGACATCGACTCTGCCGGAGAGGTGACGGCTCTGGCCTTTGACGGATCCGCTCGTTACGTGCGGCTCATTGCCACCGATAACGATACCGGGGACAGTTACACGTTCTACACGTACAGCAATGCAGCGCAGGCTGCCCGCTATTTCTACGTTTTCCCGACCGAAATCGACATGGCGGGAGCCGCAGCGAGCGGCACTCCGACACGCCAGAACGGTACTGTCGAGACCGCGCTGTGGGCGTTCGCCGGACAGCCGGATTACGACGCCGCCGCGACGTCGGCAACATTGGTGACGGTGCCGACGTTGCCCGAGGTAGGCTACGCAACCAGTTTCCGAATTCAGTCGACCACCTGGGATTCGACGGCCGGTGCCTATGGTGTCGTACAGCCGTCGACAGGCGATCCAGTTGGGCAGCAATACGCGCTCATGATCGCCGGCTATATCAAGTTTGTCGGGTCGACCAGTGTGGCGATCCGGCTGCCCGCTGCCGAGGCGGGGCGACTGCGGATTGGTGGGATCACCGTGGTCGACGATTGGTCGCGCCGTAACGCTGCGGGTTCGACAACCGTTTGGTTGACCGGTCTCGATGGCGATACGTGGTATCAATTCGAGGCCGAAGGGCTGATTGACAATCCTTGGGTCGGCTCGGGGCAGGACATCTTGGCGGTGCAGTTCGCATCGACTCCGGTCTCGTCGTTCTATTACACGCCGGGTTCGCTCGGATATCTGTTCGGGCGTGATTGACACCAATCCGGCACTGCGCGGCGGCCACAGGAACACCCTGTGGCCGCTGGCGTTATTGCTTGGGGTGGCCTGCTTGTTGCCACTTTCGAGAGCGGCCGCTTCCGAACCCCTGCTGATCCTCTCGGGCGGGGGCAGCCCGTCCGACAATGCGATCAACCACCTCGAAAATGTACGCTGGCTGGAGGCGTTGTGGTCATCTTGGGGGCCGGTCTGGTCGCTTGTCGCCGACGGCAAGGATCCGAGCCCCGATGCGGCGCGTCCGGCCGCGCTCGACCCGACGGCGGCGTTTGTTCAGCGCTTGGTCATGGGGACCCCCGAGGCCCTCGAGTTTGTGAACTCGACTGCGCGCAGCCTGATTGGACCGGCGACGCGATCCGGCCTTACCGGCTGGGTGGCGGTGACCGGAGCGACGCTTGGGCCCGGAACGATGCTGAACGTGTATGTTACCGACCACGGCGTTCGGGAAGAGGGTGAGAGCCGCATTGTGCTGTGGGGCGAGACCCTTGGGCCCGGCGAACTGGCCGCCACCCTCGATCGCTTGCCGCCGGGCGTTGGAGTGCGTTTCGTGATGGCGCAGTGCTATTCCGGCGGCTTCGCTGATACGGTCGCCGCACTGCGCGCCGCGGGGCGGCCCGCGTGCGGTTTTTTCTCTACATTGCCGACGCGCGTGGCGGCCGGCTGCCGCCTCGATCCGGCGGCGGCGAATTGGTCTGAGTACTCGACGGTGTTTTTTGAGGCGGCAGCGGGCACGGCTCGCGGTAAGGTCCGGCGTGCGCCGCAGCAGGTTCGGCGGTGGATCGACGCTCATCGCCACGCCGCACGTGTACTGGACACGGTTGACGTCCCGATCACCAGCAGCGAGGCCTTGCAGGTTGCCGCTGTCGATCAACTGCCGGACCCCCTGGCCACCTGGTGGCAAGACCAAGCCGCGCCTTCGCAAGACATGTCGTCCTATGTCGCCGCTGCCGAGGAACTGGCGGTGCAGGAAAATGACCTGTTGGCCGATCTGTTGAACCGCTTCCCGTGGCTGGAATACCCCTTTGCGCCAGCGTTTACCCACCAGTGGTCAAGCGCACGCGGCGCGATTGCCGCCTTTGTCGAAGCCCATTCGGGCACTGCGGAACGCCGTCGTCGCGAGGCGGTCTTGGCGGCTCGTTGGGCCAAGGTCGAGGCGTCGGAAAAGGCCGACGCCAAGCGCCTGCGGAAGCAATGGGCCGCGGCGGCGGCCGGTGGCGTCAGCCCTGACCCGGCGCTGCTCGGCTGCGAAGAGGCGCCGCTGCCTGGGCGCTGAGGTGGCATCCCGCGCGGTTGAATGGATGGACGCTTTCGTCTACAATCAGGGGATGCTGCGCCAGCGCGTATTTACGGATGGCGGCCGGCACCTATTTTCCCGTCTCCACGCTCCCGACAGAAGGGTATGTACGCCATGAATATCCATGAATATCAGGCGAAGGAAATCCTGCGCCGCTACGGCGTGCCGACGCTGCAAAGCGGCGTCGCGACGACGCCCGACGAAGCCGTTCGAGCGGCCCAGGCCATCGGCGGTTCGGTCTGGGTCGTTAAGGCGCAGATCCACGCCGGCGGTCGTGGTAAGGCCGGCGGCGTCAAGCTGGCGCGCAGCCTCGACGAGGTGCGCAGCCACGCAGCGGCGATCTTGGGCGCCGTGCTTGTGACGCACCAGACCGGGCCTGAGGGCAAAGAAGTACAAAAAGTTTTGGTCGAGGCCGGCTGCGACATCGATCGCGAGCTGTACGCGGGGCTCACCCTCGACCGCGCCGCCGGTCGCCTGACCGTCATGGTCAGCACCGAAGGCGGCGTCGAAATCGAGGAAGTGGCGGCCAAGTCGCCCGAGAAAATCCTCAAGGCGACCATCGATCCCGCCTTCGGCCTATGGCCCAACCAAGCGCGCGAATTGGCCTTCGGTATGGGCCTCAAAGGTAAGGTCGCGGTCAAGGTGGCCGGGTTCATTGACAAGCTGGCCCAAGCATTCATTGCGACCGACGCGGCCATGGCTGAGATCAATCCGCTTGTTCTCACCAAGGGTGGCGATGTGTTGGCGCTTGATGCCAAGATGGGCTTCGACGATAACGCACTGTACCGCCAGCCCGACGTCGAAGCCATGCGTGATCTCAGTGAAGAGGACGCCAAAGAGACCGAAGCCAAAGAATGGAACTTGTCCTACATTGCGCTTGGCGGCGATATTGGCTGCCTTGTCAATGGTGCCGGCCTTGCGATGGCGACCATGGACACGATTCAGCACTTTGGCGGCACGCCGGCCAACTTCCTTGATGTCGGCGGCGGTGCCAAGAAGGACCAAGTCGCGGCGGCGTTCAAGATCATCCTCAAAGATCCCAACGTCAAGGCCATCCTCGTCAACATCTTTGGCGGCATCATGCGCTGTGACGTCATTGCCGAAGGCGTTGTCGCCGCGGTCCGCGAAGTCAACCTCGGCGTGCCGTTGGTCGTGCGCCTTGAGGGCACGAACGTTGAAGCCGGCCGCAAGATCCTCACCGAAAGCGGATTGCCGATCGCATCCGCAGCCTCGCTGGCCGAAGGCGCCCAGAAGGCCGTTGCCGCCGTACGCGGCGCCTAACCAAGGAGTACAAGACGATGAGTATTCTCGTCAACAAAGACACCAAAGTCATCGTGCAGGGCATCACCGGCAAGACCGGCGCCTTTCACACCAAACTCATGCTCGAGTACGGCTCGAAGATGGTCGGCGGCGTAACCCCGGGCCGTGGCGGTGAAACCGTCGAGGGTCTGCCGGTATTCGACACCGTTCGTCAGGCCGTAGCGGCGACCGGCGCCAACGCCAGTGTCGTTTACGTGCCGCCGCCAGGCGCTGCGGACTCGATCATCGAAGCCGCAGCGGCCGGTCTTCCGCTGGTCATCTGCATCACTGAAGGTATTCCGGTGCTGGACATGGTGCGCGTCAAGCGCTACCTCGAAGAGCACCCCGGCACGACGCTCGTGGGCCCCAACTGCCCCGGTGTGATTACGCCTGAAGAATGCAAGATCGGCATCATGCCCGGCTATATCCACAAGAAGGGCGATATCGGTGTCGTCAGTCGCTCCGGCACGCTGACCTACGAGGCCGTCTGGCAGTTGACGCAACTTGGGATCGGCCAGAGTACCTGCGTCGGCATCGGCGGTGACCCGGTCAAGGGCATGGACTTCATCGAAGTGCTCGAGCTTTTCCAGGCGGATCCCGACACGGCCGGTGTTGTCATGATCGGTGAGATTGGCGGCACGGCCGAAGAAGAAGCCGCCGCCTGGATCAAGGCCAACATGACCAAGCCCGTCTGTGGGTTCATCGCTGGTCAGACCGCCCCGCCGGGCCGTCGCATGGGTCATGCCGGCGCCATCGTTTCGGGCGGTAGCGGCACGGCCGAGGCCAAGATCAAAGCCATGCAGGAAGCCGATATCGAGGTGGTACCAACACCGTCGACGATTGGTGAAACGATGGCGCGGCTGCTCGGCCGTCTCTAGGGCTTGCGGTGGGGCTCGCCCGGGTCCCACGGCGCCTGAGGCGAAAGTGTGGCGCAGTACCTTGCATTCATGCGGGTTCTCGGGTAGCGTAACGGTAGGCTGGCCGGTTGCTGGCCCCGGAGGTGCCTTATGAAGATTTCGCCGCTTGATCTGCGTCAGGCTCGGTTTCAGCGCGCAATGCGCGGGTATGATCCGGGCGAGGTGCAGCGATTTCTCGATCTGGTACGGATCGAGATGGAGGCGTTGCGCGAAGAAAACCAAGCGCTGCGCAACGAGCTGCAGCAGGCGCTTCGACGCCTGAGTGAGTTTCGTGAGCAGGAAAGTCTGCTGCGTGACGCATTGCTCACCGCACAGCGTGTGGGCGAGGAACTGCGCACCAATGCCGAGCGTGAATCTGAACTGATTGTCGGTGATGCCGAGCTTAAAGCGGGCCGTTTGATTGGCGACGCCATGCACCGGGTACAAGAGCTACGCAGCCAGATCGTCGAGCTGCGGCAGGTCAAGGCGGCGTTGCGCAACGATATTCGGGCCCACATCAAGCGCGCGGCAACGTGGGTCGATCTTGACGAACAGGCAGACACCGAGTCCGCTGACGCCAATGTCCATTTCTTTGCGCCCGCAACCGAGGCGCAAAGCGGCTGACGTGCCCGATGTTCGGCTGCGGGTGTGGGCGCGCCCGCGTGCCGCTGTATCGGCGATTGTCGGTCTGCACGATGGCGCATTGGCCGTTCGCTTGGCGGCGCCTCCGGTAGACGGCGCGGCCAATGAGGCGCTCGTCGAGCTCTTCGTCCAGGCCTGCGGGCTGCCGCGCCGTTCCGTAGTCATCGAAAAGGGCCACGGCGGCCGTCACAAAATCGTGCGACTCATCGGTGCGGTATCGATCCCCGATGAATGGGTTCCCGCCCGCGTCGAACGTGGTTGACAGGTTACATCGAAACGACTATGCTTTATGCGGAACGGGCCTGCCAAAGCGGCCCCACACGAGACGGAGGCTGGCGAATGCGCAATCTTGGTCGGACACTGCAAGGCCGCGGCCTGCTCATTGCTCTTGCAGGTGCAATGGCACTCGGCGGCTGCCGGGGCTACCGCAACTCGTGGGATGACGTCCGCGAGGAAACGGATCGGCGCAACAATGTCGCCAAGTCGTACCTTGCCGAGGGACGCTACACCGACGCCAAGCTGAAGTTCGAAGAGGTCCTCAATGACGTCGACGGCTCGAATGCCGAGGCCCGCTTCGGCGCTGTCCTCTCTGAGCTGTTGCAGTTCGCCAGCATCATTCGTGTCGTCTCTCAGTTGACCGGCGAGGCCGCCGACGAAAACGACTTCCTGCACGCGCTGATTGATGACCTTTTGACCGACCTGCGGCTGCGCTTCGAGCGCCTGTCGTTTGAGCTGACCCGCCTCAAGTCCGATCCGCAGTTCACGTTCGTACTCAAGAAGCCAACGCCGGTCTACCTCACCTCCACCGAGACCCCGGATGTCGACCTGCAAGGTGAGTGGGATCGTGG
>CAZUAB010000068.1:0-12476 GCA_964617795.1 uncultured bacterium
TGGGGGCTGGCGCTGGTGGCGGGCGCGTGGGCTTGGCGGCGGCGGCGAAGGCGGTTGGTGGTGGATGGCTGAGCGGGGGACGGGGAATGGCCTGTTGGGCCGGAGTCGGCGTGCACGCCCCTGCGGCACGACGACTCCGGCGACCACGCAACCCGGGAGCGGTACAATTGGCATATGGCGGTGAATGCTTGGATAGCCTGATTGGCCTGTGGTTCGGGGCTCCGCTGTGGGGGTGCAGTGCAGCAGATCCTTGGGCAGCCGATGGCGGTTACCTCGTCATTCTCATCGCCGGCCTAGTGTGCTGGCGAAGGCTGCGGCGCCGCGGTGGCGCAAACACCATTCAGATTTTGTTGGCGTGTGTGGCGTTTTCCCCGGCCACGGCGTCCGCGCAGCCGGCCTCAATGCCGTATCCGTTTGCCTATCTGAATGAGGCGTGTTCTACGCTTTCCGAGTCCCCGCCGCTCGCCAACGGTTGGCCCACGCACTGCGCCAGGGTGACCGGGAGTACGGACAGGTGCAGCTCCTTGGAAGGGCACCCGAGCCATTCCCGCGTCGGGCTGCGGGTTCGATTCTCGCTGGCCGACAGGCCGCAACGTGACCTGCCGTGGGCGTATCTCGGGACAGAGGACGAAGAGGCCTGGATGGAGCCACCGATCGTGGGTCTACTGCCGGCCGCCGCGTTTGCCGGCGACCCGATCACCGGCCGCTGGCTGTCGCCGACCGTCTGGGGATTGCCGATGGCGGGCAGACACTTGTACCGACTGCCTGCAACCGAGGTCACGGTGACGGTCGGGCCGGCTGAAATCCCCGCGGACGGATGCGCGCTAGAGCGAGTGGTTGAACTCGACGGCCCGGTGGATGCCGTACCGCCGGTGTCCGAGGCGTCTACACATGTGGTTTGGCCTTGGGAATCGACCACCAGCGTTGATCTTGACATGGGGCTCCTCGACGAATTTCGGGAGTTGGATGTGCCCGATGTAACGGCCACTGAGGCCCTGAGCGGGACAGTCTTCTACGTCGCAGTACACCCGGACCTCCTGGCGATCTACCAAGGTGAATCTTCGGCTACGACCAGCGACGACAAGCCGCCGTGGCGTTTTCTGGTGGCTGAGGATTTCGAAGTCCAGACAGAGCAGCCGCACCCACTTGCCCCCCTGCCTTGGCCAAACGTCTATTTGATTGCTGACCGGCACGGGAGTGGCGGGACCGTTGGTGGTGGGGTTTGTATCGACGGATTCAATTTCGAGACGACGGAGAACGATCGCGAGCTGCTTTCCCCACGATGGTCGCCGTCCTATGAGGCTTTGGCACGATTCACGATCGAAGTGCCTTCCATCGGGTTCTATTCGACGTGCCACGACGTTCTGCGGCCTGACGGCGTGGGGTGCCGACCGGCCGGGTACTGCGACTACAATGAGGCTTGTCCGGTCGAGGTCCCTGCCCATTGCGAGGCCCCGCCGACGAACACCAAGGCCGCAAAGGACGGCTGCGCTTCCGGGCCGGGCGGGGCGCAGGCTTTGGGGCTGGCGTTGGTGGCGGGCGCGTGGGCTTGGCGACGGCGGCGACGGCGGTCGGTGATGGATGGCTGAGCGCGGGACGGGGAATGGCCTGGTGGGCCGGAGTCGGCGTGCACGCCCCTGCGGCACGACAACTGCGACGACCACGGAATCTGGGGCCGGCATGCCGCTAGCCACGGCGACGTTCGAACTCAATCAAGCTACGCGCGGCTTGGTGGAAGACTGCTTACTCCGATCGCCGCGGAAGAACCTCGTTCGGCTGGCCCTTCAGGCGAGTCTCTATTTACCCGACGGCCAACTGGTCGGCACAAGCGCGAAGTCAGCCAACCTGCACGTTGGCCAAATGTTCCCGTTCACCGTCTGGAATGACCGCTCAGCCTGGATCGACGAACTGGCGGAGCGCGTCGCATTGGCGATGCTCGGTACGCCGTTCATATCCGCCCTGCTGGAATACTGGCTAAACTCGACTGAACTGGTTGCTAGATGGGCCGCCGGTGGCGCCTTTCTCGATTGGTACCTAACCGTGTACTTCGCGTTTTCGTCGTGGCTGGGTTGCGGGGCGGCTGGGAGCGGTTCGCTGGGTATGGGCCTGCTCCTAATACTACTCGCGCAGGTTCTCCGGAAGCGAGCCGCCTGTGCGTAACGCTCTGATTGTCTTTGTCCTGATCATGTTGGCGCAGCTCGCCGTTGCGAAGAGTGCGGCTGCGACGTCGCCGCCTCCGCAGATCTTCAGTCCGTGCAGCCAACTCGAAGTAGGCCAGACGCTCCGCAACGGTTGGCCGGCACAGTGCGCGCGAATCACGGAGGGGTTCCTTGCCGAAATGTGCTCGTCGCTACAGGGCCACCCCAGCCATTCTCGAGTCGGGGTACTTGTCGAGTTCGAATTTTCTGTCCCCCTGACCGGCGATATCCCCTTCGCGTACTTGGGCGTCCGCGACTTGGAAATTTCCGGCGTGTGGCAGGTGTTTCCCGGTATCTATGCCGGCGTTTGGCGCGAGAATGAGCTTCGCTTCGATGATGCGCGAGGGGCTTGGGTCAGCCCGCCGTCGTGGGCGATTCCAGTTGCGGGTCGTCACGCTTTTCAGATTGGCAGGCAGTATATCGAGGTCGACTTTCCCGCCGAATTGAAGCCGGAGGCGGCGTGTCAGGCAACCCGTCGCGTCGTTGTGCCTGCGGCATCAAGCGTGACGGGAACTACGAATGGTTCGGGCCCGGTCGTACGGCTGGACGTCGATCGGTTCCTGAGGGGGGTCGAGTTCTACGAGTCCAAGGGTGCCGATCCGGCGGCACCGACGCTGCCCGCAGCGTCGCTCGTCGGTCGTGCGGCGCTGTTGTTGGCGCCCCGCCTGAACTACCGGACTCCACAAACCCCGCCGACCCTGCTTTGGCCGGTTGTCGAAGGCGGATGGTTGGACGAAGGCTATGGGCGTTTCATTACGTTGCCGGTCGAGGTGCTCGAGGCATCGAGCGGCGCGTTGCTCTGCGTGGGCGGCCTGCATTGCCTCAGCGCCAGAATCGTAAAGCAGGACGACGGGTCGGATTCCCTGTACGGATTGGATCGCGCATTCCCGGGTGTACGGATGGATGACTTGGCACATCACCCTGGCATTGCATTGGCCTACCACATCAGTGCGGAATTTCAAATACCTTCACTGGGAATTTCTACCTCCAGCTACCACATCCTACGTCCCGACGGCGTGGTCTGCGGCGGCACCTCGCTTTGCGACTACAACGAGGCCTGTCCCTACAAGATCACCACCCAGTGTGACATTCCGGCCTCCGAGGACGGCTGTGCCTCCGGGCCGGCCGGGGCGCAGGCGTGGGGGCTGGCGCTGGTGGCGGGCGCGTGGGTTTGGCGGCGGAGGCGAAGGCGGTCGGTGGGCTGCAATGCGGGGTAGCGTGAGGCGGGGCGCTATGCTCCTGATCGGCGTCGGGTGGCTCGTCGCACGGCGTCGTTGGGCTGTCGGGGGTGTCAAATGAGCCGTGTTCGCGCACTCGCGGTCCTTGTCGCCGCCACCCATCTCCTGTCCTGCGGCTACACACCCTGCGAACCGCCGGCGGCATGGCCGTCGCCGCTGCCCAACGGATGGCCGTCGTTCTGCGCACCCGTGGTGGGACGACAGTTCCACGAATACGGGAAATGTTACGGAGAAGAGAGCCTGCCTTCGACCCGCAATGTGGGCGTGCACGTGCAGTTTCGTTTCGCGGGGCGCATTACGGAGCCCGTCCCGCTGGTGTATCTGGGTGTACGCGAATTGCCGGAGTTCGACGGTCGCCCGCTGTTCGGGCAAACGCTTGGCGCGCATACCATGGTCTGGGATCCGGATACCGACAAGACAACGGCGTCCTTCGCCGTTTGGGCGCTACCTTCCGCGGGTACGCACGTCTTTGTGTTGCCGAAGGGCGAGGTGGCGATTACCTTACCAACAGATGCGGTGCCATCGGCCGGATGTGTTGCGCCCGTCAACTTGGATGTCGCCGACCCTGGCACATTCAGTCAACCTTCTACGATCAATGCCCGCACCGGGAAGCCCTTGATTCTCCGCGAACTAGCGCAGGATTGGCTTTACTACGGCCTCCTCAAGGTCGGGTGGCATCTGGATGATGACCACCGTGTAGAAGACTCTTTTGTGTTCGTTTCCGGCATTGATGTCGAAGGGATTTTCAGGCATTGGTTCATCGGCATGTCGTGGCCCGGCCTACGGGAGTCGAAGTACCGTGCTTGGGTTGGTTTGGGAGAGGCCAATGAGCTCATGGTGAATGCCGCCAACGTGTATTCTACAGCTGGGTTCGGAGAGTCCACTTCAGGCGAGATCGTACCGGCACACTACGAATATGCACGTAAGCGCATTGAAATTCCATCCCTGGGCATAAGTCTCTCATACAGTCTGCCGTTGATGTTCGATAGGCTGAAGTGAAGATCTCGGTGCCCGTGCGATTTCAGGGGTGCCAGCGACAGGTGCTGCCGTGTTCGGCGGTACTACGGTACCAGATTCAGATCGGCGTCGGGTGGCTCGTCGTGGACATCTGGACATACCCCCTCAAACGCGACCAAGCGAAATGAGAGTCTTTCGGCTACCGTGGGGTAGCAAGGAGGACCGAGGGTGCGCAAGAGCAAATTCAGCGAGGAGCAGATCATTCGGCTGCTGCGCTGAAACTCGGGGCCGCCCCCCCTACTTCCCCTGAAACCGCTCGTAGAACCGGGTTGCGCGGGCGACGAGGTCGCCGGGGAGGAAGGCGGCGAGGCGGCGGTAGGCCTTGATCGGCAGGCCGTGGACGCTGACCGTGCGGGCGGCACGGGCGTCGCGGAGCGAGGTGTCGGCGACATCCTCGGCGGAGGCGGTGACGATGGCCGGGCTGGCGCCGCGGGGGATGCCGGCGACAGCCATGAATTCGGTGTCGACGGGGCCGGGGCAGACCGTGGTGACCGAAATGCCGCGCGGCGCCAGTTCGCCGGCAAGGGCGCGGCCGAAGGCCAGTACGTACGACTTGGTGGCGGCGTAGACGGCGAAGCCGCCCATTGGCTTGAAGGCGGCGGCCGAGGCGACGTGGATGATCTTGGCGCCCTTCGGCATGTGCGGCAGGACGGCGCCGGTGAGGGCCGTCAGAGAACGCACGTTGAGGTCAATCATGGCGAGCTGGCGTTCGAGATCAAGCTTGGCGAAGGCGCCGGCCAGTCCGAACCCCGCGTTGTTGATCAGCCAGACGACCTCGGCGCCGGCGTCGACGAGGCGCGCGGCCAGTCGCGTGTGGGCATCGGCGGCGGCCAGATCTAGGGCGACCGGTACGCCCTTGGCGTGGGTCAGCTCGCCTGCCAGCGCCTGCAGACGGTCGGCGCGGCGGGCAACCAGCCAGATCTCATCAAGGCCGCCGTCGGCGTCGAGGCGACGGGCGAAGGCGGCGCCGATACCGCTCGATGCGCCCGTGACGACGGCAATGCGGGGCATGTGGGACCTCCGGTCGTTGTCAGTGAATGCCGTGGCCGTAGAGCTCGGCGTCGAGCCACCACCAGCGCGACGCTCGGGCAGGGGCGATATCGTCCCGGAAATTGCGGTACTCGGCGTCGATGAAGGCGCGGACAGTCTTGTTTTCGCGGTAGAGCTCTGCCAGCCGCTCGTCGCTGTCGGCCGGGTCGGGTACCTCGGCCTGCAGGGATTCCGCCAGATCGAGGAAGGCCTCGTCGTCACCGAGTGCCAGCCACGCGGCCAGCAGATCGCGCACAAAGAGAACGTCCTCGGCCGCGTCGGCCGACTCGTCCCAACCGTCGCCAAGCGTTTGATGCTGCAAGGCCTCAATGCCGTAGGCATAGCGCAAGGCCAAGCCCAGCACCTGCGGCGGGGTCCACTGGCGCGGGTCGTCGGAGTCGGGCTCGGCTGCGTCGCGCAGCCAGTCGGCGGGGGCGTCATTTGTCACGTTATTATCCATCGCGTTTAGTATAAACACGGCCCCGGCGGGTCGTCCATGCGCTCAGCGCAGCGAGTTGGCCGCGTGGGCCGCAACTGCTACGATGGCAGGGGTACCGTAGGCACGGGAGGATTCGGCATGACGGCACAAGCAGAAGAACCGGTGGTCAAGGTCGCGGCCGACGGGCGTATCAACGTCGTGTCGCCGCTCGATGGGCGCATTTTGCAGCGCATTCCGTCGACGCCGCCCGATGCGTTGCCCGCCATCGTCGCGCGGGCCCGCGTCGCTCAGACGGCTTGGCGGGCCGTGCCGCTCGACGAGCGTGCCAAGCGCCTGAAGCCGCTGGCCAAACGGCTTGCCGGGGCCGGTGATGCCATCGTCGAGACGCTGCGCACGGAAATCGGTCGGCATCCGGCCGAGAGCTGGTTCGCCGAGGTCGTTCCCAACCTCGACCTGATCCGCTGGTGGACCGGCAAGGGGCGTGCCCACCTGCGCACAGTCAAAGTGGGGCTTGACCCGCTGTCCTACCCAGGCAAGAAGGCGCGCGTCGAGAACGTGCCGCGCGGCGTCCTCGGCCTGATCACGCCATGGAACTACCCCGTGTCGATCCCCTTGCGCAGCCTCGTGCCGGGGCTGCTCGCGGGCAATGCGATTCTTTGGAAGCCCAGTGAATATGCGGCCATGGTCGCGGCGCAAACGGCCGAACTGTTCGAAGGCTTGATCCCGGCCGACCTGCTGACGGTCGTGCAAGGAGACGGGCGCGTCGGCGCCGCCCTCATTGAGCAGGTCGACGCCGTGGGTTTTACCGGTAGCTTGGCCACCGGCAAGCGGATTGCTGCTCGGGCGGCCGAGCGGCTGATTCCTGCTTCGTTGGAACTCGGCGGCAAGGACTTTGCCGTGGTGCTGCCTGATGCTGATTTGGCACGGGCGGCCGCCGGTATTGCCTGGGCGGGGTTGTCGAACGCAGGCCAGAACTGTGCCGCCGTCGAGGTCGTGGCCGTTCACGAAGACGTCGCTCCGCGGTTCGGTGAGCTGCTACGCGAAGAGGTCCGCAAGATGGCGCCGTTCGTCGGCCCGCTCGTCAATGCCGCGCAGAAGAGCAAGGTGGCCGAGCAGCTCGGGTCGGCCGTCGCGGCCGGGGCGCTCGCGGTCGAGGGCGGTCTTGCCGCCGCTGAAGGGCTGCGTATCGAGCCGACCATTCTTGAGCGGGTTCCCAGCGATGCGGCCATCCTGTGCGAAGAAACCTTCGGCCCAGTAATTCCGCTGACCACGTTCCGCAGTCTCGACGAGATCGCAGATCGCTTGGATGCTTCGGGCTACGGCCTGACCATGTCGTTGTGGACCAAGAACGTTCGCGCGGCTGAAGCTTGGGGCGTGGGCCGTCCGGTCGGCGTGTTGACGGTCAACAACCACGGCTTCACCGCGGCGATTGCCGCCATGCCGTGGACAGGCGTCAAAGGCAGCGGTCTCGGTGTGACCAACGGTCCACATGCACTCGAGTGGATGGTGCGGCCGCAGGGCGTGCTGATCGACAAGGCCAAGGGGCGCGAACTGTGGTGGCACCCCTTCAACGATGCTGCCGTGCGAATGGCCCGTGGTCTGGCCCAGCTGACGACCGGCGCCGGGCCTCGGTTCGCGGCACTCAAGGCCGTCTTGAGCGGCATGCTGGGGCGCTGGAAGTGAGTGCATTGCCGCCACTGTCGCCCGCGGCTGTCGCCGAGGCCGTCGAGATCTTCAAGACCTTGCTGCGCTTTCCGACCGTCAATCCGCCGGGCGGCGAGAAGCCGGCGATCGACTGGATTGCCGAGCTTCTGCGCCGTGAAGGCATCGAACCCGTGGTGCTCGAATCGGCCCCCGGTCGCGCCAATCTGGTGGCGCGCCTCAAGGGCGGCGCCGAGCCGGCGCTGATCCTGACCGGCCACGTCGATGTGGTTCCGGTGGAGCGCGACAAGTGGACAGCCGACCCCTTTGGCGCCGAGGAGCGCGACGGCTGGATTTACGGACGCGGTGCCGTCGACATGAAGCACCACGTAGCGATGTCGATTGCGGTGTTTCTGGCCGCCCACCGCGCCAAGTTCAAGTTGGCCCGCGATCTTGTGCTCGTCGTCGTCGCCGACGAGGAGGCCGGCTGCACGTACGGTATGAAGTGGTTGGTCGAACAGCACGGCGACCTGTTGCAGGCAGGCTGGGGCCTCAACGAGTTCGGTGGCTTCAATATTCATCTGCCGGGTGGCCGCGAGGCCTATCTGGTACAGATTGCGGAGCGTGGTTACTGCTGGTTCAAGCTACGGGCCAATGGCTTGCCCGGCCACGGCTCACTGCCGCCCATTGACAGCGCAGTTGCCCGCATCGCCCGGGCCATCGATCGTCTTGATCGGCAGCGCCTGCCGTGGCACATGACCGAGCCGGCCCGTCGCTACCTCAGTGAACTGGCGCAGGTAATGGGTCCGGCCGGCATCGTGCCGCGGCTCTTGATGAACCGCCACACCGAGCCCCTGGCGATGCGCCTGTTTCCCGACCCGGAGCAGGCCAACAGCATCAGCGCAGCTCTGCACAACACGGCCGTACCGACGGTGTTGCGGGGCGGCGAGAAGACCAACCTCCTGCCCGGCACGGTCGAAGTCGAGGTCGATGGGCGCTTTTTGCCCGGCTTCAGCGAGACCGAGTTTTTGGCCGAAGTGCGCGCGCTCGTCGGCGAGGATTTGGAGATCGAGGTGATGTCCAGTGCGCCGCCTTCGGCGACGGATCCCGACACGCCGTTTTATCGGCACATCGTCGGCGTGCTTGGTGCTGCCAGCGGCAAGCCGGTGATCCCGTGGATGCTGACCGGCTTTTCGGATACCAAGTGGCTGGCGCAGCTCGGCGTGCAGGTCTACGGTTGCACGCCGCTCAAGCTGCCGCCCGGCGTCGCCTTTCAGCGCCTGCCCCACGGACACGACGAGCGCCTGCCGCGTGCCGGCTACGAGTGGGGCGTCGAGGTGATGTGGCAGATCGTCGGACGCTTTGCCGTCGGCGGAGACGCCTCGTGACGGGGCGTCGCGCCCTCGTCACCGGCGGCAATCGCGGCATCGGGTTGGCGATTGCCGAGGGGCTCGCGCGGGCTGGTTGCGAGGTCTGGCTGTCGGCCCGCCGGCTCGCCGATGCCCGCAGCGCCGTTGATTCGCTCAGCAGCATCGGCACGGTGCACCCGCTGCAGCTCGATGTGACGAGCGCCGATGACGTGGCATCGGCCCATGCGGCGCTCGACGCGGCCGGCGGACTCGAAATACTTGTGTCCAATGCCGGTGTCCTGATTGACGCAGGGTGGGGCGACACGCCCGGCTCGCCTTCGGTCCTCGATGCCGATCTCGACGTGGTACGCCGGTCGATGGAGGCCAACCTTTATGGGCCGCTGCGGCTCGTGCAGGCATTTGTTCCGGGTATGCGCGCTCGCGGCTGGGGCCGCATCGTACACGTGTCCACGGGCATGGCCCAACTCGCGGACATGCAGGGCGGCTACCCTGGCTATCGGCTCTCAAAAACAGCGCTCAATGCGTTGACGCGGGCACTGGCAGCCGAGCTCAGGGGAACGGGCGTAAAGGTCAACGCGATGTGTCCGGGCTGGGTGCACACCCGCATGGGCGGCCAAAACGCCCCCCGCAGCGCAGCCGAAGGCGCCGACACGGCGATCTGGCTGGCGACCCTGCCGGACGACGGGCCAAGCGGTGGTTTCTTTCGGGATCGCGCGGCTATTGCTTGGTAGGGTCGGTGTCCGCCGGCCGAGCCCGGAGGGCGCGCCAGGTCAGCCAGCCGAGCAGCGGCAGCGCCGCTGCCTGGAGGACGAACGGCGGCTGCATCGACCATGTTCGCCAAGCCTGCCAGAGCGCCAGTGCCAACCACGCCCCGGCGGCTACTACCGTCGGGCGGTTCTGCCAGGGCAGGCCAGCGAGACGTGCCCGAGCCACGATCAGCGCGGCCAAGGCCAGCGAGACGAAAATCGACAATCGGCCTACGGGATCAATCGGCGGCATGGCCTCAGCCTAGCACGGATGCTGGGCGCCACCCAAGCGCTTGACGCAGCCCCGCCCCCGTTTCAGCCAGTTTTCGACCTTGAGACCGGGCACGCGTGCGTACTCCGCGACGTTGTCGGTGACGACGATTGCGTCATGGGCCAGCGCGGTCTCCGCGATCAGCGCGCCGAGCGTGCCGATGGGCGAGCCGCGTCGGGCCAGTTCGCTCCAAATGCGGCCGTAGATTGCGGCGCACGATCCGTCGAACGGCGCGACGGGGATGAATTCCAACAGCGCATCGATCCGCTGGGGACTTTCGCCGGGTGTAGCGCTCTTCTCAGCTCCGGCGCGCAGTTCGGCCTCCGCGATCGCCGAGATGGCAGGTTCGTCGTGGTGAAACCGCGAAAGCTTGCGCCGAACCTCGGGTGGCTCTCGACGCAAAATGAAGATTCAAGCCCGACCCCGGCGGGCTTGAACTCTGCCGCAAGGGCGGCTAGGATGGCAGCAGAAGGAGGCGTTGCCGATGTTGCGCACGGGAATCTTTGCCCTGGTGGCCGTCATCCTTGCCGCAGCCCAGCCGGCGGCAGCGTTCGAACGGAGCAACGACCCTGCCAAGTTCGACTACTTGGTGCCGCTCTCGCGCAAGCAGGCCTTCAGTGTGCAGGAGATGTACAATTCCGAGACCGTTGGTGCGATCGTGCAACATCTGTCGCGTATCGCCAAGAATCGGCCCAACGATCCCAAGGCTTTCGAGGTCCTTTGTCAGTGGACGTACTTGTGGTGGCGCGGGACCACCGACAAGGAGGCCAAATTGCGAATTGTGGCGGCCGGTGCCTATGCGGCCGATCGCCTTGAGGCGCTGCGCCCCGGCTCCGACGAGGCGCTGGTTTGGCGCGGCACCATGCTGTCGTTGGAGGGCTTGACCAAAGGGATCCTCAATGTTCTGAATATCGGGCCCAAGCTGCGCGATTTGCTCGAAGAGGGCGTGCGGCGAGATATTCATTATTTCTACAGTTTTCCACTCTGGTCGCTCGGCCGCCTGTACTACAAAATGCCGGGTTTTCCGGTCTCCAGCGGCGACATCCAGCGGAGCGAGGCCCTGCTCGAGAAGGTGCATGCCCGCGAAACGAAGTTCAATCTGATGGCGCTGTTCTTGGCCGAAACCAAGGCCGCGCGCGGCAAGATGGATGAGTTCAGGACGCTCGTCGAGAGCATTAAACACTACGGCTGGGACAGCTACTTTGCGAAGTATGCCCACTGGCCGGTTGTCTACGAAGGCAAAGCGCTGGCCGAGGTCGTGGCCGCGGGCAAGTATGACAAATACACGTGGGATCCGCTCCTCGTGCCGTATCCGCCGCCGCCTGCCGACTGGTGAGACTGGTTGCCTGAACAGGCGGAATTCGCTACCTTATAGGGATGCGCGGGACCATCGGGCCCGCTTCCCAACCGTCCGCAGGAGGTCCCCATGGCGCAAGCGCGCAAACTGCGAATTCTCGTCGGAAAGCCCGGCCTCGACGGCCATGACCGCGGGGCCAAGATCGTCGCCCGGGCGCTGCGTGACGCCGGCTTCGAGGTGATCTACACGGGTCTGCACCAGACGGCCGAGACGATCGTCAATGCCGCCATCCAGGAAGACGTCGACGCCGTCGGCCTTTCGATCCTGTCGGGCGCCCACATGACATATTTCCCCGACGTGCTCAAGCTGCTGGCCGAGCGCGGCGCCACTGACATCACGGTTTTCGGTGGCGGGATTATCCCCGAGGACGACCTCGGCCAGCTCGAGGGCGATGGCGTGGCCAAGGTGTTTACGCCGGGAACCTCGACCGAAGATATCATCGCCTGGGTGCGCGAGCACGTGCAGCCGCGCCAGGGCCTCGGGGCCTGAAATTGACAGTGCTTGCCCCGCGTGTGCTGGCCGGCGAGGTTCGGGCGGCGGCCCGCCTCATGCGCTGGCTCGACGACGACTTGCCCGAGGGGCGCCAAGAGCTCAAGGCCCTCTATCCACATACCGGCAAGGCGTGGATTCTCGGGATCACGGGTAGTCCTGGCGCCGGCAAGAGCACGCTCACCGATCAACTCATCCGCGCATTTCGGCGCGACGGCCTGACGGTCGGCGTGGTGGCAATCGACCCGACGAGCCCATTTTCGGGCGGCGCCATTTTGGGCGACCGCATACGCATGCAGGATCACGAACGCGATTCGGGCGTCTTCATCCGCAGTCTTGCGACCCGCGGAAATCTGGGCGGTCTCAGTCGTTCGACGCGCGATGTCGTCCATGTGCTCGATGCATTCGGCAAGGATGTGATTCTTATCGAGACCGTCGGGGTGGGGCAGGACGAGGTCGACATTGTCGGCACGGCGCACACGTCCGTCGTCGTGCTGGTGCCGGGCATGGGCGACGACATTCAGGCGATCAAGGCGGGTATCCTTGAGATTGCCGATGTTTTTGTGCTGAACAAGGCCGATCGTGAGGGCGCCGATCGCACGGAGCGCGAAATTCGAATGATGATCGAACTCGGCGATGCCGGTCGGCGTGGCTGGAAACCGCCAATTGCCCGTACCGTGG
>CAZUAB010000069.1:0-6464 GCA_964617795.1 uncultured bacterium
AAACGTAATACCCTGCGCGAATGCCTCACGAGCGAGCGCATCGTCAAGGCCACCGATTGCCGATGCGTGCACCATTCGCTTGACCAGCCGGACGGCGATGGGCGCCGCGGCGGCGATTTCCTCCGCCCAGGCTTGTGCGGCGGCTTCCAGATCGGCGGCCGCAGCCATGCGCTCGACAAGGCCCAGGGCGACGGCCTCGGCCCCGCGGACCGTGCGGCCCGTGGTCAGAAGATCCAGTGCCCGGGCCGGACCGATAAGTTGCGGGACCAGCCAGGTCGCACCCATCCCCGGAGACAGGCCGATGCGAGTGAAGTTGAGGGCCAGCGGCGCGTCCTCGGCTGCGATCCGCATGTCGCAGGCCAGCGCCACGCAAAGCCCGGCGCCGATCGCGGCGCCGTTCAGACAGGCGAGGATTGGTCGTTCAATGTTCCGTAGGCCCAGATAGCGGGCGTAGAAGGCCCGCATCCGCGGCTCGACGACATGGGCCGGCAGGGTGGTGTTTTCCTCGAGCATCGCCAGATCGCCACCCGCACTGAATGCTGAGCCTTCGCCGGTGAGAACGAGTACGCGCACGCTCGCTTCGCTACCGAGCGCCTCCAGGGTGCGGACCAGACCGGTTCCGAGCGCTTCGTCCATGGCATTGCGCCTGGCCGGATCCGAAATTCGCACCCAGACGACGCCGCCGGCCCGGCGTTCGACGAGAATCCGCGGTTCGAATGGCGAGGGCTCGCGCCGACCCGCTGTCATCGTCTGCCCAAGCCTGGCGGCAGGCCGCCTCCAGGTCCACCGAAGCCCCCGAATCCGCCACCTCCCTTGCCGCCGAGCAGGCCCTGCAAGGCCTGAACCGGGAAGCGTTTGAGCTGCTTCATCATCTTCTGCATGGTGTCGTAGCGCTTGAGGACCTTCGAAACGTCGGCCGGTGTTGAGCCGCTGCCGCGGGCCACCCGTGTTTGTCGGCTGCGTTGGCCCATCAGCTTGGGATTGCGCCGTTCGAGGGGCGTCATCGAGCGAAGGATGGCCAATGTACGCTTCATTTCGCGTTCGGCGCCACCCAGATCCTGGGCCTGCTTGAGGAGGCCTTTGCCGCCGGGCAGCATGCCGAGTACGCCCTCCAGTGAACCAAGATTACCCATCATTTCGAGCTGTCGCGCAAAGTCGTCGAGGTTGAATTTGCCCGACATAAAGCGCTCGGTGAGTTTGCCCGCTTCATCCTGATCGATGGCCTTGTCGAACTTCTCGGCCAGGCCTGTGATATCACCCAGGTCGAGCAGGCGCCCCGTGATGCGGTCCGGATCGAACGTCTCAAGGGCCGCCAGTTTTTCGCCGGTCCCCATGAATTTGACCGGAATCCCCGTGCGCGCCCGTACCGAAAGTACCGCACCGCCGCGCGGATCGGCGTCGACTTTGGTCAGAACAATCCCTGTCGGCCGCACCGCCTCGGCAAAGCGTTCGGCCGTCTGTACCGCCGTCTGACCGGCCATGGCGTCTAGAACGTAAAGAACTTCCTGGGGCCGCAGCGAATCCCGCAGCTCGCGGATCTCATCCATCAGTTCGCGGTCGATGGCCAGACGCCCCGCCGTGTCGTAAAGAATGACGTCAAAGCGGCGGCGGTCGGCCTCTTTGGCGGCTTCGCGGGCGATCTTGACCGGCTTGCCGCCGGCCGCTGTGGGCCAGACTTCGACGCCCAAGTCACGGCCCAGCACACCGAGCTGTTCGATGGCGGCCGGGCGCTTGACGTCCAGCGGCACAAGCAGCACCTGCTTGCCCTCATCGCGCAAGAGGCGCGCCAGTTTGCCGACGCTGGTCGTTTTGCCGGTGCCCTGCAGGCCGACGACCAAAATGCTGCTTGGCCCGTCGGCGCGCAGCCGTAGGGGTTCGGGCCGTTCGCCCAAAATATGTAGGACTTCCTCGCGCAATCCCTTGAGGAAGCGCTCCGAGGGTGATAGACTGGATTCGGTATCCGTGCGGCTCAGCCGGGCGGTCAGCCGTTCGACGAGGTCACGGACGACATCCGGATGGGTGTCGGCCTCGTGGAGTCGGTCCCGGACTGCCGCGAGGAAGGCCTCGCGTGCGGTATCGTCTTTCTGGCCGCGCACCCGCTGGAGCGCCTGTCCAATGCCTTCTGTAAGCCGATCGAACATGCCCTGCCTGACTCTCTGGCAAGCCCGCGTCGGCCCGGTAGGCCCCGGCAGGCGGATGACGAAGATCGGTACAGTGTAGTGCAAGCCCCCACCCGTCGCCATGTCGGGATCCTACCGCTCGTTGCCCTGGCGGCCTGCCTGGCGTCCGAGCCGCCGCAGGTTGCCGATGTCGGCAACGTCGATTTGGCCGCAGCGGCGCCGAGCGTGACGGCGGCCGAATTGGGGCCGACGCATGTCGAACTCACCTTCAGCCGCGCCATGCCGACCGACGCGGCGACCGACGCGCTGCGGCTCTGGCGTCTGCGCGGGCACGCTGTCGGCGACTTGGCCGCCACAGCTGACCTTGTGTCGACGCAGGCCAGTTGGCGCGACGAGCGGCGCTTGCTGCTGCAGCGGCCGACCGCTGCGGGCCATTATGTGCTGGAACTGGACCCCCTGTTGCGCGATCGCGCCGGGCGTGCGCTCGACGGGCTGGTTGACGGCCCCGAGGGGGGCCTGTTGAGGCCGGACGACGATGGGCTCGATTCTCCGTCGGCGTGGCGGTCACTTCTGTGGACCGAGGGTGACCCGGCGGAGGCATGGTGGTCGCTCCCTGCGCGGCCCGCGCTTGTCGTCACCGAGGTGACGGGCTGGCATGCGGGGCTGGTCGCCGGCGTGCGCGACGAAGAGCCGAATCCGATGTGGAACCGCGGTCAGCCGCGTCTCGGCCGTCGGTCGCCGACGGCCGGGCAGAGCTCGCTGCGTATTGCCTTCGGCAGTGATGCCGGATGGCCGTGGTCGCTGGTCGGCGCGACCGCAGTTGAGGGTGCAATCACCGTCCTCGACGAGAGCGGCGGCGCGCAGCGTTTGCATGTCGACCTGGCCCGGATTCCCGGTGTTTTGCTCTCGGGTGGTGAGCGCCCCCGCGTCACTGCTGTCGCCGGGCGAACCGTCACGCTCAGCGGTGGCCCGCCGGCCGCTTGGGCATCCTTGCGTGGGCCCCACGACCCTGTATGGGCACGTTTCTCGGAGGTTCTGCCGCCAGCCGGTCTGGTGGCCCGGGTAGAGGGCTGGAATCGCCCGACATTGGAGCTTGCGGCCGACCCAGTACCCGTGACGGGGGCAATCTTGGGGGCCACCGCAACGACGGATCGCCGCTGGCCGAATGGTGCTCTCGACGGGGGCTATAGCCTTTGGTCGAGCGCTGGCGTCGAGTATCCAATCGCCGCGGCGACGGGGCCTGTGCTCTACCTGCGTACGCCGGTTACCGAAGTGGTCGACTGCGCGCCCTGTGAACTGCGTTTTGAGCGTGCCGAAGAGCGCATTGCGGTCGATGCACCGGTACGTTTCCTGTCGCACGTCTGGTACGTGCATCCGGCCGGCGAATGGCCGTCCGGGCGTATCCTCAAGTTGATCATCAACGCGGGCAACCGGCTGCGTTCACTGATGGGCCAGCCGCTACGCGACGAGGAGCGGGACGGCAACGAGGTCGACCTACCGGCGATCGCTGACGACGAGTTCATCCTGCAGTTTAGTTTGCGCAGTGATCGGGCCATCGAGCCGACGGTCTCACGGATCAACGACGGCAGCCTGTATCCGACCCTGTTTGCCGGTGGTGCTTGGCCCTGCCTGTCGGGGGACCCGAAGGACCCGGTATGTGTGCAGAGCGTCATCGACGAAAACTGCTCTGGGCGTGAAGTACCTGCTTCATTGTCGTTCAGCTTTTATACGGCCGACGGCGATGCTGCGCACCCGCGAGGGGTTGCCGATCTCATCGAGGTCGGGCGCTTTAACCAGGCGCACGTGACCTTGCTGGCCGGTGAGACCGGTCAGGCCCTGGATCGCGTCGTATCGGCGCGCACGGTTTTGCACCAGACGGCCGACGGAACGTTTCCGACAACGCTGCTGACTCTCGATCTGCGCGGAACGGACGTTAAAGCGTGCGCTGGCGAGACTTCCGGCCTGCGCGGCTTGCGCGCCGGCGACGTTCTGGTCATCGACCATCGCATCCGTCCGGTCGTTCCCGCCGACCCAAGACTGATCGACGGCAACGGCGACGGTGTCGCCTCGGCGTCGCCGGCGGATGATTGGGTCGGTATCTGGGATCCGGCGCTTGGCCGGTTCCTGCCATTGGACCGCCGGCCGCGGCGCTGAAAGGGCTCGACGAACGTGAAG
This sequence comes from uncultured bacterium, assembly GCA_964617795.1. Lineage (GTDB taxonomy): Bacteria > J088 > J088 > J088 > J088 > CAZUAB01. Next base: position 4,296 of record CAZUAB010000069.1, read on the forward strand.
TATATCTTGCAAAGAACCATGGCCTGCGGGGCCTTCGCGGCACTGCTGCTTACCGCCGCGGCGCCGTCGCAGGCCGATCCCTACCGACGTTTACCGGGACCAGGCGGTGCGAGCCTGCTGCGCCAAGTCAGCGGCGGTTGGCTCGACGACGGCTTCGATGCCGACCTCGACCCCACCTACGGCGTCGGTGCTTCGACGGCGACGCTGGCTGTCTTCGGCGCGGCTCAGGATGCTCCCTCGGCGTCGGCCGCTCTCGGCCTACCGTGGGGGGAGGGTCGTTGGAGTTTGGCCGTCGAGGGCTACCGCCGCGCCGAGGGTAGTACGACCGGCGTGCTGACCACCAGCGAAAGCGATCTCGACGGCGACGGTCGCCCCGATATCCTGCGCTGGCAAGCCGGTGAGACCGCCGCACCGGCTGCCCGGGCAATGCACCATCTGGCTTTGCGCAGCGGTATCCGTGCCGAGAGGTTCGCCTTTGGGCTGGCGTTTGCCCGCGATGTCCTCGAGGATGCACCAGCCTCGCCGCAATTCGCGTACCCCGTGACCCGCTACGAATTACCGACAATCGCCGAAAGCGACGACCTCTACGATCTCGAAACCGGCGACCGTCTGGCCGGGCGCCGTGCCACATTGCAGGCCACCGATCGCTACGAACAAATGGCTGTCGGCCTGGACTTCGGCCTGCTGCGCCGCTCTTGGCGGGCGGCCATGGCTGTGGCTTGGCAGCGCGATACCCTGGCCGAAGAGGCCGAATCGAGTGTCGCCGACCTTGTTGCCGGTGGCGAACGGGTCCGCCGTGCCGTGCGTGATCTTGCCACGATCGATGACTGGTTGCGTATCGACCTGCGTGTCGATCGGACACCGGTCTCTGCCGGGTGGCGATGGAGCGTCGGCCCCGGCATGCGTCTGCTGCTGGGCCGCAGCCGCAGCGGTAGTGAGGCGCTGGCGGATCGGACATCCGGCTTGGGCGGATCGGTCATCGAGGAATGGGTGCGGCAACGGATTGCCAGTGAGGCCGCTGGGACCGCACTCGATCTTGTCGGCGGCTTGGGCTGGGTGGACCGCACGCCGCGCCGCGACTGGGCACTTGGCATCGACGGGCGCTTTGACTGGCAGCACCGCAGCGATGGCTGGGAAGACCGCCTCGTTTGGCGCATTGACGACCCCGGCATACCCGGCCAGCGCGGCGCCAGTTTCCTGAGTGCCGAGGGCGGCGGATTTTGGAACGAAGAGGAAACAAGACTGGCCGGCGAGCTCGCCCTTGGCGGCGCCGCCCGTATCGCTGTGACGGATCGACTCGATCTGCTGCTCGGGTCACGCTTGGGCTGGGAGGTTGAGCAGGTGCGGCGCGAGCGGACCCTCGATCGCACGGACCCGCTGCGGGGTCGACGTTTGACCGATCCCGGCGTTGTCGATCCGATTGAGTTGGCCTATGGGAATTTTACTGCGCCGGCCCGCTTTGAACTCGACCGCGATGCGGTTATTGCTGATTTGCGGCTGGGCTTGGCTTTGGCAGATGCACGGTTTCGTCTTGGCAGCGCAGTGTTCTGGCGCGGTCTTGACCTCGAGCGGGTGGGGATTGAAGCCGGGGTGTCCTGGTGAGAGAGACCGTGACGGCCCTGTTGCTGGCGGCCACGCTCGGTGCCTGCGGGGAGACGCACCCACGCCTTGAGCCGGTTCCGCAGGCGCCGCCCGCCGATGTGCTTGTACACGGTACGACCACACTGCCGTCTGTCGACGGTATTTGGTTGCGCGGTGGTAGCTCCGATCAGCTCGAATTGATTCTGCGATTCTCGCAGCCGATGGACACGCGCAGCGTCGAGGCTGGCTTGCGCGTACTACAGGCCACGGCGACCATCTGGGGGCCCAACGACGGTGAGCCGCTGGAACAGGCTGGTCGGGGCAAGTGGGATCCGTCCGGCCGCGAATTTACCGTGTCCTATGGCTCGGCCGGGACGACAGCCGTCGTCGTTGCACTGCCAGCGACGGCCACCGACCTCGATGGCCGCGGTCTTGATGGCACGGTTGCGGCGCGTCCCGGCATCGACCCCGCCTCATACCATCGCCTCGCCGATGACGGCTTTGCTGCCCCGTCGAGCTATGTCAGCCTGCCCTACTATCCGGGCGGCACTGCGGGGGTGGACGATCGACCGCTGCGTCTGCTCAACG
>CAZUAB010000069.1:6474-12262 GCA_964617795.1 uncultured bacterium
CTGCAGTGTGCGCCGCCGGGTAGTCGCGTGGTCACCGAAAGTACCGACCTTGGCCTCTGGGACGGCGAGACGCCGATTGTTTGCCGCTTGCTCGACATGCGCAGCGCGCCGGCGCGCCCGGGCGTGGTCGAGCGGCTCGATCCAGCCGTCTGGCATCCGGAGCAGGTGCCCTTTGCGCGCCTGTTGCCGAGTGCGGGGTCACCGGTATCTGCCGCTGCGGCTTGGGGTCCGACGGGCAGCCTGCCGCTGCGTCCCAGTTGGACTGTCGATGGCCTTGTCGGCAACCATGGGCTGCGCGTGCGGGATCTGGCGTTGCATGACGATTCGGACCTTACCGGCCTGTATTTATGGAGTCCCAACAGGCGCGACCTGCTGGTCCCGGTGACGGGGTTTACGACGCCGAACCTCCTGTGGGTCGCCAAAACACTGGCCGAGGGCACCGCGGTGCGTAGTACCGACAATTCACAGGTTGTCCGGGATGCGACTCGCGCTTGGGGTCGCGATGCGCTTGTCGGCCACAATTTCATCTGGGACGTGTTCAACCTACGGATCGTCGCCAGCGGCGGCGCCCACCTCATGCTCGACTCCGTCGTGCCCTGCACGAGCTGCGGCTCTTACCGCATCGAAACCCGACTGGCGGCGCTGTTTGTTGGGGGTTCGCCAGTGATGCTGGCCTCTCCTTGGCTACACTACACACCGGTGGCGCCGATGACGGGGGGCGCCGTGACGCTGGAAGTCGACGGCGGCCACGATCGGGATGGCTTGGCGCTGTACGATGGGCAACGGGACGGCGACGAGGAGTCTGGCGTTCCCGACGACCGCGTGACCTATTCGCTGACGACGCCCTAACGGGATCCGTATCGACGGAAAGGCGCCCGGATCGCGGCCCAGCCAGCGGCCCCGGCAGCCAGTATCGCGGCTTCGTCCAAAAGGCGGATACCGCCGACGGCGAGCAGTGGTCGCGGCGCCGCCTGACGGGCCGCTGCCGCCAGCGCTGTCAAGCCATGACCGGGCCTGCCCGGCTTCGAGGGCGTCGCAAACACATGCCCCCACAGGAGCACATCGGCGCCCGCAACAACTGCCGCATCGATGTCTGCCGCATTGTGGACGCTGACGCACAGGCGTTGGCCCGGCTGGCGGGCAAGGCCCGACAGCGAGTTGATCGCGGTATGTACAGTGCAGTCGCCAAATCCAACGGCATCGGCGGCGTCCAAATGCAGGGCCAGGCCCCGTTCGCGGATCTGCGTGACCAATGCCTCAAGGCGGCCGTGCGGCAAGCCGCTACGGCGCAGGCGAACAGCGTCCCAAGGCCAGTCGGGGTCGGCGAGCGCAGCCAGCAGCAAGTCGGCGCCGGGGTCCGCCAGGGCGGTAGGATCCCAGATCGCCAGTCGTCGCGGTGCGTCGCCGCTCAGTCGATCAGCCCATCCAGCGGCGATGAGGCCGCCGCGTGCAGCCGCGGTTTCATGGGTCCGGCCAAAAAGGCGTGCCGGCCGGCCAGAACGGCAAGCCGCATGGCGTGGGCCATTCGTACGGCATCCGCGGCGGCGGCGATCCCCGTGTTCATCAGCACCGCGTCGACGCCGAGTTCCATGGCCCGCGCGGCGTGTGAGGCGGTGCCGACACCGGCATCAACGATGATCGGTGCACCAAGCTCTTCGACGAGAATGCGGATGTTGAACGGGTTGCGCACGCCGAGCCCCGAGCCGATGGGCGCGCCAAGCGGCATCACAGCCGGGCAGCCGACATCGAGCAACTTGCGTGCAACCACGAGATCGTCGCTCGTGTAGGGCAATACGGTGAAGCCTTCCTTGACGAGGACCTCGGCAGCGCGGATCGTCTCAACGACGTCGGGAAAGAGCGTGCGAGGGTCGCCGATCACTTCGAGCTTGACGAAGTCGGTGTCCAGAGCCTCGCGGGCGAGGCGGGCTGTACGGATGGCATCGTCGGCGGTGTAGCAGCCGGCGGTGTTGGGCAGCAGCGTGTAGCGGTCGGGGTCGACCACGTCCAGCAGCCCGTTCGGTGAATCCAGATCGACGCGCCGTACAGCGAGTGTGACAACCTCGGCGCCGGTGGCGGCCAGCGCAGCCCGGGTTTCTTCGGGGTTACGGTATTTGCCCGTCCCGACCAGCAGGCGGCTGCGGAAGCTGTACTTGCCGAGGACTAGCGGTTCGTCGCCGGGTAGAGAATCTTGAGTCATGCACCGCCTCCTACCATGTGTACCAGTTCGATCCTGTCGCCCTCGACAAGCGGGCGCACGGCCCATCGGCTGCGCGGCACCACCTCGCCGGAAACCTCGACGGCGACGCCGCGCTCCGGCAAGCGAAATGCGGCCAAAAGCTGCGCCACGGTCGTACCTGGGGGTACGTGCGCTGCCGCGCCGTTCAGGCGGACAACGATCATGTCATCCTCAGCCCTCGTCATGGCCCCCATTGTAGCAAAAGCGCGGCCCAAAAGCGTCGCCGGCGTTCAGGGCTGCGGGGCGACCCAAAGCGCACCGCGCCGTGGCACCGTCAGCGAGAGCGTTGACGGATCCCCGGGGTGCGCCTCGACCAGCACCCGGTCGCTCAGCAGGTCATGCAGCGGCGAGCCAGCGGCCCAGCCGCTTTGCGGCAGGCGCACATCGACGCGGAGGTCAGCGTCGGAAAAGTTGACCAGCACGACCAGACCGCCGTCCGCATGGCTGCGCAGAAAACCGATGACATCGCCGGGAACGCGGCCCTGGGGATCGCGCACGTCGAGATCTGCCCAGCCGCCCGCAGCAAGGGCCGGCACGCGGTAGCGAAGCCGCATCAGGCGCCTTGCCCAAGCCAGTACGCTGCCTTCATCGGTGCGCTGCCGGTCGACGGTGCGCTCGGCCGCACCGATTGGGCCCGGGATCGGCGGTGGCTGCGCACCGAAGCCGAGATTGGGCTCGTCTGCGGCCCAGGGCATCGCCGCACGGCCCAGCGAACGCCAATCGCCGCCCGAGTCGCCCGCGCTGGGGCCCAAGCCAAGCTCGTCGCCGTAATACAGCCAAGGCGTGAATGGCGCGCCGAAAATCAAACTCAAGGCCAAGCGGCGCCCCCGGTCATCGCCGGCCGTTGCCGCCAGCCGCATCGTGTCTGTGTGGCCGCTGGCCCAGACAACCTGCCCGGCTGCGCCGTCGGCCAATGTGCGCAATTCGGCGTGGCGATGAATCGCGCCGCGCAAGGCCGTACGCGCCTCGGGGTCAACGAAGGCCTGCCGCAGCCATTCGGTAAGATCACCCGCCACAACACCGTCGAACTCAGGCGCCCCGGCGCTGCCAAGCCAGCCGACCGTGAGATCGTGGTCGGATTGCGGCGCCTGAATCGGCGGCCGCGGAAAGCCGATCAGTGCCATGTCGCGGAACACACCCGCTGCTCGCCACCCTGCCAACAGTTCATGTGAGGCCGCTCGCTGGTCGCAGTCACTGTCGCGTTCCTGCCACGCATAGGTGTCCGGTAGCATCAGGGCGGTAACGCCACGTTCGCGCCAACGAGCCACGGCGGCGGCGGCCGCATCGGCGACGGCAGCGACATCGAGCCGGACGTCAAGGCTTGTCGCCGCAAACCGGTGATACGCCAGCGTGTCGTGATCGAGCTGCGTCCAGTGGTCACTGCCGTCCAGCGCGTCGGCACGGTACGGATCCAGTGGGATGTTCGGAATATCCTCGCAGAGGATTGGCGCCGTGGCCGTTCGGAAGTAGCCGCGTTCGACGGCCGTCGACGAGCCACGGGCCGCCTGCCACCATGCGTGGCCTTCGTCGACATGGTTGAGCGGCAGCGTGAGGCCAAGGGCGAGGCCCTGAGCGGCTGCCGATACGGCCAGTGCTGCGAAACTCGCTTCGTCGCCGACCCGTGGGTCGATTGCGCCCCAATCGAGCGCTGCCCGCCCACCATCGGCCGCGCCGGCTTCGACGACGTCCTCGAGGATCAGCAGCCCGACGCCCAGCTCGCGCAGATAGTCGAGGCGGCGGCGTAGGCCTTCCAAGTCACCCGTGCCGTCATCGTTGGAGTCCTGAAAGCTGCGTACGGCCACCTGATAGACAAGCCGTCGGCCCATGCGCAGGTCGCCGTCCGGTAGATCGGGGAGACCGAGCGGGGCTGCGGCCGTCTTGGGGCGCGGGGCGTCGGGCTCGCTACAGCCGGCCGCCAGCAGCACCGGCAGAACCGGCAGCAGGGCGAACAAGCGGACGCGTCGGATGTGGTCTTGCATCGTTGGATTGTACGCCTGACCGCCTGCTGCGGTCAAGGGCACGGCCCGCGCCGCTGCCGATCAGCCGGCGGAAAAGCGGCGCTGCGTGCGGCGGACAAAGTCGCGCTCGTAGCCGCGTTGAGCATCCAATGCGCGCCAACTCTGCATGACGCTGCGCACGTAGGGGCCACGTGGTACGAAGCCTTGATTGAGGCGCGCACGCAGCAGGGTCGGGCCCATGTTGTACGCGGCCAGCGCCAAGGCCGTATCGTCGAAGCGCTCGACAAGTTCGGCGAGATACGCTGTGCCGATGCGGATGTTGCGGGCGGGGTCGCGCAGTGTGGACGGTCCATCCCAAGGCACATCGTGGCGTGTCGCGACATCCTCGGCAACCCAGGGCAATACCTGCATCAATCCGACCGCGCCAGCGAAGCTGACGACGTGGCTGCGAAAGTGCGATTCCCGCACAATCACGGCGGCCACCAGCAGCGGATCCAAGCCGTAGCTGCGGGCCGCGACGAGAATATCATCGGCGACTTTGCGGCGTGCGGCATCGCCATAGTGGCGTGTATGCGGCCGTAGCCAACGCGCCAACTCGGCAACCTCACCTGCGGGTGCACTTGGCCTGCCGTCACGACGGGCTTCGTGCGGAGCGGCAGTCAAGGGTTCAAGGAGCGAATCGGGCGGGGACGGCGAGAGCAACGGGCCGCAGCCGGCAAGCATCGCAACCGCGATGAAAAAGCCGGCACGCGTAAGGACCGTCATGGACACCTCCGGGTAACGGTGGGCCTCAAGGCAGAGCCGGGGTGCCAGTCCGAATCCACCCGGCGACGTCAGACCTTGGTCGGGCCGACGATCGCCTCCTTAAAGATTCCACGGTCGCGTCAAACAGACAAACAACCGTTCCAAACAGGATAACACGATGCGTCATGCATGTCGAATGACTCGACTGTCCCCTCAACGCGCCCTCAGCAAGGGCGTTTCGAGCCGGCCAGCCGCGGCCAGAAAATCGACGAACTCGCGCGTACCTTCAGGCTGGTCGAAGAGTGAAAAATGGCCGCTGTCGTATTGGACCAACACGGCTGTGCGCGGCTCGCCGTCGGTAGTGGGCCAGTTGCCCCCGACGGGTCGCTGGCGGATGGTCCGCCGATCGAGTTCGAGTGCCGGGATGGTTTGCAGCAATGGCGCTACGGGTTCGACGCCGAGTGTCGTGGCCAGTGCTTCGAGCAACGCTGGCGGTGTGTAGGCGTCACTCAGGCCCTCGCTGACGTACAGGTGCAGCGGCCGCCAACTCGGCCGATCTCCGTAGCCTTCACGCAGCAAGTAGCGCCCATAGGGCAACGCATCGGCCGATTCGGCGAAGGTTTGCAGCAGATTGGGAATGGGGTGGAAGCCATCATACTCGCCCTCGGCGCCCACGCCCAGCTCGAACATCAGCGGAATCGGCAGCGGCTCGACCTTTTCCAGCAGCGCCAGCACGAGCCCACCGCTGGCGCCGCTCAGCACGGCGCCGACGTGACGTTCGCCGCGCACGGCAAGGTAGGGTACACCGGTACTCGACCCCTGGGAGTGGCCCATAAACAGGTAGCGTTTG
>CAZUAB010000070.1:0-12052 GCA_964617795.1 uncultured bacterium
ATCGAGCCGGGCGCCAAGCCCCCGGCGCCGCAGCCCGCCCGTTTCACCGCCCCGTGTTTCACGTGAAACATTTGGGGGACACTTGGTACACCCCCAACACCTCTGCTAGCATGACCCCACTATGCGCATCCTCGCCGTCGTCAATCAAAAGGGCGGGGTCGGAAAGACCACGACCTCGGTCAACCTTGCCTCCGCCCTTGCCGGCGAAGGCCGCCGAGTCGTCCTTGTCGACCTTGACCCCCAGGCCAACGCCACGAGCGCACTCGGCCACCAGCCGCCGCCACGCCCCGGCACCTACGAAGTGTTGATGCAAAATCAGCCGGTACGCAGCGCCCTGCTCGACACCGAGATCGCCGGGCTGCGGGTACTGCCGGCCCACCCGGCTCTGGCCGGGGCCGAGGTCGAACTGGTGCCCGAGATCGGTCGTGAACGGCGGCTGGCCGAAGCCCTCGTGCCCTTGGCCGAAGACACGGACATCGTGCTGATCGACTGTCCTCCCAGCCTTGGGCTGCTGACCGTCAATGCCCTCACAGCCGCGCAGGGCCTGCTCGTACCGTTGCAATGTGAGTACTTCGCCCTTGAGGGGCTGGGGCGTCTACTTGAGACGGTACAACTGGTGCGTCGCCATCTCAACCCGACGCTGGAACTCGACGGTATTTTGTTGACGATGTTCGACAAGCGCAACCGCATTTGCCACCAGGTCGCCGAGGACGTCACCGGCCATTTCGGCTGGCAGGTTTTCGAAACGGTAATCCCGCGCAATGTGCGGCTCAGCGAGGCGCCCAGCTATGGCCGCCCAATCGACCTTTACGACCCTGCAAGCAGCGGTACCACCGCGTACCACGAGCTTGCTCTCGAACTGATCCTCCGCGCCGAACACGGTCGACCCCAGGTCGGCCGACCTGGCATCTGACTTCTTTCCGTCCGCTCGAAAGGCGCCGCCCCATGGTCCGTTCCGCCGATAAACCCACACCCCGCCGCAACGCCCTCGGTCGCGGTTTGAGCGCCCTGATCCCCGGCGGTGACGATGCGCCCGAGACGCCCGGCCTGCGCACGCTGGCCCTTGACGTGCTGCAGGCTGGCACCTACCAGCCGCGCCAACACTTCGACCCGCGTTCGCTCGAGGATCTGGCCGCCAGTATCCGTCGGTTCGGCGTGTTGCAGCCACTCGTTGTGCGCCCGCTCGGCGGCGGCCGCTTCGAAATCGTCGCCGGTGAGCGGCGCGCCCGCGCCGCGAGGCTGGCCGGGCTCACCGAGGTTCCTGTCGTCGTGCACGAGCTTGAGGCCGAGGCCCAGCTCGAAATTGCATTGATCGAAAACGTTCAGCGCGCCGACCTGAACCCCGTCGAGGAAGCCCGCGGCTACATCCAGTTGATGGACACCTTCGGTCTGACGCAGCAGGAGGTCGCCGAGCGAATCGGCAAATCGCGCCCCTACATCGCCAACAAGGTGCGTCTCTTGCAACTGCCCGAAGAGGTGCAGATGCATTTGGTCCAAGGCGACCTTAGCGAGGGGCACGTGCGCGCCCTGTTGGCGATTGAAGACCGCGAAGCGCTGCTTGAGGCCGCCGATGCGGCACGCCGCGACGGGCTCAGCGTGCGCGCTACCGAGACGCTCGCCCGTGCTCGCAAACGCAAACGGGCGACGGGTCTCGATGCGGACTGGGAAGCACTGCGACGCGACCTCGAATCGCAACTCGGCCTGCCGGTCAAGGTGACTCGGACCGCGCGCGGCGGGCAGCTGTCGATCCGCTTTTATAGCGACGATCAATTCGACGGATTCGTGCGCCGGGTCCTGCGCCGCTGAGCATTGTTTCACGTGAAACACCATGCCGGCGCGGCCGGCCGAACCCGCACCATCGCCCCGAAAGGATGACCCGTCGATGACCGAGCGCACCGCCAAGCAGCAGCCATGGCTCATGCGGACCTACGCCGGCCACACCACGGCCCGTGCGTCCAATGAGCTTTACCGTAAGAACCTCGCCAAAGGTCAGACGGGCCTGTCGATCGCCTTTGATCTGCCAACGCAGATCGGCTACGACTCAGACCACCCGCTGGCACGCGCCGAGGTTGGCAAGGTCGGTGTTCCCGTCACCCACATCGACGACATGCGGACCCTCCTGGCCGAGATCCCGCTCGACCAGATGAATACCTCGATGACGATCAATGCGACGGCGGCGTGGCTGCTGTCGCTTTACGTTGCCGTGGCCGAAGAGCGCGGGGCCTCTCCTACCCTGTTGCAAGGCACGACGCAGAACGACATCCTCAAGGAGTACCTGTCACGCGGCACTTGGGTGTTTCCGCCGCAGGCCAGCCTGCGACTGATTGGCGACATGATCGGCTACACGGTCGATGCCATGCCGAAGTGGAACCCGACCAACATCTGCAGCTACCACCTGCAGGAGGCCGGGGCCACGCCTGTCCTTGAGGTCGCCTACGCCTTGGCCAACGCCATTGCCGTACTCGACACCGTCAAGGCCCGCGGCGTCGACCACGAGACCATGGAGCGTATTGTCGGGCGCATCAGCTTCTTTGTCAATGCCGGTATTCGCTTCATCGAGGAGATGAGCAAGCTGCGCGCCTTCGGAGAGCTGTGGGACGAGATTGCCGCCGATCGCTACGGCGTCCGCAACGAAAAAATGCGCCGCTTCCGTTACGGCGTTCAGGTCAACTCGCTTGGCTTGACGGCCATGCAACCCGAGAACAATGTCGCCCGTATCCTCTATGAGATGTTGGGCGTGACCCTGTCGAAGAATGCACGGGCGCGTGCTGTGCAACTACCGGCTTGGAACGAGGCACTTGGACTGCCGCGCCCCTGGGATCAACAATGGAGCCTGCGTTGCCAGCAGATTTTGGCCTATGAAACGGACATTCTGGAGTATGAAGATCTCTTTGACGGCAACCCGGTGGTGGCGGCCAAGGTGGCGGCAATCAAGGCCGGCACCAAGGCTGAGATCGACGAGATCGAGGCCCTCGGCGGTACATTGAACGCGATCGAGCATATGAAGGAGAAACTGGTGGCCGCCAACGCCGCGCGTATCCGCCGTATTGAGCGCGGCGAGGACATCCTGGTCGGGGTCAACCGCTGGACCGAGGCCGAACCCTCACCGCTCGGCGGCGCAGGCTCCATCCTCACGGTCGACCCCGCGGACGTACAGGAGCAGTTGGACCGACTCGACGCGTTTCGGGCCAAGCGTGCAGCGGGCGCCGTCGCCGATGCACTGCGAGCCCTCGAAGACGCCGCCCGGGGATCGGACAATATTATGGGCCCTAGCATCGTAGCCGCCAAGGCCGGCGTCACAACCGGCGAATGGACCGATACGCTACGCCGCGTCTTCGGGGAATACCGACCGCCAACGGGTATCGACCACGTCGCCTTGAGCGGCGGCGACGCGGCGATCGATGCCCTGCGCGCCCGCGTACGGCGGCTCGGCGAGGCCCTCGGCCGCCCGCCCAAACTGCTGATCGGCAAGCCCGGCCTAGATGGTCACTCCAACGGCGCCGAGCAAATTGCCGTGCGGGCCCGCGACGTTGGCTTCGAAGTCGTCTATCAGGGCATTCGTCTAAGCCCCGATGAAATCGTGCGCGCCGCCGTCGAAGAGGGCGTCCACGCTGTCGGCCTGTCGATCCTGTCGGGCAGCCACGATACCCTCGTGCCGGAGGTCCTCGACGGTCTGCGCGACGCCGGACTGGCCGACGTCCCGGTCTTCATCGGCGGCATCATCCCTGACGCGGATGCCGAGACCCTGCGTACCGCCGGCGTCGTTGCGGTCTATACACCCAAGGATTTTGATCTGAATCGCATTATGGCGTCGATTCTCGATCTGCTCGACGCACGGCACGCCCCTTCCGCGTGAGCCCTGCATCAGCAGCCGACGGGCTTGCTGCGGCGGTGCGGGCCGGCGACCGGACAGCCATCGCACTGGCACTCAATTTGGCCGACGACGCCAGACCAGCAAGCCGCGAGGCACGTCGCCGGCTGTTGTCGGACCTCTACGCCGGCGTGCGTCCGGGCGCTCGCATCCTCGGTATCACCGGCCCACCGGGCGTTGGCAAGAGCACGCTTACTGCGCGCCTGATCCTCGAATGGCTCAGCCGCGACCAGCGTGTTGCGGTGCTTGCGATCGATCCATCGAGCCGGCGCTCGGGTGGCGCGCTTCTCGGTGACCGTATTCGCATGCAACTGCCGGCCAACGATGCCGTGTTCGTGCGCTCGCTGGCCACGCGTGGCCATTTGGGTGGCCTGTCACTCAGCACCTGGCCTTCGATGGTCGTGCTTGCGGCTGCCTTCGACCGCGTCATTCTCGAGACGGTCGGCGTCGGCCAAACCGAGACGGACATCGCCGATGCGGCTGACCTCGTTGCGCTCGTCCTACAGCCATCGAGCGGTGACACCATTCAGTTCATCAAGTCGGGCATCATGGAGATTCCCGACCTCTACGTACTCAACAAATCCGACCTCGCCGAGAGCTCACGAACCCTGCGCGAACTGCGCGCCGTACTGCGCCATAGCCGCGATCGCAGCGGCAGCGTGGACCATCGCGACGAGGCACTGCCGCTCTATCGCACCGAGGCCCTCAGCGGTGTCGGTATTCGTGAGCTGACCGACGCGCTCGATGCGGCCACGATGGATGCGCACGCGGTCGCCACGCGTCGACGTCGGCAATGGGCCGCGTGGCTGCGGCTGATCGTGCGCGACGAGTGGGGTCGACGCGGCGCGGCGCAGCTTGGCCATGAGGCCATCGACACGGTACTCGACGCCGCGGGCGGCGACCCCTTCGTTGCTGCCGAACGCCTAATGGTCCAGCTTGCCGAGACAGCCCCCAAGGAGTCCCACTGATGCGCGCCTACCTTGATCTCCTGCAGGATATCCTTGACCACGGCGTCGATCGCGGGGACCGCACCGGCACCGGCACCCGTTCGGTCTTCGGGCGGCAACTGCGCTTCGATCTTGCCGCGGGCTTCCCCCTTCTGACGACAAAAAAGGTCCACCTCAAATCGATTGTTCTCGAACTGCTGTGGTTTTTGCGCGGCGAATCCAACGTCCGCTGGCTGCAAGAACGTGGGGTCACGATCTGGGATGAATGGGCGGACGCCGACGGCAACCTGGGGCCGGTCTACGGCGTGCAGTGGCGTGCCTGGCCCACCCCGGACGGCCAAGCGATCGACCAGATCCGCGGTGTTGTCGACATGATCCGGCGCAATCCTGAGTCGCGGCGACTGCTCGTGTCGGCTTGGAATCCGGCCGAGGTCGATCGCATGGCGCTGCCGCCCTGCCATGTCATGTTCCAGTTCTACGTTGCTGATGGAAAGCTGAGCTGTCAACTCTACCAGCGCAGCGCCGACGTCTTTCTCGGGGTGCCGTTCAACATCGCGTCGTACGCACTCCTTACGATGATGATCGCGCAGGTCACAGAGCTCGAACCGGGCGAATTCATCCACACATTCGGCGACGTGCACCTCTATCACAACCACTTCGACCAGGCGCGCAGCCAGCTCGGCCGCACACCGCGCCCGTTGCCGACGATGCGCCTCGACCCATCCGTCAGCGACCTGTTCGACTTCGCCTACGAGCATTTCACGCTCGTCGATTATGACCCGCACCCGCGCATCCCCGCACCGGTGGCCGTATGACCGGGCGGCCGCCCGTCGCGCTGATTGCCGCCGTTGCCACCGACGGCACTATCGGCAAAGACGGCGGTCTGCCATGGCATTTGCCGGATGATTTCGCGTGGTTCAAGGCGCAGACGCGCGGCAAGCCCATGATCATGGGCCGCGGCAACTGGGATTCGCTGGGACACCGCGCCCTGCCGGGCCGTCGCAACATCGTCCTCTCGCGCACCCTCCGCGAGGCGCCGGGAGCCTTGCTGGTCCCTAGCCTCGGCGAGGCGCTTCGCGCCGCCGCGAGCGAGGCCCCCGAAGAAATCATGATCATCGGCGGCGCCGACATCTACGCCCTTGCCCTGCCGTACGCCGACCGGCTCTATTGGACCCGCGTCGCGGCCACCCCGGGGGGGGACGTGCTTTTTCCTCCGGTCGATTGGTCAGAATGGCGCTGCGTCGATCGCCAACCCCACGGCGTCGACCGACGGCACGCCCATCCGTTCGTGATCGAAACCTGGCACCGGCTGACCCCTACAACCGCCTGGCCGCAAGCCTGAACCGTGCAACAAAGCGCCCGGGGGTCGACACAGGCGCACAGCCGCTGCTATGCTGAAGGCCATGGCCAACCCTCGACGTCCCGCTCTCGGCAACGATCCCTTCGCCGCCCTCGGCCTCGCACCGGTCACCGACTCGGCGACGCCGGCCCCGGTTGGCAAGACCGCAACCCGACCGAAGACCAAACCTGCCGCGTCCGCACGTCGCAGCGACACGCCCAAACCGGCGACGGTCAAACCATCGCGCGCAGGGCAAACCATCACCGTCTCGCCAAAAAAACGGCCCGCAGAATCGCCGCGTAAAGCCAAACCTCCGGCTGCCCCGCTCTTTGACCTGCGTCAAATCGAAAATCGCCTGGAGGCCTCATTCCGGGCGCTTGACGAGCTGCGCCTTCCGGATGGCCCCGGGCAACGCGACCTCCGGGACGAGCTCTTCGAGCAACTGCGCGGGTTGTTGCGCATGTTGTCGCCGGCCACCTATTGGCGGCTCTACCATGAGACCCTGCTGGCCGGTCGCAGTCTCGACATTGATCCGTTTGGCCTCGACCCCGTTTTCGAGGAACGCGCGGAGCGTCTTGCGGATTTTCTTTATCGCCGCTGGTGGCGAGTCGAGGCGCTGGGTGTCGAGCACGTGCCGGCGGGGGGACGGGCGCTGCTCGTCTCCAACCATTCGGGCATGCTCCCCTACGACGGCGCCATGATCAAACACGCGGTCCGGGTCGAGCATCCCGCCCGCCGCACCGTACGTTTCCTTGTCGAGAATTTCGTCTTTTACTTTCCCTTCCTCGGTACCATGGTCTACCGCTACGGCGGTGTGCGCGCCTCTATGGACAATGCGCTCCGGCTGCTGGGCGACGATCAATTGACGGCCGTCTTCCCCGAGGGCGTCAAGGGGCTCGGCAAGCCCTACCGCGCCCGCTACCAACTCCAGCGTTTCGGTCGCGGCGGCTTTGTCAAGCTGGCCATGCGGGCACGGTCTCCAATCATCCCCGTCGCGGTTGTCGGCGCCGAAGAGATCCACCCGATCCTCGGGCATTTCGACCTCTTGGCCAAGACCCTGGGCGTACCCTATGTGCCGTTCACTCCGACCCTGCCATGGCTTGGACCGCTCGTGCTGGTGACGCTGCCGATCCGCTGGTCGATCAGTTTCGGCGAACCCATGCTGTTCCCGCTTGAGTACGGCCCCGAAGAGGCCGACAATGAAATCCTCGTCAATGAACTGACGCTCAAGGTGCGGCGCACGATCCATGCGATGATTTATGCCCGCTTGGCCCGCCGCCGCAGCGTCTTCTTCGGTTAAGACCACCTGCGCGTTCCACTTACGGAGTCCATGCCCCATGCTGCCCAATGAAGACGATCTGGATTTTCTCCGCCGCCTGACCGCCGCGTCCGGCCCGAGCGGCTTCGAAGCACCGGTGCAGCGTGTCTGGGCCGAACACATCCGCGACACCGCCGTCGGTGTGCAGAGCGACGCCTACGGCAACGTCTGGGCCGAGTTGCTGCCGGGCCGCAAGAGCCGCCGCAGCGAAGCGCCGCCAACCGTATTGGTGGCTGGCCACGCCGACGAGATCGGCTTGATGATCAACCACATCGAGACGTCAGGGCTGCTGCGTGTGGTACCGATTGGCGGCGTTGATGCGGCCATTTTGCCGGGGCGGCGGGTCGTTATCCACGGCCCGGATGGGCCGGTTCCGGCCGTAATCGGCGCCGTCCCCATTCACCTGCAGACCCACAAAGGTGAACGCCGCACCCCACGCATCGACGAGGTCTTTCTCGACGGCGGCTTCACCTCGGAGGAGGAGGTGCGCGCTGCAGGGCTGCGTGTTGGCCTGCCGGTAACGCTGGCCGACGGGTTCGAGCGAATCGGCGACCGCCGCGTCATCTCACGGGCGCTCGACAACCGCATCGGAGTCTGGGCAGCTGCCACCGTGCTGCGGCGCTTGGCCGCCCGACGACGCGAGTTGCACGTCCGCGTAATCGCCTTGTCAACCGTCCAAGAAGAGATCGGCGGAATCGGAGCGCTCGTCGCCACCCGCACGATCGACCCCGATTTGGCGTTTGTCATCGACGTCACGCACGCCACCGACGTTCCCGGCGTGCCGGCAGCCCGCCACGGCAAGGTGACGCTGGGCGGCGGACCCACGCTCACGCACGGAACATCCAACCATCCCGCGCTTGTGCGCCGCCTCGGCGACGTGGCTGCGCGCTGTGAGATCCCGATTCAACACGAGGCCTCCAGCCGCCACACGGGTACCGATACCGACCTGATCTACCGCAGCACGCGCGGCATCCCGAGCGCGCTCGTCAGCCTGCCCAATCGCTACATGCACACACCGGCCGAAATGATCGATTTGAGCGACCTCGAAAAGGTCGCCGCGCTCTTGGTCGAGACGATCCTCGACCTGCGCCCCGCGGAACGTTTTGTCGCACTGCCCGAATGGAGCGGCGCGCGCTGAACCCCGGCCGACGCCGGGGTTCAGGCCAGTCTAGTCGCGCCGCAGCACCGCCCGCAAGCGGTCGAGCACCTCGCGAGCGCCCGCGGGCCGCTCAGCAGGTTTTTTGGCCATCAAATCCCGGATCAGCGCCGCGAGTTCCTCGGGCAATTCGGCACGCCACTGGCGCGGGTCCGGCGCCGGCGCATGGATGTGCTGATAACCGGCATCGCCACGAGGAAAAGGCAGGGAGCCCGTCGCGGCCTCGAACATGCTGACACCAAGCGCGTAGAGGTCACAGCGCGCATCCACGGCCTCTCCCATGATTTGCTCCGGCGCCATGTAGTGCGGCGATCCCATGACGGTCGTCTGACCCCGTAGCAATTCATCCGCAGCGCGAGCCAGCCCAAAATCCGTCAGTTTGGCCACGCGATCCTGCGTCCACAGGATATTTGCCGGCTTGACGTCGCGGTGGATGACATCTTGGCCGTGTGCGTATTCCAGTGCCCGCGCCACCTGCCCGAAGATAAGGACTATTGCGGGAAGCGGCAACGCACCCTCGCGGTCGATCAGCGCCTTGACCGACTGCCCGTCGACGAACTCCATCGCCATGACGAGGCTGCCGTCGGCAAGGCTGCAGTCGTAGATTTGGACGATATTCGGATGATTGAGCCGCGCCGTTGCACGCGCCTCACGCAACACGGCGTCCAGTGCGGCCGGATCTTGGCTGGGGATTCGGACCAATTTGAGCGCCACCGTGCGCTGAAGCATCCGATCCTCAGCCTTGAGAACAACGCCCATGCCACCGCGTCCGAGCTCACCCTGCGGCTGATAACGCTCCATGATCTGCTGCGTTGCCCCACCCGCAGCCGGCAGTGGCTGCGGTGGCGCACTTAGCGACAAATCATGCAGCCTGCGCAGGCGCTCGGCGCGCTCACGGGCGTCTCGGTAGCCAAGATCGAAGGCCAAAATCCGCTCGTAGGCCCGCGCCGCATCCGCGGGGCGCTGCTCTTCTTCATAAATCATGCCGAGCCGATACAGCACATCGACCCCAGCCTCATCGGCAGGTCGCGCCTCGGCCAACGGCTCGAGTACGCTGCGCGCGGCACCGCGCATCCCCTCGGCGAGCATCAGCTCGGTCATCCGCAAGATTGCGGCCCGATCGGTCGGGCTCGTCCGCAGGTGCTGTTGCCAGTCACGGATGGCCGCCTGGTCATCGCCGGCGGCATGCGCGGCCTCAGCCGCAGCGGCCCACTGAACGGCCCGTCGCCAACATTCTGCCGCGCGTTTTGGGTTGACCGCCTCGCCAAATGCCGCAGCGGCGTCGGCCCAGCGCTCCAACCGTTCCAGCAATACGGCGGCCCGGGCCGGCTCGCCGGCTTCACGCCACGCTGAGGCCGCCAAATCCACTTCGCCAAGCCCCTCGGCCAAACGAGCGACTTCGGCAGGACGTGCGGCGGCGCGCCAAGCCGCCAGCGCCGCTTGCGCCTGTCCCGCGGCTTCCCACAGCTCGGCGGCCTTCGCGTGGTTGCCTGCCCGCGCGGCCACCTGCGCACGCGCGGCCGCCGCGGCGCCATCTTCACCAAGGGCCTCGGCCATACGCGCTTCGCCATCAAGATCGCCCACCATGCCGTATAGCCGCCGCGCCTCGGCCAGCTTGCCGGCAGCCTCGGCAGCCAGCGCGGCCTCGGCCCAGCGGCCCAGATAGGCGGCCAGCCGCGCTTCGTCGGCATGGCGAGCTGCCGCCGAAGCGGCGTCGAGCGCCTCTTCGAGCCACCGCCGCCACTCGGCAGCCGGTTCGAGCCGCCCGTGCTGCCTCGCCAGTTCGCCTTCCCACCACGGCAAAAATGCGTCTAGCCAGCGGCCGCGATCCGGGCCCTGATAGAGTACCGCCACGGCCTCGGCCAGCTCGCCGGCAGCGGCATAGAGCTCGCCGGCCTTCAACGCATCCCCGGCCTGCGCCCAAGCCTCGGCAGCTTCGACGCGCTCACCGGCGCGTTCAAGCATCTCCCCCGCATCGGCATACTTGCGGGCCTGCAGGTAAAGCCGACCGGCGGGGGCCCATTTTCCCGATTGCCGATAAAGCGCAGCCGCGTCAACCGTGCGGCGGGCGCGAACGAGAACGTCCGCTGCCGCCGCGAGCCGGCCGGCTCGCCGCTGGGCCGATACAGCTTCGTCGATGCAGCCTGCGGCTTCCCAGGCCTGCGCAGCATCGGCATAGCGGCCTTCCTTGGCTGCCCGTTCGGCCTCGCGCAGCGCCTTGCGGCCATGGGCATTGCGATGGGTCGCCGGCAGACTTCGATCAAGCCGGCGGCGACGTAGCATGAGCACCATCAGCAGCAGTACAAGTACGCCCCCCGCCGCGACTGCGGCCCACTCTTGCTCTGCAAGCATCATCCGCCCAGTTGCCCCCGTGTCGCCTGCAAGGCTTCGAGTACCGCATCGGCATCCTGAAACCGGTCCGCCGGGTCTTTGCGCAGGCTGCGCATGATGACGTCGGCGAGCGGCCGCGGAAGATCGGGCCGCAACTTCACTGGATCGGGTACCTCGCTATGGATGTGATGATACCCGGCATCCCCTTTGGGAAACGGCACCTGCCCGGTGGCCAATTCATAGAGGCTGGCGCCCAGACTGTAAATGTCCGAGCGCTGATCCACTTCCTCACCAAGAATCTGCTCGGGGGCCATATAATACGGCGTACCGCCAACCACGGTCTGAAAATTGACGACCTCCTGAATGACCTTGGCGAGACCAAAATCGGCTATTTTGACCTGCTTTTCGCTCGGCTGCCACATCAGGTTGGACGGCTTGATATCGCGATGCACGATACGCCGCGAGTGGGCGTAGGCCAGACCGCGGCAGGTCTGGGCTCCAACCAAAAGGAGCAGCGGCGCCGGAAAGGGGCCGTCGTCGCGCAGCATTTGCTTGAGGGTACGGCCCTCAATGTATTCCATCGCAATGTAGGTTGTATCGTCATCCTCTCCGGCATCGTAGACGACCACAATATTGGGATGGGTGAGCGCCGCGGCGGCCTTGGCTTCATGAAAGAAGTTGCGCACCACCGCCTCATTGCGACGAAGGTCCGTCGGCAGCACCTTGTAGGCAACGATCCGCTCAAGAGTGCGGTCGAGCGCCTTGTAAACGATGCCCATACCGCCGCGGCCGAGTTCCTCAAGCATCATGTAGCGGCGACGCCGGCTGCCGCTACGTGCCGGTTCACTGTCGGTGCCCTCAGGTGGGGTGGCCTCAGCCAGCGGCGCCTCGACGCGCTCGACGGGTCGCAGAACGGTCTGGCGGTCCTGCACATCACGATACCGCGGATCGTAACGCAGAATACGGTCCCAGATTTCGAGGGCACGTTCACGTTCGCCGGCCTCTTCGTAAAGCGTGCCGAGTTGGTAATAGCCTTCGAGAGTCGCAGCCTGGACCTTCTGCCCCTTCAGCGCCTCGGCGATGGCGGTAC